>NZ_FYDT01000005.1:134466-206245 GCF_900187585.1 Pseudomonas sp. Irchel 3E19
ATTTCACCTACACCATCACCGACTCCGATGGCGACACCAGCACCGCGAATCTGGTTTTGCAGATCCACAACAATGACGACCCGGTGATCATCAACGGCTTGGATGTGAACGGTGGCGAACTCACCGTTTACGAGAAAAACCTCAGCGACGGCAGCACACCGGATGCCACCGCGCTGACCCAAAGCGGCACGTTCACCATCACCGCGCTGGATGGCGTCACCACGCTGACCGTCGGCGGCATTGCCGTGGTGACCAACGGCGTGGCCGCAGGCTTCCCGCAATCGGTCACCACGCCACTGGGCAGCACGCTGACCATCACTGGTTTCAACGCCACCACCGGCGTGGTCAGCTACAGCTACACCCTGATCGACAACGAAGCCCATCCAACCGCCAACGGCGCGAACAACCTGCCAGAGCAGTTCGCCGTGACCGTGGTGGATGACAACGGCACCACCGCCAACGCGACGCTCGACGTGAACATCGTCGACGACCTGCCAAAAGCCGTGGACGACAGCAACCCAACTACCGCTTCGGAAAGCCAGCTGACCCTGACTGGCAACGTCCTGACCAACGACGTAGAAGGCGCCGACCGCGTAACCACTGGCCCGGTCACCGCTGGCACGTTCAACGGGACTTACGGCACGCTGGTACTCAACGCCAACGGCACTTACACCTACACGCTGAACACCAGCGACGCCGACTTCAAAAACCTGCACGGCGGCGGCAACGGCACCGAGAACTTCACCTACACCATCACCGACTCCGATGGCGACACCAGCACCGCGAATCTGGTTTTGCAGATCCACAACAATGACGACCCGGTGATCATCAACGGCTTGGATGTGAACGGTGGCGAACTCACCGTTTACGAGAGAAACCTCAGCGACGGCAGCACACCGGATGCCACCGCGCTGACCCAAAGCGGCACGTTCACCATCACCGCGCTGGATGGCGTCACCACGCTGACCGTCGGCGGCATTGCCGTGGTGACCAACGGCGTGGCCGCAGGCTTCCCGCAATCGGTCACCACGCCACTGGGCAGCACGCTGACCATCACTGGTTTCAACGCCACCACCGGCGTGGTCAGCTACAGCTACACCCTGATCGACAACGAAGCCCATCCCACCGCTAACGGCGCGAACAACCTGCCTGAGCAGTTCGCTGTGACCGTGGTGGATGACAACGGCACCACCGCCAACGCGACACTCGACGTGAACATCGTCGACGATCTGCCAAAAGCCGTGGACGACAGCAACCCAACTACCGCTTCGGAAAGCCAGCTGACCCTGACTGGCAACGTCCTGACCAACGACGTAGAAGGCGCCGACCGCGTAACCACTGGCCCGGTCACCGCTGGCACGTTCAACGGGACTTACGGCACGCTGGTACTCAACGCCAACGGCTCTTACACCTACACGCTGAACACCAGCGACGCCGACTTCAAAAATCTGCACGGCGGCGGCAATGGCACAGAGAACTTCACCTACACCATCACTGATTCCGATGGCGACACCAGCACCGCGAATCTGGTTTTGCAGATCCACAACAACGACGACCCGGTGATCATCAACGGCCTCGATGTGAACGGTGGCGAACTCACCGTTTACGAGAAAAACCTCAGCGACGGCACCAGCCCCAACACCCCGGCGCTGACGCAGAGCGGCACTTTCACCGTGACCGCCCTCGACGGCTTGCAAACCCTGACGGTGGGCGGCATCAATGTGGTCACTGGTGGCGTGGCCGCAGGCTTCCCGCAATCGATCGTCACGCCGCTGGGCAGTACGCTGACCATCACGGGCTACAACCCGGCGACCGGCGTGGTCAGCTACAGCTACACCCTGGTCGACAACGAAACTCATCCGAACGCTAACGGCGCCAACAGCATCACCGAGAACTTCAACGTCGTCGCCACGGACACTGACGGCAGCACCGCCAGCGGCCAGATCAACGTCAACATCGTCGATGATCTGCCGAGTGCTTATTCCGACGCGGCGTCGGTGGCGGAGGGCGGCACCGTCAGCGGCAATGTGCTGGACAACGACATCGGCGGCGCCGACGGCCCGGCCGTCACGGGCGCAGTAGTCGGCGTGCGCGCCGGCGCGGATACCTCGACCTCGGCCATCGGCGGCCTCAACAGCAACATCAACGGCACCTACGGCTACCTGACCCTCGATGCCAACGGCAACGCCGTCTATCACAGCAACCCAAATGCGGTGAACGGCCCGGGCGCGGTGGATGTGTTCACCTACACCGTGCGCGATTCCGACGGCGATGAAAGCACCACCACCATCACCATTGATGTCGCCAACAGCAAGCTGTACGCAACCAGCGACACCGACGTCACTGTCTTTGAGAAAGCCCTCGACCTGACCAAGGACGGCGCCGATCTGGCCCCTGGCACCGTCACCGGCAGCGACCCGACCAACACGGGCGAAACGGCGTCCGGCACGCTGGTCGGCTCGGTGACTGGCGCCGTCGGCGCGATCAGCTATGCGCTGGTCGGCAGTGCCACCGGCAACTACGGGCAGATCGTCCTCAACCCCAACGGCACCTACACCTACACGCTGACATCGCCAGCGAGCACCACGCCGCATGCCGACGACGGTGCCAATACCCTGACCGAAACCTTCACTTATCAGGCCACCGATTCACTGGGCAACGTCGTCACCAGCACCCTCGTCGTCAGCATCGTTGATGACGTGCCGAAAGCGGTGAATGACAGCAACGCCAGCAGCGCTTCGGAAACCCAACTGACGCTGACCGGCAACGTGCTGACCAACGACGTGCAAGGCGCGGACGCGGTCGCGACCGGTCCGAATGCCGGGCCTATCACGCCTGCCACGGTCGTCGGCACTTACGGCACCTTGGTGCTGAACGCCAACGGCACTTACACCTACACCCTGGACAGCAGCGACGCCGACTTTAAAGCCCTGCACGGCGGTGGCAACGGCACTGAAACCTTCACTTACACGCTGACCGATGCCGATGGCGACACCAGCACCGCCAACCTGGTGCTGAATATCCATAACAACGATGATCCGGTGGTGCTCAACGGTCTCGATGTGAATGGCGGCGAACTCACCGTCTACGAGAAAAACCTCAGCGACGGTACCAGCCCTGACACCCCGGCGCTGACCCAAAGCGGCACCTTCACCGTCACCGCGCTTGATGGTCTGCAAACCCTCACCGTCGGCGGTATTGCCGTGGTCACCAATGGTGTGGCCGCAGGCTTCCCGCAATCTGTTGTTTCGCCGCTGGGCAGCACGTTCACCATCACCGGTTACAACCCGGCGACCGGCGTGGTCAGCTACAGCTATACCCTGGTGGATAACGAAACCCATCCGAATGCCAACGGCGCCAACAGCATCACCGAGAACTTCAACGTGGTGGCGACCGACACCGACGGCAGCACCGCCAGCGGTCAGATCAACGTCAACATCGTCGATGACCTGCCGACCGCCAAACCCGACACCGGCTCGGTGGCGGAGGGTGGCACGGTCAATGTCAGCGTGCTGGGCAACGACATCAGCGGTGCCGATGGCGCGGCCTCGGTGGTCGGCGTGCGCGCGGGCAGCAACACCGGCACCTCGGCCGTCGGCGGCCTCAACAGCAACATCAACGGCGCCTACGGTTACCTGACCCTGGACGCGGCGGGCAACGCCGTTTATCACAGCAACCCGAACTCGGTCAGCCCACCGGGCGCCACCGACACCTTCACCTACACCATCCGCGACAGCGACGGCGATGAGAGCACCACGACCCTCACCATCAACGTCGCCGACAGCAAACTCGTGGCTTCGGTCGATCAGGACGTGACGGTCTATGAAAAAGCGCTCGACCTGACCAAGGACGGCGCGGATCTGGCCCCCGGTACAGTCACCGGCAGCGACCCGAGCAACACCGGCGAAACCGCCACCGGCACCCTGGTGGGTGCGGTTACCGGCGGCGCTGGCGCGATCACCTACACCCTGGTCGGCAGCGCCACCGGCACCTATGGGCAGATTCAGCTCAACGCCGACGGCACCTACACCTACACGCTGACCTCGTCACCGAAAACTTCGCCGAACGCCAACGACGGGCCGAACACTCTCAGCGAAAGTTTTACCTACAAAGCCACCGATGCACTGGGTAACAGCACCACCAGCACCCTCGTCGTCAACATCGTCGATGACGTGCCCAAAGCCGTGGCCTCGGATCGCTCGGTGGCGGCGGTGGAAATCGATTCCAACCTGCTGATCGTTCTCGACATCTCCGGCAGTATGGCCGACGCCTCCGGCGTGCCGGGCCTGTCGCGGCTGGCGCTGGCCAAGCAGGCGATCAGCGCCTTGCTCGACAAGTACGATGATCTGGGCGATGTGAAAGTGCAGCTCGTCACCTTCAGCAGCAACGCCACCGACCGCACCTCGGTGTGGGTGGATGTGGCCACGGCCAAAACCATTCTCGCCGGCCTCACCGCCGGCGGCGGTACCAACTACGATGCCGCCGTGGCGGTGATGCAAACTGCGTTCAACACCTCGGGCAAACTCACCGGGGCGCAGAACGTCGGCTACTTCTTCTCCGACGGCAAACCCAACGAGGGCGACATCAACGCTGCCGACGAAGCCGCGCTGAAAAACTTCCTCGATGCCAACAACATCAAGAACTACGCGATCGGTCTGGGCAGTGGCGTGAGCAACGCCAACCTCGATCCGCTGGCCTACGACGGCATCAGCCACACCAACACCAACGCGGTGGTGGTCACCGATCTCAACCAGCTCAACTCGGTGCTCTCGGGCACCGTGCAAGGCGCGCCGGTCACTGGTTCGTTGCTGGGCGAGGGCGGTACTTTTGGTGCTGATGGCGGCTTCATCAAATCCATCGTGGTCGACGGCACCACGTACACCTACGATCCGAAGGCCAACGGCGGCCAAGGCTCACTGGTGCCAAGCGGCGGCGTCAACCACGGCACTTTCAACACCGTGAACAACACGCTGAGCATCGCCACCAACAACAGCGGCACGCTGCTGATCAACCTCGATACTGGCGAATACACCTACACCTCGCAAAAAACCACCGCCGTGGTGATCACCGAGAACATCGGGTTCACCGTCAGTGACAACGACGGCGACCTCGCCAGCTCGACGCTGACCGTGAAAGTGATCCCTAACGCGCCACCAGTGGCGGCGGACGACCACGTCATCACCAACGTGCTGTCGAGCAACATCGTCGTGCCGGGTGAACTGTTGCTGGCCAACGACACCGATCCGAACGGCGATACCCTCAACGCGACGCCAACCAGTTTCAACACCGGTTGGATCTCGAAAGCGGCGGACTTCACCGGCACCGGCGCGATCAGCTTCACCGGCACCAATGCCAACAACGCCGCCAACCAGAACCTGGCCAACGTGCGCAATGCGTTCTCGGCCAACGCGGCAACCATGACCGCCGTGCTGGTGGTCAGCGGCTACCTCGGTGGGGTGAGCAACAGCAACGCCAACGATGAAGATCGCATCACCGTCAACCTGCGCCAGGGCGAAACCCTCAATCTGGATCACAACCTGGCGGCCGGTAACGTCAGCATGGAGTACTCGATCAACGGTGGCGCGTACATTGCGCTGGCGGACGGGCAAACCCTCACCGCGACGTCGGACGGCGTTTACCAGATCCACATCACCAACATCACCAACCCAACAGGTGGTAACGCCAACGGGTCGGAAAACTACCAGCTGACCATGACCCTCAACTACGCCGGGGCGCATGACATCACCCCGGACTACCACGGCACCTACACCGCCAATGACAACCACGGCGGCAGCGACACCGCCGCCGTGACCATCAGCTATCAGGATGGCCACACGCTCACCGGCACAGCGGGGGATGACATTCTGGTGGCCGGCACCGGTAACAACATCATCAATGCCGGTGACGGTAACGATGTGCTCACCGCCGGTTCCGGCAACAACGAATTGCATGGCGGCGCGGGCAATGACTTGCTCTACAGCGGCCCGGGCAACGACCTGCTGGACGGCGGCACCGGTATCGACACCGCGAGCTATGCGCATGCCACCGCCGGAGTCACTGTCAACCTTGGCCTGCTTGGCGCGCAAAACACCCTTGGCGCCGGGACCGACACCCTGACCGGCATCGAAAACCTCGTCGGCTCGAACTTCAACGACACCCTCACCGGCGACAACAATAACAACGTGATCAACGGCGGTCTGGGTAATGACATCCTTAATGGCGGGGGCGGCGATGATCTGCTGATCGGCGGCCTGGGCAACAACACGATGACGGGCGGGGCAGGGGCCGACACCTTCCAGTGGCTCAAGGGCAACAGCGGCCACGACCTCATCACCGACTTCACCCCCGGCACTGACAAGCTCGATCTGTCGCAACTGCTGCAAGGTGAAAACGGCACCACGGCATCGCTCGACGACTATCTGCACTTCACCGTCACCGGCACAGGCGCGTCCGTGATGACCAGCATCGACGTCAGCGCCATGGCCGGCGCCACCCCCAACCAGACCATCGACCTGGCCGGCGTCAACCTCGCCAGCCACTACGGCGTAACGCCGGGCGCGGGCGGGATGATTGCCAGCGGGCATGACACAGCGACGATCATCAGCGGCATGCTCAATGATCATTCGTTGAAGGTGGATACCGTCTGATCAAGGCCTGAAACGACAAAACCCGCCGTCCCGGTTGAACGGGACGGCGGGTTTTTTCTGCCTGAAGCGATGTATCGCCTGTGAGTCAGTCTTCGCGGGCAAGCCCGCTCCCACAGGTTTGGCGGTGGGGCAAAGATTTGTGATCGACCCGGATCCCTGTGGGAGGGGGCTTGCTCCCGAAGGCGTCAGCCACCACAACACATCAATAAAGGCTTGTCACTGAGGCCTGCTACTGCGGCAGTTCCAGATTATTCAGCACCCGATTCACCGCCAGCTCTCCCAGCATGATCAATTGCGCAATGCCCAGCACGGTTCTGCGTTGCTTCTGCCTGAAGCGATGTATCGCCTGTGAGTCAGTCTTCGCAGGTAAGCCCGCTCCCACAGGTTTGGCGGTGGGACAAAGATTTGTGATCGACCCGGATCCCTGTGGGAGGGGGCTTGCTCCCGAAGGCGTCAGCCACCACAACACATCAATAAAGGCTTGTCACTGAGGCCTGCTACTGCGGCAGTTCCAGATTGTTCAGCACCCGATTCACCGCTAGTTCCCCGAGCATGATCAATTGCGCAATGCCCAGCACGGTTCTGCGTTGCGGCGCGGGCAACAGGCGGGCGAAGTCATGGGCGATGGTCTTGGCCGATGCGAGTGTTTCGCAGGCATCGAGCAGCAATTCCTCGTTTTTGGTGTCGGCAGTCGCGGCATACATCCCGCGGGTTTTACGGGGCTGCGGCGTGGATCCGGGCGGGCAGAGGTAATGATCGAGGGCGCGGTCGGCGGCTTCGTGGAGTTTTTTTGAATCGAGGGATTCGTAAGGGGAGGTGGCGTCGGTTTCAGGCGGGTTGGGCGTTGGTTTGATCATGGTGAAGCTCCTACAGGTGAGGCCACCAAAACCTGTCGCTAAACAAGAAAAGGTGGCGGCTGGACGCAGGTTAGCGAACCGGGTGTAGGCGCCCGGCAGACCCGAAGGTCTCCCACGCACAGCCGCCATGACATCAATTGCAGACAGATCGTTTGCAATGAGTTTTGGAGCGCTGGTGCGCCTACACAGATTCGGGTCGCTAAACCCGATCGCTGAATGAGTCAGCGACCGACCCACAATAGAACCCGCCCCCAAGGCGCACAAGCCGGCGGATTCTGGCTTAGCTGTAGGCAAAGGCGCAAGGTTGCGTAGCCTGGAAGGCGTGTCTTCAGGTGTCTTTTAAACAGTCTGAGGTTTCCAGATAAATAAATCTGCCTCGGTTTTGCACTGAGTCAGCTTCTCGCGAGCAGGCTCGCTCCCACAACGGAATGCGGTGAACTGTGGGAGCAAGTGTGTTCATCCTGCTCTTTGTTACTGCCAATCGGTCCATATACTTAGTTTGGATGCACAGTAATCTGATTCGCGCTGAAATTGGAGAAGTATGCACGGGTGCCGTCGGCGCTCATGGCGGCGCTAATACAGTTACCCCCGCCAGGAATGCGACGTACATTAAAAGTTGTAGTGTCGACGATCACGGTATCTTTGACTCCATTCCATTCACTGGCACAGAGATACCTGCCGTCCGCACTCAGTGCCAATGCCCACGATGCTATTCCTATTGGGACATAACGGACCACAGTATTGGTCCTGGTATCAATTACCTCGATCCTTTGCAATGATTCCATTGCAGCAATGTAGATGTGGTGGCCATCCGGACTTACCGCAATGTCATGCGGGTTGGTTCCGACCTCAATGTGACGGAGAACACTATGTGTTTTTGTTTCAATAATCGAGACGCTACCAACGAACCTGGGAAAGACGGTGGTTCCGTTAGCGTTGGTAGCGTAGACATGTTCACCATCCGGACTGACGGTAACTCCCATATTGTTTTGCTGAAGAACTATTGTATGCAGCACAGCGAGGCTAGAAGTCTTAACTACGAGCAGTCTGCCATTGAAGGTTCCGGGGTAGGTGAAAGCGCCGCCGGCAATATAAGCATGGGAGCAATCCGGGCTCAAAGCAATTTGTCCACCGCCAAAATTTAAATTGTTGAATGGTAAGTTTCCAACTATTTCAAAGCTTGTCGCGTCGATTACGAACAGGCCTGGGCCAGCAGCTGCCGTTAAGGAACCTGTAAAGTAGATCAGGCTGTTATCCGGGCTAACGGATACCCCCGATGCTGACAGGAATGAAAGGGTATGAATGACCTTAAGAGAAACAGTATCGACGACAGACAGTGTGGCACTTTGGCCAGTATTGCTCGAGGCATAAATCCGATTTCCGTCGGGGCTTAATGCGAAATAGCCAACATTGGGTATGCCTATTGTTCCGATGGGGCCTTGGGCTCTGACCGTTGCCGCTGTCTTGGCAGTCAGGGTCGTTCCATAAGCCGCAGTCAAAGAGTACTCACCCGTCGTGGTATGGCCCACTACACCGATGACAGTAATCTTGCCATGTTCGTCAGTCACAAAGTCTTGGGTGCCTCCTTTGCCATCCCTGAAGGTTAAACCTGCAGGTATCGTAATTTTGACTGTTTCACCTGATAAACCGAAACCGGACTTTGCTAACGTCAGGCGTAAGGTAAACCGGCCAGCCGGGGCAATGCTGTAAGGACCGTTATCAAAAGTCAAAGTGGTCTGCGGCGCCAGAATTCTCAATCGCAACTCGGCAGAAGGTGTTTCCACGTTATCGCTGATTAATACCCAGCGAACTCTGAGGTTTCTTCCTTCATGCCTTTTGAGTAGCGGGTGGTCGAGCGTGAAGTTGGCGCGTTTTCTATCGTTTAATGGCCTCGGCGCAAAAAACGGAGTGCCGGGGAGTGCATTGAGTAACTCCAGGCGGGCTTGAACTCCGGGGTTGGCCGGCAGGTGTTCAACCCTCACTATTATCCCGTCAGGATAGAGGTCTGTATTGATCGGGTTCTGGGCTGGCGCCACTAAAAAAGGCGGGCGCAATTCCACGACTGCGGGTTCGCCAAACATCACATTCAGCAACCCGGAAGTCACTTCCCTCTCACCCGTATTGGTGATGGTGACTTGTACTGTCAACGGCGTGTTGGGGTAAGGCGCAATATACGGGGCGTCGATTTTAAAGATGACCGGTTGCGTCGGGACGGTGATGATCTGTTGAAAAATGAACAGCGCCACAATCCCGTTCTTGTCAGTGGTCTGCCAGCGCAGTTTGACGATAGCGCCTTCTTTCAGCGGCCAGTAACTGGCGAGGGTTACAGTCGCGATGGCCGTCTCGACCGGCAGTTTGCCTTCCACCAGCGGTTCGATCGTTGGCAGGCCCAAGGGGTGTGATGTGCCTTTGAAAGTGGCTTCGGCAGTTTTGGATAGTTGGGTCTTGCCGGCTCTGGTCAAGCGGTAAGACGCTAGCGCTGAACCGCCGATCAGATTGCGAACCCATTCATTTTTCACGGCGAAGGTCACAACTCGGCTGGTGACGTTCAGTGTCTGGCTATAGGTGTGAGTGACCTGCTCGCCGCTTTTGGTGACCGCGGTCAGTATTAACTCGATCACGTCACCTTTGGCAAAAAGATCAATGACGATGATATTCATGTCATAGCCCTTGAGCGAGTCGTGGTTAACCACGTCGTTAGCATCGGCCGGATCGAAAACCGGTGCTCTCAGTAACGCCGCACCGGGCTTGAACGCGAGGATCTGCGCATCTGACCAGCCACTGCTGTTTTCCACCACATCGAAGGCTCCCCAGCGCACTATCACGCTGTCGGTGAGGGGGAGTCTGGCGAGCATTTGCGGCGTCAGCTCAAAGATCACATCACCCAATTCGGTAACCTTGGTCTCCAGCTCCAGAGTACCAAAGGCCAACACCACGATATCGCCGATGGATTGATTGTCATACTTGCGCACCGTGACGAACATACCCTCCTTGATCACTGTCTGGTCGACGACACTCTCCGAAGCTACCGGCAGCTTGAGGCCCTGATTGAAGGGCTTGCCGCCGTCGGGATCCGCCTCACCCGGTGCGGGGTATTTGTAAAACAGTTTCACCGCGTCTGAGCTTTCAGTGGTGTTGCCGCTCACGCGCACCACTTCGAACCAGAAATCCTCGTTTGTTTTCTGTTGAGGCGAAAACCTGGCCTCCAGATCTTTGACGGAGATATAAAACGGAATGTTTTTAGCCTTGTGGTTCGCGTCGAAATGCGCTTCGGTGACCGAGAACTCCGCCACGGGAGCATTTTGGTTTTTGATAAATACCTTGATGTTGTCGCCAACGGACATGTTCAAGTACACGAGGATATACACCAGTAAGCCGTGACGGCTGGCACTGACAAGATTGATGCCGAGTCCGAGGGCTCCGTCCTCTTGAAGCTTGAAGCCTACCGGGTAGGGCGGCGATAGCTTCACGGCGAACACACCGAAGCCGGAAGCAACAGGCGGAAATACCAGCATTTGATTTGAAGCAGGATCGGGATCGGTCACTGGGCTGTTCATGCGCGCTTTCCTTCCATAGGAGGTGCCTAGGGGGCACCGGCAAGAAATGATTAGAACGCTGGAGAAAGACCCTGCCTACTGTCATATCTGACAGGTGCTTGAAGGTTTCAGATGAACGGTCGTGCGTGTCGGGCGTTGGGATGACAAACCCGCCGTCCCGGTTGATTGGGCCGTTGGGTTTTGTCTGCCTGACGTGATCGTTCCCACGCAGAGCGTGGGAACGACCGGTTGTCTGACTTACCCCGGCAACTCCAGATTATTCAGCACCCGATTCACCGCCAGTTCCCCGAGCATGAGCAATTGCGCAATGCCCAGCACCGTCCTGCGTTGCGGCGCGGGCAACAGGCGGGCGAAGTCATGGGCGATGGTCTTGGCCGAAGCGAGTGTTTCGCAGGCATCGAGCAGCAATTCTTCGTTTTTGGTGTCGGCAGTCGCGGCATACATCCCGCGGGTTCTACGAGGCGGCGGCGTGGATCCGGGCGGGCAGAGGTAATGATCGAGGGCGCGGTCGGCGGCTTCGTGGAGTTTTTTTGAATCGAGTGATTCGTAGGGGGAGGTGGCGTCGGTTTCGGGTGGGTTGGGTGTGGGTTTGATCATGGTGAAGCTCCTTGATGAATGGAGCTGCCAACGTTCGCGGTCAAACAAACAGGGTGGCAGCTGTACGCGGGTTGACCGACCGGACATCAAGGACTCCGGCACACCCGAAGGTGTCCCACGCACAGCCACCGCGACATGATTTCAGGCAATGCCTGAACACGTGCAGGACGCTGCTGCGCCTTGATGTTGGGCGGACGGTCAAATCCGATCACTGATTCGTCAGCGACCGCCCCACAATAGAACCCGCCCCCAAGGCGCACAAGCCGGCGGATTCTGGCGTAGCTGTAGGCAAAGACGCAAGGTTGCGTAGCCTGGAAGGCGTGTCTTCAGGTGTCTTTTAAACAACCTGAGATTGCCAGATAAATAAGCCTGCCCCGGTTTTTGCTCCAAAGGCACTTAGCTCGCATAAAGGGCATCCACGAACATGTCATTGTGGTTAGTAAACTCAACCGAAATTATGTTGGCATGGCTCGAGGTATAGGAAACGTAGGCATGTTGAAACGAGTTGGTGTAAGGCAGGGGTCTGCGAGCAATAATGTTGCCCGCTTCATCCCGGTAAATCACCGCGTCGTTTTCCTGCAACTGATGCGAGTCAATGAGGAAGCTGACGGAGGTTGCCGGGCTGGGGAATGTGAAGCGAACGCTGCCCAGCATATTCAATGTGCGTGAGCCGAGCAGGGGCGTGTGGTGTTGCCCCGGCAAGAGGTGAGAGCTGGTGATAAAGGTAATGCCTCCCAGGTTGGTGAGAATGATGCCGCTTGGCAGTGTGTAGGGCTGGCCCGTCTGGAAGTAGATCAAAGGTGTGCTGTCGAAGTTTTCGTGTGCTGTGAATGATGGGCGGCGCACCGTATAGACGCTGTCTCGCAAATGCACAGGATTGGATGGCAGGGCTCTGTTGCTCACACTGGTTTTAAGTGTGACGGTGGTGTTGTTCGGCAGGCTTTGCAGAGGTGCACGGGCAATCGACCGGCTCAAACCGTTAATGGTGTCGCTTGCTGTGACCGAATGGTTTTGCAGCACAGCGATGGATTGCCCTGTTGCAGTTAAAAGAAATGCATTGACCAGTTGCCCCACTTCAATCCAGGGCCACGGCCCCAGCCAGTACGTTGCATTGCCAGTAAATCTGCTGAGGTCAATGACTGAGCCATTCGCTTCGCGAATTGTCGCCTGGGGCAGACGCGAATCGACTGGAGAAATAGGCAATACGGTGAACGTGGCAGCGGGGGACTCGCCGACCTGCTCCCCAGCCCTGTGCAGACGCCACAGGAACCTGATCGCTCTCCCGTGTCTTGCTGCCAGGAATGCTGAACTCAACTTGATATCGGCATTGTTGTCACGGTCAAACTGCGCCAATGGAAACTGTTGAGCAGGCGAATCAACGTCAACTGGCTGCGCTAAATCCCCGGCCCGTGCGCGAGGGTAGTGAATGCGCAGCGTCACCCCGTTCCTGTAAGTAATCGCATCTACCGGGCTCGTGGCGTCTACGAGTAACGGCGGTAACAAGTCGATGGTTGTTTCTTCGCCAAACTTCAACACGCGCAATTGGGAAACGACTTCCACCTCACCCGGATTGGTAATTGTGTTCTGCAGAAACAGCGGTTTATTGGCGTAGGGCGCGATGTATTTGGCTTCCACGGTGAAGATGACAGGTTGCAACGGGTCGGTGACGATCAACTGGAAGATAAACAAGACGCCGATATTGTCCTGATCACTGGTTTGCCAGCGAAGTTCGACTTTCGCACCTTTTTTCAAAGGCCAGTAATCGGCGACTTTCACGGTAGCCCTTAGCGTATCGACTGGCAGTTTACCGTCCTCCAGCGGCTCGATAATCGGCAGGCCCAATGGCAGGGAGGTGCCGCTAACCGTTACGTCTGCGGGTTTTGAAAGCTGAGTCTTGCCTGTTTTGATCTGTGAGTAAGACGCCCGCACCGAACCACCGATCAGATTGCGAACCCGTTCATTCTCCACCTCAAACTTCACCGCCCTGCTGGCGACGTTGAGTGTCTGCCTGTAGGTGTGAGTGACTGGCTCGCCACTTTTGGTAACCGCTGCCAATAGCAGTTCGATCAGGTCTCCTTGCGCGAAGACTCCGGTGACAAGGATATTCATGAAAGCGTCTTCGAGCATTTCGTAGTTGACCACGTTGTCGGCATCGGCCTGCTCGAAAATCGGTGCCCTCAACAACACCACGCCAGGTTTGAATGTGAGGATCAGTGGATCCGACCAACCACTGGAGTTTTCCACCACATCGAATACTTCATAACGCACTACCAGACTATTGGTAGGTGCCAGCGTGGCGAGTTGCTCAGGCGTCAATTCAAAAATCACATCGCCCAATTCGGTGACCTCGGTCTCCAGTAGCAGAGAACCAAAGGCCAACACCACGATATCGCCGATCGATTGGTTGAAGTACGCCAGCACCGTGACGAACATGCCTTCATCGATCACGGTCTGATCGACGACACTTTCCGAAGCGACTGGCAGCTTGAGGCCCTGATTGGATGGCATGCCGCCGTCGCTGTCGGGTTCTCCGGGCGCGGGATATTTGTAGAATAATTGAGCGTGCGTTGAATCTTCGGGGGTATTACCGCTCACGCGCGTGACCTCGACCCAGAACGCCTTGTTTTGCTCCTTCAGGGGTTCAAATTTGGCCTTCATGACTGCGGCGGGAATGTAGAACGGGATGTTTTTGGCGGTGCCGTCAGCTTTGAAATGCGCCTCGGTGACCGAGAATTCGGCGACAGGGATGCCCTGATCTATGAAGACTCTTATCCCGTCACCGATGGCCATATTGATATAGGCCAGAATGTATACCAGCAACCCGCTACGGTCGCCGGAGACCATTGCGATGTTGACCCCATGCGCACCATCATCCTGGGGTTTGAAATTGATCACTAAGGGCGGCGGAACGGCAAGCACACCGATGCCAGGATCAGGCGGGAACACTACGGTTTGATTTGAAACAGACTCGGCGTTCGTGATCGGACTGTTCATGCGTGCTCACCTTCCATAGGCGGTGCCTGAGGGGCACCGGCAGGAAATGATTAGAACGCCGAGAAAAGATCCTGCCTACTGTCATATCTGACAGGTGCGGGCATTTTTAAGACGAACGGTCAGGAGCGTCTGACTTTAAAACGCAAACCCCGCCGTCCCGATGATCGGGGCGGCGGGGTTTGTCTGCCTGAAGAGATGTATGGCCGTGAGGCAGCTTTCGCCAGCAAGCCCGCGAAGGGGGGAACTGGGGACGGTTTCCTCACGCAGTTGAATGCTGATCAGCCTCCGGGTTTCTCCAGCCCGATCATGATGGAATCAGGGTAAATGCGGGGCCCTCAAAGCCTCTTATCCCCTCAGGTCCCCAAGCAATCGCAGACAAATTACCGCCCGGCGTGATGTAGTGTCCCGCCACGAGTCTTTGTTGCGTCGGCGTCTGATAGACAACCCTGTAACGTGGGTCCATACCCGTGGTTGCCTGTCTGAAAAACTGATGATAGTTAGAAAAATTTGCTTCAAATGCCCGAATGACCGGGCCGGCATCTACCGCGCCGGGTAATACCACACCGCCTCTTGCCACGCCCCATGAGTGGAGCTGATCAAAATTCATTCTGTCGGTAATGGGACTCAGGATCAGGGTATAGATATTTGACACTCGCACTGGAAAGGACACTTCAGCGCCTGTGCCGTCCTTTGCGATGATGTTCGCTGTTCCGCTACGTAATCCGGATACTTTCCCCGTATTGCTCACATGGGCGATAGCTGGATTCGAAGATCTGTAGGTGATGCCAGGCACGCCCCCGGTCGCCTGCCGAATCCCCGTATTGCGTGGAACTTCTCTTGTTGAGAGCCCGTAGGACTGGTGAAACTTGACACCGTCCAGCACCATCAACGAACTATCGATCGACAATGGGCTTCTGATCGTCAATGTCCTCTGCGTCGACTCGGCCCCGCTGCCATACAACGCTTTGACCTTGTAGCGGTGATTGCCGAGTGTCTGGGCCCTCAGGGTGCAAGTCCATTCACCGGAGTCAGGTACGAGGATCGTGGCCTTCAACACATTCGCGTCAAGCAGTTCAATGTTCTTCCCGGCGTGCCCCTTGCCGACCAATACGAATGTGGTTTCGGGGGTACTGGTACCGTCATGGATCTCAACATTACTCGGCAAACCTTTGAGCGAATCAATCGTTGGAGGGACATAGGCGATCTTCGAAATACTCAGCTTCAGCACGGGAGATTTTTCTGCTTGCCCGCCATTGGGATTCAGAATCCATTGAAATGAAATCTCCGTACCTTGCCGAGCTACGAGAAACGCCTGCGTCAGCACCGTATTGACGCGATTGTTTGTGTCGAATTTCTCCAACGGATATGGAGGTGTCCCGTCCGGAGGATTGACCTCGACCAATTGCGCCCAGTCGTCAGGCAGGGCGCCCGGGTGTTCAATTTGCACTGTCACACCCTCCGGATAGGCCGGTACATCAATCGGACTGACCGCTGGTTTGACCAAGGTGGGGGCGAGCAACGGCTCATCCTGAGTGAGGTGAATATCCAATGTCGTGCTGGCGGAAATGGCAGTGTGGCCCAACTGGTCGACCACCACAAAATCGACTTCGCTTCGGCCTTCTCCCACTTTTTCGAAGTCGGCGGTATACAGCGTCATGGTCACGGGGGTTGGAGGGTCGCTCACCTCCAGGGTGAACAACTCATTGCCCATCCGAAGGCGCACCTCATCATAGGCCTGCACGGGGTTGTAGGTGAGCGTGAATTGGACTCCTTGCTCCGCCCGTTCAGAGCTGACGCCATTGGTGACCACGTCGTCTGGGATTACGAGGGTGAGGTTGACCGGTCCGCGCAGGTGGTAGAGCAAGAGCAGGTCGCGCGACTTTTCGACGTTGCCACTGAGGCGCCTCACTTGGTAATGCAGGCGGTTGACGCCGTGAATGAAATGCCCGTGCGGTACGTTCAGGGAGATGCGCTTTTGCTCGTCGCCAGGCTGGATAGTGGTGCTGTCCACCGGCGTGGGGTGGCCATTGACATGCAAGTCAACCGAATCGTATGCCTCCACGACCTGATTGCTAAGCTGCATTTCAGTCAACGGATCAGCCACGCACAGCAGGCCGGCAGGCTTATCGTTGTAGAGCGGTCTGGGGACGCCGACGTTGGCGCGTTCAGGCGGTTTGATCGGCTGCAGCGAACCGGGTACGAAAAGCGGAAAAAGATCAAAAACCACATCAAGCGTAGAATCGTTGATTTCCATGATGCTCTCCTGACCGAAACAGGTCGGTGGGTGGTGGTAGGAAGGCATCACACATCGTTTGTAGAGCACCGGCAACTGTCAGATCTGACAGGTGAGGGCAGATTTCAGACAAGCGGTCGTTGCGCCTTGGGCTAAAACGACAAAATTTTTCACCTCCGGTAGATGAAGGACGTTTTTTCTGTCTGGAAGGCATGGGTTTGCGATGAGTCAGTCTTCGCGAGCAGGCTGGCTGCCACTGCGTGCCCTGAAAAAGAGAGGGGCTTTACCGAGACTCAAGACTTGCGCAGGGTCTTCTGCCGCAAAATATAAACCGTCACCAGCACCGCACTCGTCAACATAAACCCCCGCGCCCACATCAACGGCACCAGGTAGCAGGAAAACAGAATGCTCGCCCACATCAGCCCGATCGCATAGACCTTGCCCTTGAGCGGAATGCCGTTGCCGTCGAGGTAATCGCGGATCCACGGCCCGAGCCGGGGATGCTCGACCAGCCATTGATAAAAACGCGGAGAGCTGCGCGCGAAGCAGGCCGCGGCGAGCAGAAGAAAAGGGGTGGTGGGCAGGACGGGCAGGAAAATCCCGATCACCCCCAATGCCACGCTAAGCCAGCCGATGGCCAGCAGGATGTAGCGCAACATCAGGGGGCGGTTGCCTATGGGGTTGTCCATAGGCCGGTTCTTAGTGGTGACGTGGCTTGAGGATCGCCGGTTTTTCGTCAGGCGCCTGGCACAACAGGTACAGCGCGGTCAGGGCTTCCGGGATCTGTACGATCATGTCGTCCATCAGGTTGGCGTCTTTGGCAATGTCTTCGAACTCTGGCTGTTCGTCGAACAGGCCCGAACCGACCATGATCGGCAGGAGCATTTCGCTGACTTCTTCTTCGGCGGTTTCGAACCAGGCGGCTTCACGCAGGAACACGCCTTCCATGAAGCCGATGCACCAGCCGCGCAGCTCGGAATCGTCCGGCTCTTCGCCCAGATCCAGTTCGCAGGGCAGCTCGAATTCTTCGTCGGACGCCAGTTGACGGGCGATGTGCGCCTTGAGGCCGATCAGCGTGGCTTCGATCTCTTCGCGCTGGGCTTCGCCGCTGTAGTGCGGTTCTTCGGCGAACAGGGCGTCGATCCATTCACGCTCCGGCACTTCTTCCGAGCAGATCGACAGCGCGGTCAGGTAACCGTGGGCGGCCACGTAGTCCAGCGCCTCGTCATGCAGTTCGTCGGCGTCGAGGAAGACTTGCAGGCGGGTCAATTGCTCAGCGAAGGACATTACGGGGCTACCTTGGGGGAATAAACAATGCGGGAATTCTAGGCCTTCTTGCGCGCTCAAGCCAGCCGCATGGCAGATTTGCCGCAATTGCCGGACAGCATTGCAAACCTTGTGGGAGCGAGCCTGCTCGCGAAAGCGGCGTATCAGGCGCCTTTGTATCTACTGACCCATCGTGTTCGCGAGCAGGCTCGCTCCCACAGGGTCGTTGGGAGGCTGCTTACAGAATGTGTCTTATAAGCGGCACCCTGTGCAGGGGAGGGCTCGGGTATACTGCCGCGTTTTGCGATCCCTGCCCGTATTGCGGCCGCTGTGCAACGCGCCCTTACCTTTTGTTTAAAGCAGCCATGGCTGACTTGAACCAGCCTGAGCAGGGATGTATCGGTAGATTTTTGGAGTTTTTATGCTCGAACAGGCTCAACGCGTCCTCAAGGACATCTTCGGCTACGACAGTTTCCGTGGCCGTCAGGGTGCAATCATTGAGCGCGTGGCCAGCGGTGGTGATGCGCTGGTGCTGATGCCTACCGGTGGCGGCAAGTCGCTGTGCTTCCAGGTCCCGGCACTGCTGCGTGATGGCCTGGCGGTGGTGGTCTCGCCGTTGATTGCCTTGATGGACGATCAGGTCGCCACCCTCGATGAACTGGGGGTCGCCGCCGCAGCGCTGAACTCCACGTTGAGCGCCGAACAGCAGCGTGATCTGGCTGCGCGGATCAAACGCGGTGAAGTGAAGATGCTCTATCTGGCGCCGGAGCGTCTGGTGCAGCCGCGCATGTTGTCTTTCCTGCAGGGGTTGAACATCGCGCTGTTCGCCATTGACGAAGCACACTGCGTGTCGCAATGGGGTCACGACTTCCGTCCGGAATACCTGCAACTGGGCCAGTTGGCCGAGATGTTCCCGGACGTGCCGCGCATCGCCCTGACCGCCACTGCCGACAAGCGCACCCGCGAAGAAATCGTCACGCGTCTGCATCTGCAGAACGCCGAGCGCTT
Source organism: Pseudomonas sp. Irchel 3E19 (assembly GCF_900187585.1). Taxonomy (NCBI): domain Bacteria; kingdom Pseudomonadati; phylum Pseudomonadota; class Gammaproteobacteria; order Pseudomonadales; family Pseudomonadaceae; genus Pseudomonas; species Pseudomonas sp. Irchel 3E19. The sequence goes on from NZ_FYDT01000005.1 coordinate 153,626, forward strand.
CCTGTCGAGCTTCGACCGGCCGAACATCTTTTATCGCATCGTTCCCAAGGAGCAGCCGCGCAAGCAGTTGCTGGCGTTCCTCGCCGAGCGACGCAGCGACGCCGGCATCGTCTATTGCCTGTCGCGCAAGAAAGTCGAAGAAGTCGCGGCGTTCCTCAGCGAACAGGGTTTCCCGGCGCTGCCGTATCACGCCGGCCTGCCCAACGAGCTGCGTGCGTTCAACCAGAAGCGCTTCCTCAATGAGGAAGGTCTGATCATGGTCGCCACCGTGGCGTTTGGCATGGGTATCGACAAGCCTAACGTACGCTTTGTCGCCCACCTCGATCTGCCGAAATCCCTTGAAGCGTATTACCAGGAAACCGGGCGCGGCGGCCGTGACGGCCTGCCGGCGGATGCGTGGATGGCCTACGGTCTGCAAGACGTGGTGATGCTCAAGCAGATGCTGCAGAACTCCGAAGGCGACGAGCGCCACAAGCGTCTGGAGCAACACAAGCTCGACGCCATGCTCTCGCTCTGTGAAGAGACCCGTTGCCGCCGGCAGACGCTGCTGGCGTATTTCGATGAAGACATGCCCGAGCCGTGTGGCCATTGCGACAATTGCGTCGATGGCGTGCAGACCTGGGACGCCACTGAACCTGCGCGTCAGGCGCTGTCGGCGATTTTCCGCACCGGCCAGCGTTATGGCGTCGGCCATCTGGTCGATGTGCTGCTGGGCAAGGACAATGAAAAAATCCGTAGTTTTGGCCATCAGCATCTGTCCGTGTATGGCGTCGGCAAGGCACTGAGCGAGAGCGAATGGCGTTCGTTGTTCCGCCAGTTGGTCGCCCGTGGTCTGGCCGATGTCGATCATGAAGGCTATGGCGGTCTGCGTTTGAACGACAGTTGCCGGCCATTGCTCAAGGGCGAAGTGAGCCTGGAACTGCGCCGCGATTTGAAACCACAAGTCACCGCCAAAACTGCCAGCAAGAGCCCGGCCAGCCAACTGGTGCGTGGCGAAGAACGCGAACAGTGGGAAGCCCTGCGTGCCTTGCGCCGCAAGTTGGCCGAAGAACATGGCGTGCCACCGTACGTCATCTTCCCGGATTCGACGCTGCTGGAAATGCTCCGCAGCCAACCGACCTCGCTGGCGGACATGGCCCGGGTCAGCGGCGTTGGCGCGCGCAAGCTGGAGCGTTACGGTGAGGCCTTCCTCGAAGTGCTCGGTGGCGAAGCCGAGGCGCCGAAAGTGGTGGCCGATGTGCGCCACGAGCTGATCACTCTGGCCCGCGCCGGCATGACCCCGATGCAAATCGCCGGGCAGTTGCAGTGCTCGGAGAAGAACGTTTACACCATGCTTGCCGAGGCGATTGGCAAACAGCAGTTGTCATTGGAGCAGGCGCTGGATCTGCCGGAAGAATTGATGGGCGAAGTGCAGGACGCGTTCCTTGATGGCGAGGGCGAACTGCCGTCGGTCGCCGAAATCGCCGAGCTGTTTGCCGGCCGCGTGCCGGAAGGCGTGCTGTATTGCGTGCGGGCTGCGCTGCAATCGGAATTCGAGATGTGAGACGGCGTTTGCGCCAACCCCCATACAGTTGTAACGATTCAGTACAGACCGCCACTTGCCTATAGCTGCAGCTCATGCTTAGCTGACTAATAATTAGTTTTTCTCTATTACATCAGTCTAATCATGAGTGTTTTATGCCGTTAACCGATCAACACCGCTTTGGCATGCAACTGGCCCAGATGTCTCGCGGCTGGCGTGCCGAGCTGGACCGGCGTCTGGCCGGTCTGGGCTTGTCCCAGGCGCGCTGGCTGGTGCTGCTGCATCTGGCGCGTTTCGAGGAAGCACCGACCCAACGTGAGCTGGCGCAAAGCGTCGGTGTCGAAGGCCCAACCCTGGCACGCTTGCTCGATAGTCTGGAAGGCCAGGGTCTGGTGCAACGCCAGTCCGTGATGGAAGACCGCCGGGCGAAAAAAATTGTCCTCTGCGCTCCGGCTCTGCCGCTGATCGAACAAATCGAAACCATTGCCACACAATTGCGTCACGAATTGTTCGAAGGCGTCGATGAGGCGGATTTGAAGGTGTGCATGCGCGTTCACGGGCACATTCTGGCCAACCTGGAAAGATCTTGAGGCACAACCGCGTGCCGGTTTTTTGAGAGATCGCGCTGAGCAGACTATAAGAACTACTGGGCAATATCGTGTTCGTACCGGATGTGCGAACCGCATAGAAGTCGGTTTTGCTTATTTAAGGGATGCTCATGCTTGCAAGTTGGCACGTGGTACTGCGCGTTTGCGCCAAAGGGTTGTTGGTTGCTGGCGCAGTCGGCTATTCAACCTTGTCGCTGGCCCTGGGGCTGGGTGAGATCACGGTTCACTCAGCCCTCAATCAGCCGCTCAAGGCCGACATCGCACTGGTCGATGTCGGCGGTCTGACGCAGAACGATCTCTCGGTGAGCCTGGCCACAGCGGACGAATTCGGCAGTGCCGGGGTCGAGCGGGTGTTCTTTCTCAACGACCTCACGTTCACGCCGATCCTGCATGGCAATCGCCAGATGATCCGGGTGACCTCCAGCAAACCGGTCAACGAACCCTTTCTGAATTTCCTCGTACAGCTCAATCAGCCCAATGGCCGCTTGCTGCGTGAGTACACGGTGCTGATCGATCCGCCGGGTTCGCCCGGTATCGTTCCGGCCACCGACGAGCCGGATCCGCGCGCGCAGTCCTCGGCGTTCCCTACTGTCGAACCGATGACCGCGCCGCCACAGGCAGTTCAAGGCAAGCGTGACACGCCAGCTCCGCCATCAGCAACGCCGCCGGCCAACGATGCGCTCGCCGAGCAACTGGCCGCCAGCGCATTGCAGAACCAGCAGTTGCAAAAAAACCTCGACGAACTGAACACGAAATTGCAGGCGCAGGATGTGCAGATTGTCGCTGGCAAGAGGCAGGTCAGTGACCTGCAAACCCGCTTGGCCGAACTGCAAAAGGCACCGCCCGCTCCGGCAGTGACTGCGGCACCTGCGCCGGTTGTTGCACCGACCGAAGCCACAGATGAAGGTTTGAACTGGCCGCTGCTCGGGGGGCTTCTGCTGTTGCTGGGGGCATTGGCTGCGCTGTTCCTTTATCGCCGCCGGCAACAACAGAAACCGGGTGACGCGCCGCTGCCGATCGTGCCGCTGCACGATGAAGCCGACGTGGATGAGGCCGAACCTGCCGAACACGTCAGAAGTCATGCCGCGACCGAGCATCGCGAGGAACCGGCCGCAGGCGATGTTCTGGAAGCGGTGGGGATCTATCTGGCCTATGGGCGACTCGGTGAAGCGGCCGGGTTGTTGCGTGATGCATTGCACAAGGAGCCGGAGCGCATCGATCTCGGTCTGCAATTGCTCGACGTGTTGGGGCGTCAGGGTGATAGCGCAGCGTTCGAGCAACAGGAAAGTCATCTGCGAGCGCTGGGTGTGGAGGCGCAATCCTTGGAGGACATACGCGCCCGGCATCCGAAACTGGTGACTGCTGCATCGCGGGTGGCAGCCGCGCCACTGGTCGCCAACGCCGCGCCGGTGATTGCCGTTGCCCAAGAGCCTGCGGCAACCGAGGACGAGTTCGAGTTGAATCTGGAAGCGTTGTCGATGGATTCCAGTTGGGATCTGGAGGACAGCCGTTCGGCGTCGGTTCAGCCATCCGCCGAAACTTCTGCTCTCGGCTCCAGCCTGCAAGTGTTGCCTCAGGATTTTGAGTTGCCGGAAGCCACCGCCAGTGGAGACGCTGAGCTTCAGTGGATCCCGGAGTCGGAGGCGCAGCCGCTGGACGATGACTTCCTTGAAGCATTTTCCGATCCGCAGCCGTCGCTGGCGCTGGAGCCCTTGAATTTACAGATGTCAGTGCCAGACGAGGCGGGGGCGGGGAAGCTCGAACAGGCCCAGACCTGTATCGATGATGGCGACATCGACAGCGCGATTGCGCTGCTCAATGAATTGCTCAAGGACGGCGATGAGCCCTTGAAGCAAACCGCCCGAACCCTTCTGGCAGGCATCCGCTGAATTGAGTGTCAGGTGTTGTTGGGCTTGACTGTCCTGCCGCCTTCGCGAGCAGGCTCGCTCCCACAGGGGAACGCTATCCAACTGTGGGAGCGAGCCTGCTCGCGAAGGCGAATCATCAGGCGCCATCAATCCCGGGCAGTGCTCAAAACGTCTGCCCCAGATTCAAATACACCGCCTGTTCATTCGCATCATTCAAGCCATAACTGAAATTCAACGGCCCCAACGGCGTGTCGAAACCGATAAACACACTCGCCGCATTGATGTAGCCACTGTCGAATTCGTTGTCGTTATTCCACGCCCGCCCGCGCTCCAGCGACGCACCGGCGTACAACGGGAAGTCCAGCGGCAGATACGAACGCGGCGTCAGGCGGCGGTAATACACCGCCCGCATCAAGCTGACGTTCTGCCCGGAAATGGCATCTTCGCGAAAGCCCGACAACTGCCGTGCGCCACCGAGCAGGAAGCTCGACGTCACCACGTTGGTGTCATCGAGCGTACGGCCATAGCGCCCGCCCAGAATCAATGTGTCCGGGCCGTGGCTCATGGCTTTGTCGAGCTTGAATTCCCACTGCCGGTAACGCGTGTCCGAGCCCAGGCTCGGTTCGAATTGCAGGAACGTCAGACTGACGTCTTTGCCTTCGTGGGGGTAGTAAACGTTGTCCAGCGAATCGTAGGAATACTTCAGCGAGTAGAAGCCTTCATTGAAGTTTTCGCTGGGCAGGTCCTGATCGCCAATACGCACATCGGCCTTGCCCCAGGCTTCACCGACGCCGAACCGCACTTCACCGTTGTTGCCAATCTGCCGCCCAACGTTCAGGGCCATGCCGTAACGCTCGACGCGGTATTGCGCGACCGGATCGTTGTCGAGCACCGCGTCGACGTTCTGCGCCTCGAACACCACCGAGGGCGCGATGAAATAGCGCGAACCGACGTCCAGTGGCTGATAGAACTCGCTGTACAGCTCCTGTTTGTCGCCGAGTTGCACACGGGTCAGCCATTCCGCACCGAGGCGGTTGATGCCGTTGACTCGGTAACTGGCGCCGAGGTTGAAGGCGCTGTCGCCGCGCATGTCGTCCGACAGGTTCAGACCGACCCTCAAGTAATCGGTGCCACTGCGCTTGCCTCGGGCATTGATCACCAGGGTGTGATCCTGGCCCTTGTGGACCACGCGATATTGCACCTGCTCGAAATAGTCGAGGCCGTACAAAGTGCCCATGTCCGAATGCAATCGGCCCAGATCCAGCGGCTCGCCGATGGGTTGGCGGATGTAGTAGCGGATCACGTCGTCATCGACTTTCGAGTCGTTCTCGACCCTGATCGCGGTAATGATCGGCGTGCGCTGGCCCGGCGCGCGGGCGGCGTTGAGCTCGGCATTCTGCGATTCGCTGGGCTTGAGCCCGGCGAGGCGCGCGTCGAGGGTTTTCGTGGCGCGGTAACCGGCGTCGATCATCTCCTGGGCGCGGCCGAAATCAGTGACGCCGAAACTCGCCAGCGCCGGTTGGATCAGCACGTCTGTCGATTTCAGCGCGGCCAGTTGTTCTTCGGAGTTGCGTCGGGTCATCAGGGTGATCGACTGGTTCAGCACATCGACCACGGTGGTCAGTTGTTTGCGATTGCGCAGCGGCGTGCCGATGTCGACCACAATGGCGATGTCGACGCCCATTTGCCGCGCGACATCGAGCGGGATGTTGTCGGTCATGCCGCCGTCCACCAGCAGCCGCCCGTCGAGTTCGACCGGAGCGAACACCGCCGGGATCGACATGCTGGCGCGGATCACCTGAGGCAGGTGGCCTTTGCGAAACACCACTTTTTCGCCGTTGGCGATGTCGGTGGCCACGGCGCGGAACGGGATCGGCAGTTTGTCGAAATCGCGGGTATCGCTGGTGTGGGCCAGCAGGCTTTCCAGCAGCAGCGCCAGATTTTGCCCCTGAATTACCCCCAGCGGCAGGCCGAGGCTGCCGTCGTCGCGAAAGCTCAGTTTCTGTTTCACCAAGAAATCGCGGTCATCCTGTTTGCGCCGAAACGGCACGTCTTCCCGGGGTGGCGCATCGGACAGCGCCTGTTGCCAGTCGATGCTCAGAGCGAGCTTTTCCAGTTCGTCGATCTTGTAGCCCGAGGCATAGAGGCCGCCAACCACCGCGCCCATGCTGGTACCGGCAATCGCGTCGATCTTGATGCCTTGCTCCTCCAGCGCCTTGAGCACGCCGATGTGCGCCAACCCGCGCGCGGCGCCGCCGGACAGCACGAGGCCGACTTTCGGTCGCGGCGCTTCGCTGGCGAAGGCGAACAGAGGAAGAAAACCAAGCAGCAGGCAGAACAGCAAACGGCGCATTGTGAGTCTCGGGGCAAGCAGTAAAGCCGGCTATTATAGCGGCGCCCTCTGTCTCAGGAGTTTCAGCGAACATGACTGTCGCAAAAGCAGAAGTTGTCATCACGTATTGCACTCAATGCCAGTGGCTGCTGCGCGCGGCGTGGCTGGCGCAGGAACTGCTCAGCACCTTTGGCGATGATCTGGGCAAAGTGTCATTGGTGCCGGGTACCGGCGGAGTTTTCCACATTACGTGCGATGACGTGCAGATCTGGGAGCGCAAGGCCGATGGCGGTTTTCCCGAAGCCAAGGTGCTGAAGCAGCGAGTGCGCGATCAGATCGATCCTGACCGCGACCTCGGCCACAACGACCGTACTCAGTGAGAGGTTGCTTCGGCGGCGACGGTTTTTTTGTCGGCCTGGCCGGACATCCGCGCTGACACCGCGATGGCGACGATGATCAGCGCGCCGCCGAGCAGCATGCGCAGCGTCGGGTTCTCATTGAACAGCAGCCACGCGATGGTGATGCCGTAGACCGGCTCCATGGCGAACACCACTGCGGCGGTGCGCGCCTTGATTACCGCCAGGCTGGCAACGAACAGACTGTGGGCGACGCCGGTGCAGAACACCCCAAGCAGGGCGATCCATAGCCAGTCGAGTGCGCGCACTTCGCTCAGTTGCGGCGCCGCCACCGGCAGCAGACACAGCGCCACCACCACGTTTTGACACAACGCCGCCTGCACCGCCGGGACACGCCCGGAGCTGGCGCGGTTGGTCAGCGACAGCAGGGAAAACAACAGCCCGGACAGCACCGCCCAGAGCAGACCGACCGTCGCGCCGCTGGCCAGATCGAACGCCGGGGTCACCAGCACCAGACCGACACTGACTAAAACCACCAGCACGATTTCATTGGCGCGGATACGCTCGCGGAAGATCAGCCCTTCGAGAATCACCGTAAAGGCCGGAAAACTGGCAAAGCCCAATGTCGCGATGGCGACGCCGGCAACCTTCACCGCAATGAAAAAACTCACCCAGTGGCCGGCCAGTAGCACGCCACTGAGGGCCAGGCGCCGCCAGTCCACGGCTTGCAGTTTCTGCCAGCCGTTCTGGCTGGCGAAACGGGCAAAAAATGCCAGAGCGAGCACGGCGAAGGCGGCACGGCCGAAGACGATCACGGCGGGGGAGGCGGCGGCGAGTTTGCCGAACACACCGGTCAGGCCGAACATCAGAGCGCCGATATGCAGGGCGCCGAGGGCGGTACGCGGGGTCATTGCAATCCTTAATCCAGACAAGGTTTTTTGATCGATCGTTGATCGTTCCCACGCTCTGCGTGGGAACGCCTCCAGGGACGCTCTGCGTCCAGTGACGCGGAGCGTCATGGGCTGCATTCCCACGCAGAGCGTGGGAACGATCAATAGGTCCATTGAACCCTGTATCCGCCTACAAGTCTGTCGGCAGACTATCGTCTTTTGTCGTAGGAGCCGCGCCGAAGCTGGCCGGGCGATGCACCGAACTCACGTAGAACGGCAGCCGAGAAGGCGCTTTGCGAGCTGTAGCCGACCCGACTGGCGATTTCGCCGATGGGCAGCACGGTCTCGCGCAGCAGAGCGACAGCCTTGTGCAGTCGCCGACTGCGCATGTAATCCATCGGTGTCTGCCCGCACTCGGCCATGAAACGCGCGTGCAGGCGAGCGCTGGATAACCCGGCGACCCGCGCCAGATCGGCGACTTGTAACGGATACGCGGCGTATTGCTCGATGTGCGCATCCAGCGCCGCATAGGGCAGGCGTCGCGTGGTGAGTTCGACGGGTTGTGCATGATTCAGACTGGCCAGCAGTAACACCGCGCCTTGCTGGGCAATCAATGGATCGCTGACCGGGCTGCTCGCCAGCCAACTGACCAGTTGGCTTTGCCCCGAGTCCAGCGACAAGCGAGCAGGGTTGCCGAGCAAGCGCCGGCTGGCCTCCGCATGGTCACCGAGTGAATCGGCGACCCATTGGCCGTCGGGAATATCCAGCACCAGACAGCGACTGCCCTGCGGACTGCCGCAGGCATGATGGGCGCCGGCCGGGACCACCACGAAACTCTGCTGACGCACCTGGCTGCCACAGCCCTCGACCTCGAAATCCAGCGCACCGGACAGACCGAACACCAATTGGGCGTGCTCGTGGCTGTGGACGATCAGATCGTGGGTGTACTGACGCAGGCTGAGGATCGGTCGCATGGCAGGTCGTCTCCGAAGTGATCGCCAGTCTACACCGGCATGCCCGGGATGCGCTGTCACAGGACTGACTCGTGCCTGTCATGGTCGATTAACCGGACAGGCGCACTCTGGCGAAAACATCGCAGAGGGTTGCCCATGACCAGCGCCGAGCTCGCCAGACCCAGCCGCAAACAACGCGTGCGCACCTTGTGGATCTCTGACGTGCACCTGGGCACACGGGACTGCCAGGCCGAACACCTGTCGCAGTTTCTCAAGGGCTACCATGCCGACAAGATTTACCTGGTTGGCGACATCATCGACGGTTGGAAACTGCGCGGCGGCATGTATTGGCCGCAGGCGCACACCAACGTGATTCGCCGTTTGTTGACCATGAGCAAACGCGGCACCGAAGTGATCTACGTCACCGGCAACCACGATGAATTCCTGCGTCGTTATTCGAAGCTGATCCTGGGCAATATTCAGTTGGTCGACGAGGCGGTGCATGTCACGGCAGACGGTCGGCATTTGCTGGTGATTCACGGCGACCAGTTTGATGTGATCACCCGCTATCACCGTTGGCTGGCCTTTCTCGGCGATTCCGCCTACGAGTTCACCCTGACCCTTAATCGCTGGCTCAACCATTGGCGCGCCCGCTATGGCTACGGTTACTGGTCGCTGTCGGCGTATCTGAAGCACAAGGTGAAGACAGCGGTGAGTTTTATCAGCGACTTCGAAGAAGCCATTGCCCATGAATGTGTGAAGCGTGAGCTGCATGGCGTGGTCTGCGGGCACATTCACCATGCCGAGATCCGTAAAGTCGGCGAGGTGGATTACTTCAATTGCGGCGATTGGGTGGAGTCTTGCACGGCGCTGATCGAACACTGGGACGGCACGATCGAGTTGTATCGCCTGGCGGATGCGCAGGCGCGTGAGGCGCAGCTCAAGGCGGCCAAGGTTGCCGAACTCGCCTGAGTTCACAGGGTAGTGACCCCTTGTGGGAGGGGGCTTGCTCCCGAAGGCGGTGGATCAGACACAAATTATGTAGCCTGACACACCACTTCGGGAGCAAGCCCCCTCCCACAAGGATTACCACAGTTTAAGCGGTGGAGTTCTCAGGCCGGGCTGTGTTCTTCCATCGCGGCCTTGTAAATCGAGTGCTTCGGTTGCGCAAACAACCTTTCCATCATCGGCTCAAAGAAGCTTAACGGCAGCGTGTCATAGTCAGGATCAAACGCCGCTGCATCGTACTTGGCGCAAAACTCGGCTGTTGCCTGAAACTGCGGGTGTTCCTTGAACTGCTCGCGCAAGTGCCGATCCATGCCCAGGTGATGGAAGAAGTAATAGCCCTGGAAGATCCCGTGCTTTTCTACCATCCACAGGTTTTCGGCGCTGACGAACGGCTTTAGAATCGCTGCGGCAATGTCCGGATGGTTGTACGAGCCGAGGGTGTCACCGATGTCGTGCAATAACGCGCAGACCACGTATTCCTCGTCACGTCCGTCACGAAAAGCACGGGTCGCGGTTTGCAGGGAGTGGGTCAGGCGATCTACCGGGAAGCCGCCGAAATCACCTTCGAGCAATTTCAGGTGGGTCATGATCCGCGACGGTAACTGTTTGGCATAGGCACTGAAGTCGGCGGCGATGATCGCCCAGTCTTCCTCAGTGCCATCCTTCATGTGGGTGAAACGGGTAGTGGCGTTCATCTGCAATCCTCACTGTTTCTTGTTTTTCAGAACGCCACGCGACCCAGAATCATGTCGCGGTACATGACGAAATCGCCAAGCAGGCTGTACAGCGGATGCTGGAAAGTCGCCGGTCGATTCTTTTCAAAGAAGAAATGCCCGACCCAGGCGAAGCTGTAACCGGCCAGCGGCAGGGCCAGCAACAGCAGCCACGCGCCTTTGGCGATGGTCATGGCGAGAATAAAAATCACCAGTGTCGTGCCGATGAAATGCAGGCGCCGGCAGGTACTGTTGCTGTGTTCGCTGAGGTAATACGGGTAGAACTCGGCGAAGCTGTTGAAATGTTTGATGTTTTCCACGACCGCTATCTCTGTGGTTATTGTTCTGGCGACGAGTTGTTCTGCGGGTAGCTTATTTGAGTCTAGAGTGATCAGTAGCATCAGCCAGTGACAATGGGCGCCACTTTAGTATCCTTCGCAAATCAGGCCGTAGCATGCGGCCCCTCATGTAAAAGAAAAACACCATGAGCGAACGAACGACTTCTGCAAGCTGGGCGATGGGGATTGTCAAAGCATTGGAGATGGACGGCCTGGATTGCCGGGTTCTGTTCAAGCAACTGGGGCTCGATTACACCGCCCTGGATGATCCGGATGCGCGCTTCCCGCAAGACTCCATGACCCGACTCTGGCAACGGGCGGTCGAGCTGTCCGGAAACCCGGCAATCGGCCTGAACATGGGCAAAGTGGTGCGGCCGGCTTCTTTTCATGTCGCCGGTTATGCGCTGATGTCCAGCAATACCCTGGCCGAAGGCTTTCAGCGACTGGTGCGCTATCAGCGCATCATCGCCGAAAGTGCCGACCTGAGTTTTCGCCTGCTGGAGGAAGGCTATGCGCTGATCCTGACCGTGCACGGCGACCATCTGCCGCCGACCCGGCAAAGTGCCGAAGCGTCGCTGGCCTGTGCGTTGGCCCTGTGTGGCTGGCTGAGCGGGCGCACGCTGCAGCCGGTCAAAGTGCTGGTGCAGGGCGATGAACCGGAAAATCTGCAACCCTACAAACAGGCTTTCCATGCACCGCTGACGTTCAACGCACCTTACGACGCGTTGATTTTCGAGCGCGCCGACATGGAGGCGCCGCTGCCCACCGCCAACGAGGCGATGGCGCTGCTGCATGACCGGTTTGCCGGGGAGTACCTGGCGCGGTTTTCCGAGAGTCGCGTGACCCACAAGGCCCGCCAGGTGCTCTGTCGCTTGCTGCCTCAGGGCGAACCCAAGCGCGATACCGTCGCGCAGACCCTGCACTTGTCACAGCGCACTTTGCAGCGTCGGTTGCAGGAGGAGGGCACGAGTTTTCAGCAATTGCTCGACGACACCCGCCGAGAACTGGCCGAACAGTATCTGGCGCAACCGAGCATGACCCTGCTGGAAATCGCCTATCTGTTGGGTTTCGCCGATCCGAGCAATTTCTTCCGCGCGTTCCGTCGCTGGTTCGACACCACGCCCGGCGATTACCGGGCGCGGCTGTTACAGGCGCCGAATGCGATCAGTGACGCCAAAAGGCCGGAATACACAGTACAAACACCGTGATGATCTCCAGTCGGCCGAGCAGCATGCCGAACGACAGAATCCACTTGGCTGCATCCGGCAGGGTCGCAAAGTTGCCCGCCGGGCCAATGGTTTCGCCAAGGCCCGGGCCGACACCGGACACGGTGCTGGCGGCGCCGGTCAGTGCCGTCATCCAATCGACGCCGAGCAGCGACAGCAACAGGGCGATCACGCAGATGGTGATGGCGAAGAAGAACGAAAAGGTCAGAATCGAGCGCACGATCTCTTCGTCGAGGCGATGACCGTTGTACTTCTGCTTGATCACCGCGCGCGGATGAATCAGCTGATTAAGGTTGGCCTTGAGCAAGATGTAGGCGACCTGGAAGCGGAAGATCTTGATCCCGCCCGCCGTCGACCCGGAACAGCCGCCAACAAAACCCAGATAGAAAAACAGCATCAGCGAGAAGTTGCCCCACAGGCTGTAGTCGCCGAGGGCAAAACCGGTGGTGGTCAGCACCGACGTCACGTTCAGCGCCACATGACGCAGCGCATCCAGCCAATGCAGTTGGGTCGTCCACCAGTACCAGGTGCCGAGCACCAGCCATGTCACTAACAACATCGCCAGCATGCCCTGTACCTGCTGATCCTTGATCAACGCTCGACGATTGCCGCGCAATGTCGCCACGTACAGGGTGAATGGCAGGCTGCCGAGAATCATGACCACCACCGCGACCCAGTGCACTGCCGGTTGCGTCCACTTGGCCAACGACTGGTCGGACGTCGAGAACCCGCCGGTGGAAATCGCCGACATTGCGTGGTTGATCGCATCGAACGGGCTCATCCCGGCCCACCAGAACGCCAGGCTGCCGAGGACGGTGATGCCGACGTAAGCCGCTACGATCAGCCGCGCCACCATGTGCGAGCGTGGCATGACCTTTTCCGAGCGATCCGAGGATTCGGTCTGGAACAGGCGCATGCCACCGATGCGCAGCAGCGGCAGAATTGCCACCGCCATGCCGATAAAGCCAATGCCGCCAAGCCAGTGCAGCAGCGAGCGCCACATCAGGATTCCCGGCGACATGTTGTCCAGGCCGCTGAGTACGGTCGAACCGGTGGCGGTGATGCCGGACATGCTTTCGAAGAACGAGTCGGTGTAGCTGATGTGTTGTGTGAGCAAAAACGGCAACGCGGCGAAAATACACACCACCAGCCAACTGCTGACGGTGAGCAGGTACATGTCGCGCGGGCGCAAATGAATGTGTTCGGGGCGACCGGGAATCACCAGCGCGAGGCCGGCGACAAAGGTAATCATGCTCGCCCAGAGGAACGATGGCAGGTCACTGGTGCGCTCGAAAATCACCAGCGTGGCCATCGGCACGACCATGGCAACCGCCAGGGTAATCAGGAAGATGCCGATGATGAAACCAATGATCCGTAAGGTCGGCAACGCCATGAAGTCCGCTCGGGTTGATGTGGGAAGGGCGCCATTCTACCCGTGGGGCAGGGCATGTAAACCGGCATCCTGTTGGCAGATAAAGCTAGAATAGCCGCACATTTTTCTCAGGAGGTGGCCGATGCAGGCTCTCGACGCTTTGCTCAACCGTGTTTCCGTTCCCCGGCTGGTCGAACCGGCCCCGACTGCCGAGCAGCGCGAAGCCCTGTTCGGCGCTGCGCTGCGTGCACCGGATCACGGGCACTTGCAGCCGTATCGCTTCTTGACCGTTGAAGGCGCGGCGCGTGAGCAGATGGGCGAGTTGCTGGCCGAGGCTGCGCAGAAGCAGGACGGCGAAGTCACCGAAGCGATGATCGACAAGGCGCGCAACGGCCCGCTGCGGGCGCCGCTGGTGGTTGTGGTCATCGCGAAGTTGCAGGAACACGTCAAGTATCCAAAAGCCGAGCAGTTGCTGGCGGCGGGCTGTGCGGCGCACGGGATTTTGCTGGCAGCGTATGCGCAGGGGATTGGCGCTGTTTGGCGTACCGGTGATCTGGCCTATTCGGCGCATGTGGCGAAAGGCTTGGGGTTGGCGGAAGGTGAGGAAGTGATTGCATTCCTGTACCTCGGCACGCCGCAGAAAGAGCCGCGTGTGGCGGAGAAGGTTGATCTGGCTGAGTTTGTCAGCGAGTGGCCCGGTAAGGCCTGACACCCTGAACCAAATGTGGGAGCGAGCCTGCTCGCGAATAGGGAGTGTCAGACGCCATGTACATGGACTGACACACCGCTTTCGCGAGCAAGCCCGCTCCCACAATATTGATCAGGGTTGAACCACCGCTCCCGGTACCAGCGGCAATTCGAGACTGGCAATAAACCCGCCCTGCGGATGATTGGCCAACGTCAAACTGCCGCCATGGCGCTCCGCTGCTCGCCGGGCAATCGCCAGGCCCAAGCCATGTCCTGCCGCCGTCTGCCCCGGCGCCCGATAAAACGGCTCACCCAACTGGTTCAAATGCTCGGCCTGTACCCCGGGGCCATGGTCGCGCACGCTGACGATGATTTTTTCACCCTGACGTGAGGCCTGCATTTCAATCGGCTGACCTTGCGGGTTGAAGCGCTGGGCATTGCGCAGCAGGTTATCCACGGCGCGCTCGATCATGGTCGGCCAACCCTTCAGGTTCAGCTGCGGTTCGGCATCGAGACGCACCGTCTGCTCGGGCGATCCAAGTTGTGCATCCTTCTGCAATGTGCCGAGTAACGCATTCAAATCAACGTCTTCAGCACTGGCATTGTCGGCATCGACCCGCGCCAGCACGAGAATTTCGCTGATCAACGCTTCCAGTCGATCGCATTCGCGGGTCAGTCGGGGCCAGAGTTTTTCCCGTTCTTCAGGGTTGGCTCGCTCTGCCAGTGCAAGCGCAATACGCAGCCGTGCCAGCGGTGAACGCAGTTCGTGGGAGACATCGCGCAGTAATTGCCGCTGACTGCCGATCAGGCTTTGCAGGCGTGCGCCCATGCGGTTGAAGTCAGTGGCCAGGACGCCGAATTCATCACGACGATTGGCCAGTTTTGCCAGGCTGTTCTGCTGATAGGTGGTCTGCCCCAAGTCATGCACCGCGCCGCGCAAGCGGCTGAGCGGACGAGTGATGGAGAAGGTCACCAGCAGGCTGAACAGGGTCAGGACCACCAGCGCAATCCCCAGCGCGCTCAACGGCCAGAGCAGACTTTCACGGTGCCAGGCGTCGAGTTCCGGGTGTGGGATGCGGTAGATGAACAGGTAGGTGTCACCGGTTTTGTCACTGGTGAATTCGTCGGTCAGACGTCGCCACGGCAGGCGTCGGTCATCGTTGTTCTGGCGCGCTTCAAAGGCTGCCGCACGGCGCGGGAAGGTGCCGCGCACCACCGGGTCGCCGGTCTCGTTGAGAACCTGAACGTCGATGTGGTACTGGCGTTTGCGTTGTTCGAGGATGTTCTGGGCGGCTTCTTCGCCTTGGGCTTCGTAGGTTTGCGTCCATTCGGCGGCCAGCGTGTTGAGGCCCGGATGACGGCTGAGAATCCACGCGTCTTGGTTAAGCATGTGTCCGAGCAGAATGGACAACCCGGCCACCAGTGCGATGGCCAGCCAGAAGCTCGCGAGAATACGCCAGAACAATGAACGCACAGAAAATCCTCAAAACAGACGCAATGCCCATGTGGGAGCGGGCTTGCTCGCGAATGCAGAGTGTCAGTCAACCTATGCTTGTCTGATACACCGCATTCGCGAGCAAGCCCGCTCCCACATGGGGACTGAGTGGCAACAGGCCCGACGGGGTAAGCCGTCGGGCCTGACGTTAGAACATTATTGCGCTTTTTGCGGCTGTTGCGCTTTCCACGCTTTGAACTCGGCCCATTCGGCGCGACGCTCGGCCTGTTTCTTCTGGATCTCGTCGAATTTCTTCTGTTGATCCGGCTTCAGCACCGCTCGCACATCGGACTCGGCTTTCTTGTGGTTGGCCGCCATCTCGTCCTTCATGGCTTTCTGGTCGGCTGGCGAGAGTTTTTCCAGGTACTTGTCGACCACTTGCTTACGCTCGTGCATCTGCTCGCCCATGATCTTGCGGATCTGTTCACGCTGTTCGCGGGACAGGTCGAGTTGGCTGTACGGGCCTTTGCCGTGCATGCCGTGCATCTGACCGCCGTGGCGTGGGCCGTCGAGCGGGCCACCCATCGGGCCGCCATCTTGCGGCATGGCCATGGCGACGGTTGGCAGAGCGGCAGCGAACATCAGAGCGATAAGAGTCTTGCGCATGGTGTATCTCCTTGTCTCGTTCCCGGTACGTTCCGGATGAGTTCAGATTACGGAGATCAAGGTCAGCGGCGGTCAGCGGTACGTAAAGCTTGGGTAAAGACGCTTTGTTGTAAGCCTTACACATATCCGGTGTAGGAGCTGCGGCACGCTGCGATCTTGAGGCTGTGGGACGCAGAGCGTCCCCGGCTGCATTCCCACGCAGAGCGTGGGAACGATCAACTCCTACAAGTGGGAGGTTCAGAGGCTGTAGTAGTAACCGCGGCTGCGCAGGGCGACGATGCGCGGGCGGCCGTCGGGGTGCGGGCCGATCTTTTTGCGCAGGTTGCTGACGTGCATGTCGAGGCTGCGGTCATACAGGGTCAGCTTGCGGCCGAGGGCGAGTTGCGCCAGTTCCTGTTTGTCCAGCGGCTCGCCGGGTTGCTTGAGCAGTGCTTCGAGCAGGCGGCTTTCGGAGACGGTGAGCGTCAATTCTTTCTCGTCGATGCTGACCACGCCGCGCACCGGGCTGAAGCTCAGGTCGCCCAGCTCAAGCTGGGTCGACACGGCGGCCGGATGGCTGCGGCGCAACACCGCGCGCAGGCGGGCGGTGAGTTCGCGCGGATCGCAGGGTTTGGCCAGGTAATCGTCGGCGCCCAGTTCCAGACCGAGGATGCGATCCAGCGGTTCGCCACGGGCCGACAGCATCAGCACCGGCAGGTCGGCGTGATCGTTGCGCAGTTGCTTGAGCAATTCCAGACCGCTGCCGTCGGGCAGCATCACGTCCAGTACCACCGCCGCCGGGGCGGTTTCGGCCAGTGCCTTGCGGGCGCTCTGACCATCGTGGCAGGCACGAACCTGGAAGCCTTCCTGGCTCAGCCAACTGCTCAGGAGCTCGCACAGCTCCTGGTCATCATCAATTAATAACAGCTCGCTCATGACTCACTCAATTTAACCATTGCCGACGTTTTCGGCTTGCACCACTGGCAAAGATACCGCAGAGCAGCGCCAATAGCGCTACCCCGGCGCCAGTGACGAACCACTGTTGCTGATCGGTCAGCAGGCGCGGCAACGGGCTGGCCTGGGCTTCCTTGAGTTGCAGCTTCAGACGCTGGTTCTCTTGGCGCAACCGGGCGAGCTGGGCGCTTTCGCGTGTGTTGTCGGCATTTTGCAGTTGTTTGTTCAGTTCTTCGCGCTGCTGCTCGCTGGCCTTGAGGCGCTGCTGCAACTCGGTGATCT
Source organism: Pseudomonas sp. Irchel 3E19 (assembly GCF_900187585.1). NCBI lineage: Bacteria > Pseudomonadati > Pseudomonadota > Gammaproteobacteria > Pseudomonadales > Pseudomonadaceae > Pseudomonas > Pseudomonas sp. Irchel 3E19. The sequence continues at coordinate 170,815 of NZ_FYDT01000005.1, forward strand.
GGCTGCCGGCACTCAATGACAATGGCGTGGAACTGCCGCCTTCGGTGGTTTCCTCACCATGGGCGGGCGCCATGATCGATAACGTGACCAACATCAGACACAACGGACCCTTGCGCATCGCGACACCTGCTTCCAAATGGATATTGGGCAGGTTGTCGGCAGGCAAACGAGAATAATGAGCGATTGAGAACGCGATGAACCGAGAAGGTTCATCGCGTGGGGAAAGCGTTACGGCAGGACTTGCTTGAACGGCTTGACGAGCACATTGGCGTAGACGCCAGCGGCGATATACGGATCGGCATCGGCCCACGCTTGTGCAGCGCTCAGGGAATCGAATTCGGCGACGATCAGGCTGCCGGTGAAACCCGCTGCGCCCGGATCATTGCTGTCGACGGCCGGGTGCGGACCGGCCAATACGATGCGGCCTTCACCCTTGAGTACTTGCAGGCGTTCCAGGTGCGCAGGGCGCGCGGCCAGGCGAGCTTCCAGCGAGTTGGCGACGTCGGTGGCAATAATGGCGTAGAGCATGTCAGTCCTCGGTTTTTGGTGTTGTGGTGTCGGTGTCGTGCAGGTGACGGGACAGGTAAATGCCCTGTGCGACCAGGAACAGCACGGTCATGCCCAGGCTGCCGAACACCTTGAAATCGACCCAGTAACTCTGGAAGGTGAAGGCGACGAACAGGTTGGCCGCCCCGCAGAACAGGAAGAAGGCGATCCAGGCAATGTTCAGGCGCGTCCAGACCGGGTCCGGCAGGGTCAGCGCGTGGCCCATGATGCGTTTGATCAGCAGGCGGTCACCGATGAAGTGGCTACCGATGAAAGCGACAGCGAACAGCCAGTTGACCACCGGGGCTTTCCATTTCAGGAAGGTCTCGCTGTGGAAGGCCAGGGTCAGACTGCCAAAGACCAGGCAGGCGATCAGGGTCAGCCATTGGCTCTTTTCCAGCTTGCGCTGTTTGATGAACAACGCGCCGTAGACCACCAGTGAACTGATGATCAGCATCGCCGTGGCGCTGTAAATACCGCCTACAGTGACCTCATGGCCGGCAATGTCGACGACCCGGGGATCAAGTTTGTAGACGATGAAAAACAGCAGGAGCGGGATGAAATCGATGAATTGTTTCACAGTGAGAGCCAGAAGCTGGATGTGGCGGCATAATAACAAACATATGGGCGCGCGATAGCGCCGGCTGATTTGAGGTTACAACTCTCCGTGAATGTTGATTTGCACTGCCATAGCACGGCCTCCGATGGCGCCCTCGCGCCTGCGGTTCTGGTTGCGCGTGCGTTCGAGAACGGCGTGCGAGTCCTGGCGTTGACCGACCACGACACCCTCGAAGGCCTCGCCGAAGCGCGCGCGGCCGCCAACGAATTGGGCATGCAACTGGTCAACGGCGTCGAATTGTCCTGCACCTGGGGCGGGGCGACCATTCATGTGCTCGGCTACGGTTTCGACGTCAACGCCGCGCCGTTGGTCGAAGCGATCGCCAAATTGCACGATGGCCGCTGGCTGCGGTCGGAAGAAATAAGCCGCAAGCTCGCCCTCAAGGGCATGCCCGGCGCCCTCGATGGCGCGCGCAAGATCCAGCAGGAACTGGGCGACAGCGGCAATGCGCCGGCCCGTCCGCATTTCGCCGACTGGATGGTGCGTGAAGGTTTTGTAAAGGATCGTGCCGAGGCATTTCGCAAATGGCTCGGCGCCGGCAAGCTGGGCGACGTCAAACTGCACTGGCCGACGCTGGAAGACACCGTCGGCACCCTGCGCGCTGCCGGTGCCTGGGTCAGCCTGGCGCATCCGTGGCACTACGATTTCACCCGCAGCAAGCGCCGAAAGCTGATTGCCGACTATATTCAAGCGGGCGGGCATGCGATTGAAGTGGTCAATGGCCATCAGCCTGCGGAACAGGTGGGCAGCCTGGCGATCCTTGCCCGTGAGTTCGGTCTGCTGGTCAGCGCCGGCAGTGATTTTCATGGCCCTGGAGGTTGGTCCGAGATCGGCCAGTACCGACCGGTTCCCGAGGACCTACCACCCCTGTGGTGTCGGTTCAAACATGACACAGATATTGCCGCCGTCTGAACAGGTAGAGAATGTGAGTCAATTTTTCCAGATCCATCCGGAAAACCCGCAAGCGCGCCTGATCAAGCAGGCCGTCGAGATCATCCGCAAGGGCGGGGTGGTGATTTATCCCACTGACTCTTCCTACGCAATCGGTTGCCAGATGGGCGACAAGAACGCTGTGGAGCGCGTTCGGCGCTTGCGTCAGCTGGATGAGAAGCACAATTTCGCGCTGATCTGCAGTGACCTGTCGCAACTGGGCCTGTTCGCCAAGATCGATACCGGCACCTTCCGGATTCTCAAAGCGCATCTGCCGGGCCCTTACACCTTCATTCTCAACGCGACCCGTGAAGTACCGCGGCTGTTGCTGCATCCGAAAAAGCGCACCATCGGCCTGCGCGTGCCGAGCCATCCGATTGCCTTGGCGTTGCTCGCCGAACTTGGCGAGCCGCTGATGAGCGTGACTCTGATCATGCCCGGCGACGAAGATCCGCTGACCGATCCGTACGAAATGCGCCAGTTACTGGAACATCAAGTCGACTTGATCATCGACGGCGGCTTTGGCGGCATCAAGGCCTCCACCGTGATTGATCTGACCGGTGATGATCCGGAAGTGGTCCGCGTCGGTTGCGGCGACCCGGCGCCGTTCATGGTCGAGGCCTGAATGTCCGCAGTGGAAACCGTTGTCGATCCCCAGGCCGGCGCCCAGCAGGAACTGCCGTTTGCCATGGTCTATGGCCAGGCGGTCATGGAAATGCCGCTGGACCTGTACATCCCGCCGGATGCCCTGGAGGTTTTCCTTGAAGCCTTCGAAGGCCCGCTCGACCTGCTGCTGTACCTGATCCGTAAACAGAACATCAACATCCTCGACATCCCGGTGGCGGAAATCACCCGCCAGTACATGGGCTATGTCGAGTTGATGCAGTCGGTGCGCCTGGAGCTGGCCGCCGAGTACCTGGTGATGGCCGCGATGCTGGCCGAGATCAAATCGCGGATGCTGCTGCCGCGGGCCGAAACCGTCGAAGACGAAGAGGACGACCCGCGCGCCGAACTGATCCGCCGCCTGCAGGAATACGAACGCTTCAAGGCGGCCGCCGAAGGCATCGACGGCTTGAGCCGGGTCGGCCGCGATGTCATCGTACCCAAACTCGACGCCCCGCAAGCGCGGGCGCGCAAGTTGTTGCCCGATGTCGCGCTGGAAGAGATTTTGATGTGCATGGCCGAAGTCCTGCGCCGTGGCGATATGTTTGAAAGCCATCAGGTCAGCCGTGAGGCACTGTCGACCCGCGAGCGCATGAGTGATGTGCTGGAACGGCTCAAGGGCGGCGGTTTTGTGCCGTTCGTCGAGCTGTTTACCGCCGAAGAAGGGCGCCTCGGTGTGGTGGTGACCTTTATGGCGATCCTTGAACTGGTCAAGGAATCCTTGGTCGAGCTGGTGCAGAATGAGCCGTTCGCCGCGATCCACGTGCGAGCCCGAGCCGAATAACGAGTCGAAACATGAACCTGACTGAACCCCGCGAGCTGGCGCCCCTGCTTGAAGCCTTTCTGTTGGCCTCGGGAAAGCCGCAATCCCTTGAGCGCCTCTACGAACTCTTCGAAGAAGGCGAGCGGCCCGAACCGCCGGTCTTCAAGAAAGCCCTGGCGTTGTTGGCCAAGTCCTGCGATGGCCGCGCATTTGAACTCAAGGAGGTTTCTTCGGGCTATCGCCTGCAAATCCGCGAGAAGTTTTCGCCGTGGGTCGGCCGCTTGTGGGAAGAGCGCCCGCAGCGTTATTCCCGGGCCTTGCTGGAAACCATCGCGCTGATCGCCTACCGCCAGCCGATCACTCGGGGCGAAATCGAAGATGTGCGTGGCGTCGCAGTCAACAGCAACATCGTCAAGACGCTGATCGAGCGTGAGTGGATTCGCATCGTCGGTTACCGCGACGTGCCGGGCAAACCGGCGATGTTTGCCACCACCAAGGCGTTTCTCGATCACTTCAACCTGAAGAACCTCGAAGACTTGCCGCCGCTGGCCGAACTGCGCGAGATGGAAGCCGACCCGGTGCTCGACTTCGACGACGCCCCGGTGCCGCAGGGCTTGCAAGAACTGGCCGATGCCAGCGCCGAGCCGGAAGAGGAGAAGGAAGAAACCAGTTTCCATACCTTGCTGCTGGAACTGGACAGCATGGAGGAGGGGATCAAGACCGACTTCGACGATTTGCTGCGCGATGCTGCCGATGGTGAAACCCCGTCAATTGAGCCAGAAGCGCAAATCACCGAGCCGGTGATTGAAGTTGAACTCGAAGCCGAGCCGCAAGCCGAACCTGAAGAGGACGTGCTTGGCGTCGCCGAGGCGCGGGAAAAACTCCTTGCCGCTGTTGCTGCCCTCGAGCAATCAGCGCCAGAACCCGAGACTGAGTTGAGCGAAGAAGAAGCCGAAGCCCGCGCCCTGGCCGAAGCGATCGAAGCCGAGCGCCGCGAGTTCGAGGACTGACCCGCTTTCAAAAACACCGCGAAACCCCTGTGGGAGCGGGCTTGCTCGCGAAAGCGGTCTATCAGAAGCAAGTAAATTGACTGACACACCGCTTTCGCGAGCAAGCCCGCTCCCACATTTGGATCTATGTCCAGCCAGGAGATGCTGATGAGTTCCACCAAAGACCCCTGCATCAGCCTCTGCAAATTTTCCGACGACATCTGCCTCGGTTGCGGCCGCAGCAAGCGCGAAATCAAGGCTTGGAAGAAACTCGACAAGGACGACAAGCGCACGGTATTGGCCGAAGCCGCGTTGCGCTTGATCAAACTGGGCGGTGCCGGTCGGCGGAAAAAGAAATAACCTTGGCCTGATCGACTAGTCTCTGATGCGCGACGGCTCACATCCGCGTATGATTCGCGACCCTTCGTCGATCCCTTCGACTTAGTACCCAGATTTCAATGCTTCAGGCGTCCAGTTCGGAGCGCTTGAACAGACCACACCGGGAGGTGCCCAGATGAGCGACATCATTCAGAAAGACGACCAGGAAATCGGCCCAGCAGGCGAAAAACTGCAGAAAGTCCTCGCCCGTATCGGCGTCGGCTCGCGCCGTGACGTGGAGTCCTGGATCAGCCAGGGCCGGATCAAGGTCAATGGCAAAGACGCCACCCTTGGCCTGCGCGTCGACATGCACGACGCCATCACCATTGATGGCAAGGTGATCAAGCGTGAAGAGGCTGCCGAATCGGTACGCCGCGTGATCATGTACAACAAACCCGATGGCGAGATCTGCACCCGTGACGACCCGGAAGGCCGTCCGACCGTGTTCGACAAGCTGCCGCGTCCGAAAGAAGGCCGCTGGATCAACATCGGTCGTCTCGACATCAACACCACCGGTCTGCTGATGTTCACCACCGACGGTGAATTGGCCAACCGCCTGATGCACCCGTCCTACGAGATGGACCGTGAGTACGCCGTGCGCGTACGCGGTGAAGTCGATGACGAAATGATCGAGCGCCTGAAGGCTGGCGTGGTGCTGGAAGACGGCCCGGCCAAGTTCACCGACATCAAGCAGGCGCCGGGCGGCGAAGGCTTCAACCACTGGTATCACTGTGTGGTAATGGAAGGCCGTAACCGTGAGGTTCGTCGTCTGTGGGAATCGCAAGGTCTGGTGGTCAGCCGTCTGAAGCGCGTACGTTTCGGTCCGGTGTTCCTCAACTCCGACCTGCCGATGGGCCGCTGGCGCGAAATGAGCCAGTACGAAGTCGACATTCTCAGTGCTGAAGTGGGTCTGACGCCGGTTGCCATGCCGCAACTGAACGCCAAGAGCAAAGACAAGCTGGAACGCATGCAGCGCAAATCGTCGCGGCCGATGGCCAAGACCGAGCGCGTGCGTACGTTGCGTCCAGCCGCTGGTGCGCCAACCGGCCCGCGTCCAGGCCGTGAGCCGCAGATCGAAGGCGAGCGCCCAGGTCGCAAGCCTGTCGCTCGTGACGGCGAGCGCGCTCCGCGTCCGGCCAATGGTCGTACTGAGCGTGGCGAGCGTGGTGCTCCTGCCGGTCGCGGTACGCCAGTAGCGGATCGTCCGGCGGACACCACCAACAAGCGTCCGGCCAAGCCTGCGCCGAAGCGCCCAGGGATCAAACTGGTCGACGGTGACAAGCCGTCGGGCAAGCGTCGTGGTGCTCCGGCCGGTTCCGGTCAGCGTCCGGGCTTCGGTCGCAAGAAGCCTGAGTGATCGGCATTAGCGCCTGAATGAAAAACGCCAACCGCAGGGTTGGCGTTTTTTTTCGTCTGGCGGAGCTTATGGAGCGTCTGATTGGGCCTCTTCGCGAGCAGGCTCGCTCCCACATTGGCGTTGCGTCGAACATAAATCCCTGTGGGAGCGAGCCTGCTCGCGAAGGCGTCAGTCGCCTAAAACACAAACCGCCCATCAAACACCGGCTTGTCATCCAGCGCCAACACCCCGCCCGAGAAGATCAGGTCCAGGTGATGACTGCCCTTGGCGCCACCGCCAAGTCCCAGATGCAAACCACAGTGCCGTTCTTCGAATCCGGCATTGCGCGCATACAGTTCCTTCACGCCTTCGTTGGTGCCAATCCCCAACTCCTCAATCCGCCGGTTCGACGGGTTGGCATCCAGGTACTTGTTGAAATCGTGCTCCAGCCCCGGCACATCGGTGGCGATGCGGCTGATGGTCGAGTTTTCGATCCACAGTTCCAGCGGTGATTCCAGCACGCCGTATTTGCGCGCAAATGGAATGGTGCTGAGGAAGGTGCCCTTGAACTTCACATGGCCGTTGATTTCTTCGCTGTGCGTGGCGATTTCGCCGGGGGCCAGGTCGAAGTTGCCGACGCCGTTGATGTCGGTCCATTTCTTGATGCTGCTCAGCGGCGTTTCAAACCGCGAACCGTGTTCATCGGTAAAGCTCAGCGTCGTGGCTTGCGACATGCGCTGGATCAAATGGCTGTTCAGGCCCGCGATGCGTTGCGGGGTGACGCTGAAGGTGTCGTAGAAATAGTCGCCGTAATCCTTGAACAGCAGCGACTTCTTCCAGTTTTGCGCCATCACCGCTTGCAGGGCGCGGACAAACTCCGGGCCTTCGGGGCGTGGATTGGGCAGCGTGGAAGAGTCGTAGAAGAAAATGTACAGATCGCTGTCGGTAATCGCCGAAGTCAGCGCGGCAGTGCTTTCCAGATCCAGACGCCGGGCGCTGAACCGAAAGCGTGGATGTTCGCCGGCCTGTTCGGCGATGGCGCCGGTCAGGGCTTCGTATTCGGCGGTGTGGCCGAGCAATACCTTCGCCGAGTCGAGGCCGGCAAGGGCAGGGTGATGTTCGAGGTAGTAAAGGAAATGCGAGATCGCGCGTGGCTTATCCATGAGTCCTCCCTGACTGACCGAGAAAAAAAGCGGCGGGCATGACCGGCCGGATCATGCCCGCCCGGGATGTCTTACAGAGGCCACATCGCCGTGCCGAACGGTACGACCGCATCGGCTTGCATCATTTCCACGGCCGCTTCGTGAGTCGGTGCTTCAAACCATTCGTCCAGTTGCAGTTCGGTATCCAAGTCTTTTTCCAGTGCTTGCATGGTCGATCTCCTAGATGACGTTCACGGTTGTGACTGGCCGGTCGAAGTGGCCGGCAAGACGTGAAGAACCTAGTTCAGGGTTTTTTGTAATGCAAAAAATTATTTATTTAATTTTTAAATAGACTTTTTATTCTGTTTTTACGCTGCGGATTTCTTATTTAAAAACATAAAACTAGCTGGCTGATTTAGTTAGCAAGCTTGCTACCGTCAATTTGCAGACGTCTGACGGAAATTTCTCGATTGGAAATTTTACGTTACGCAGCGTAAGGAAATATTTACGAAAACTGCGGTAAAACCCCGTGAACGAGAGTCTGCGTCGACGCTGTAAGGAAAAGCTGCCGAAGCCCAGCTGCACGGGGGGCGCGCAAGGCTCTGGCGCGCTTGTTTCAGCGTCGCAGGAAGGGTGAGATGCGCCCCATGCCTGTCGTGCAGGTGCATAACAAGAAGGAGGCGCAATGAACGCCGTGATTGATCTCCACTTCTCATCGTGGGACGGTTTTCCCCTCGTCCACGTCGATGGCCTGCAAAGGCCTGACTCAAATTTTGCAGCCGCTCGGGTCTTCCGGGGCGGACACACGCAATCCCGGCAACCGACTCGCTGATCTGGCAGGGTCTGGCAGCAGGGGGTTAGCGGTGTACAATGCGCCGCGTTTTAACTGTGACCCTCTGCGTAATCGCGTAACACTCAAGGCCATCCGCCTTGTTCACTCCGCCGCGCCACAAGCGTGTCGGGTTCGATTTCGTCACAGATAAAAACAAACAGGTGACGCATGACCGTTGTAAATGAGCTGAACTCCTGGTGCCTGCGCTGGGGTTTGATCGGGGCTGCTTGAAATCGCAACCTTGCAGCAACGTCTACTGAACATCATCAAACCTTGCGTGAGACCTTTTTCATGAGTGGACAACCCTCGCAATCAGGCGAGCTTAAGCGCGGCCTGAAAAATCGCCACATTCAACTGATCGCCCTCGGTGGCGCGATCGGTACCGGATTGTTCCTCGGCTCGGCCGGGGTGCTGAAATCCGCTGGCCCGTCGATGATCCTTGGCTACGCCATCTGCGGCTTCATCGCCTTCATGATCATGCGCCAGTTGGGTGAAATGATCGTCGAAGAGCCGGTGGCCGGCTCCTTCAGCCATTTCGCGCACAAATACTGGGGCGGCTTTGCCGGGTTCCTGTCGGGCTGGAACTGCTGGATTCTGTACATTCTGGTAGGCATGTCCGAGCTGACCGCGGTCGGCAAATACATTCATTACTGGGCGCCGGATATCCCGACCTGGGTGTCCGCTGCCGGGTTCTTCGTGCTGATCAACCTGATCAACCTGGCCAACGTCAAAGTCTTCGGTGAAGCCGAATTCTGGTTCGCGATCATCAAGGTCGTGGCGATCGTCGGCATGATTGCTCTGGGCAGCTACCTGCTGGTCAGCGGCAACGGTGGCCCGCAAGCCTCGGTCAGCAACCTGTGGTCCCACGGTGGTTTCTTCCCCAACGGCGTCAGCGGTCTGGTGATGGCCATGGCGATCATCATGTTCTCGTTTGGCGGCCTGGAAATGCTCGGTTTTACCGCAGCCGAAGCCGACAAGCCGAAGACCGTGATCCCCAAAGCGATCAACCAGGTGATCTACCGGATCCTGATTTTCTACATCGGTGCACTGGTCATTCTGCTGTCGCTGACCCCTTGGGACAGCCTGCTGGAAACCCTCAATGCGTCTGGCGATTCCTACAGCGGCAGCCCGTTCGTGCAAGTGTTCTCGATGCTCGGCAGCAACACTGCTGCGCACATCCTCAACTTTGTCGTGCTGACTGCGGCGCTGTCGGTGTACAACAGCGGTACTTACTGCAACAGCCGCATGCTGTTGGGTATGGCCGAGCAGGGTGATGCGCCCAAAGGTCTGGCGAAGATCGACAAGCGCGGTGTGCCGGTGCGTTCGATTCTGGCTTCGGCGGCGGTGACGCTGGTGGCGGTGTTGCTGAACTATCTGATCCCGCAACATGCGCTGGAGTTGCTGATGTCGCTGGTAGTGGCGACCCTGGTGATCAACTGGGCGATGATCAGCTTCTCGCACTTCAAGTTCCGCCAGCACATGAACAAAACCAAGCAGACGCCGCTGTTCAAGGCGCTGTGGTATCCGTACGGCAACTACATCTGCCTGGCGTTCGTCGCGTTCATCCTTGGCGTGATGCTGCTGATCCCGGGCATCCAGATCTCGGTGTACGCGATTCCGGTGTGGGTGGTGTTCATGTGGGTCTGCTATGTGATCAAGAACAAACGCAGTGCGCAGCACGCTGTGCACGCGGCAGGCGTTGCCAAGTAAGGGTTGTCGCAGAAACACAAAACCCGGCCTGAGTGCCGGTTTTTTTTATGGGTACAAATGCTGTGAGTCGGGTGCTATTGATAGTCGGCGACAGGGTAGTCCCTGCACAAGGTTTCGACCTCTGAACGAAACTGCGCAAGGAGCAGGGGTTCCAGTGTGTAGTCCTGCTCGCCGAGCGGCGCCACCGTATTCAGAATCCGCACGATCAAATCGACGATCTGGCGGCTGCCGTGGACATCGACGCGGCGTTGCGCCAGAGCGCCCGTGCCGATGCGCAGCCCGCTGGTAACAAGTGCCGAGCGGTGATCGCCGGGGACACGATGTTTGCTGACGATGATCCCGCAGTGCCCCAGCGCCGCCTCCGCGATGGCGCCCGTAACGCCGCCACGCAGCCGAACCAGCACCGTGTGGTTTTCACTGCAGCCGCCGACCACCTCATAATCCTTGGCCTGAAACGCTTTGGCCATTTCATCCGCTGTACCGCGGATCTGCGCCATGCAGGCATCGAACTCTGCGGACATTGCATAACCCAGCGCGGCCGCCTTTGCCGCGATCATGTTGGCGGCGGGCGCACCCTGCATTCGCGGGTAAACGGCTTGCTCAAGCAGGCGACTGAAGGTGGTCCGCAAGCCGGGAATCTTGGTGTTCGCATCAGCACCGCTGAGGATCAGGCCGCCGCGAGGCCCGGCGAGTTGCTTGTGCGTGCACGTGACGGTGACGTGTGCGGCGTCGATCGGACTTGGATGGCGCGCGGTAGCGACAAGCCCGGCGATATGCGAAATATCGGCGAGCAGGATGGCGCCGGCTTCATCGGCAATTTCGCGAAACCGCTTGAAGTCCACCACGCGCGAATAGGCGGTGGCGCCGCAGAGGATGACGCGTGGGCGATGGGCGAGTGCGAGCAGGCGTACCTTGTCGTAATCGATCAGGCCGTCGGAGGTTGTGCCATACTGGATCGCCTTGTAGTAGGCGCCGGAAAACGCGGCAAGGCTGCCATGGGTCAGATGACCGCCGTGTTCCACCGCCATGCCCAGCAAGGTGTCGCCGGGCTCAAGCAAGGCCGTGAGTACCTGGTAAATGGCGTTCGACGCTGAGTGTGGCTGCACGTTGGCGTATTGCGCGCCGAACACTTCCCGCGCCCGGCGGATGGCCAGCGATTCGACCAGCTCGACGTTCTCGCACCCCGCGCTGTGGCGTTTGCCGGGCATGCCTTCAGCGGTCACGTTGACCAGCACGGAAGCGGAGGCCGCCAAGGTTCGCGGCTGGACTGCGCAGGAGGAGGAGACCAATGAAAGCGTGTGCTGTTGACGCGTGACTTCAGCGTCGAGAATGGCCGCCAGTTCGGCGTCTTCTGCGCGAAGATCTGCCAAGCCGCGTCGCAGCAAGTCAGCCTGGTTTTTGAGCGGTTCAGTAATGACTGCCATTGCTTGATTCCTTCCCTGGTGTTGCGTGATTTGCGCATGTCCTTGCTTGCCAGATCTGTACAGGCGAATCCGTGTTTTGACCGCTGTGCGCGCAAAACTAAACCCTGTACAGGCCCACCGTTTTTTCGTTCTTTCACTCGCGAGAATGAGACGCCGGATTGACGCATCATAGATTTTTCAGTGAGGAACGCCACAAAATTAAGCAGAAAAATGAACATTCTTCAAAGAAAATGATTCTTTTTGTAGTCGTTGCGGGTGTAAAACAGGCATTGCCCGGTGTCGCTTTTCAAGCGCCGGGTCGAAGGCAACAGGAGCTGACGAGTCGGTACGGAGGCTGAAATGCCCCCGCAGGTTGGCGCAAGCAGCCTGTGAAAGCTGACTTTTTATACCGAACCCAGGGAGGGAGAATGCTATGATCCTGCGCGGCACTGACAGGGATATAACTGCAATTTCCTACCTCACTTGTGTGTGTCCTGAATGATCATTCGGGGCGTGACAATGATTGCAGTTAAAAATGGATGATAAGCATGTGATGCACAGAAGAGAAAGATCGGAGAATCTGAAGAACAACATCAAATACCTGATAAAGAGTCGCGGGGAAACGCAGTTGTCCCTGTGCCACTCCAGTGGTCTGACCCGAACGACCATCTACAACATCCTTGAAGGCAAGGTGGTCAATGTCCAGCAGTCGACCGTCCGCAAGATTTCTGATTTCTTCGGGGTGTCTTACGAAGAAATAGAGACGATTGATTTTGAAGAAAAAGAAATCATTGAAAGCAGTATTTCGCCACAGGGGAATATGAATCCGGCGGCGGTGCCTGTCATCAAGGAAAGTCTGCTGCTGCAAAGTCTGGATAAAAGAATTGGCGAGTTGGCCACTATTTACCCACTGACTTACTATTTTGGCGCGTCCTTTAACCTGATTGGCGTGCTTCTGGAACATGAAATCAGCGGCATGAATGAACCCGGCGATCTATTGATTGTGCAGAAAGGAGCATCGACCAGCGACAGGGAAAAGCTGGTGTATGACAAAATCACAGCGAAGTTATCTATAAGCCATGAAGGCAGCTTTGATACGGATCGTGTATGCGTGATCGGAGATGTAATCGAGGAACGATTTAATGGATTGCAGTGTTGACGTTGAAAACAGCAAGTACAAGTTGCTGGGGTTCGAAAATGGAAAAAGCCTGGCCGTCATCATGGTCATCGCGACAGGCAAAATAATTAAAATAAAGCTAAGTGAAGTATTGAATAGTGAGATTATGGATAATCTGAATAAAATCGAAGTGAAAAACCTCTACAAGAAGTTTTACTCCCAGGGCGGAGCACTCACCGCTTACGAAATAAATGACCGGCATGAGAGTTCCTGGATGATCTATATCATTCTGAACCTGATGCTGTTCACGCTTTACATTTTTACCAGTATTGCTGCGACAAAGCCGATCTACCTGGATTACTTTGACATTGTCGTGACCCCGGGAACCTTTCTTTACCCGCTGACCTTTCTGATCGTTGACTTGTTGAACGAGACCTTTGGTCTGCGGCTGGCACGCCGGGCAATTCTCTTTGCGTTCATCAGCAATGCGGCGATTATCATTCTATTGGCGATTACCACCCATTTGCCGGGGCTGCCGGGGTGGAAGCTCGATGGGCCTTACAATGACGTGATCAGTCAATTGTCTTCTGTTCTGGTAGCGTCTTCGATATCGTTTCTGGTGTCCGAAAACATAAACTCGTATCTGTTGTGCAAGATCAAGGAGCTGACCAACTCCAGATTCCTGTTCTTGCGCGTATTCTTGAGTACATTGTTTGCAGTAATCATCGACAGCTTTCTGTTCTGTTACATCGCATTCTATGGAACGATGGAGAATAGTGCGATCTTGAGCATGATCTATGTGCAGATCGCGATCAAAGTGGGTTTTGCTTTCTTTAATATCATGCCCGCTTATGGGGCGCGGTCGCTGTTCAAGAAGTATCTGACGGGAAACCAGGTTTGATCGAATAGCAGAAACGCTCGCCTGGATGGTCCAGGCGAGCGTTTTTTTTGTGCCTTATTTTAGTTTGAGTTTCAATTTCAAACTGTTGGCTACCTGCTCTTTGTTCTCCAGGAACTCGTTGAGGCCTTTCGCGCGAAGATTGCACGCGTCACAGTCGCCGCATCCGCTTCCAGCTATACCGTTGTAACAGGTCAGCGTCTGATGACGAATCAGCTCAAGTTGATTGTGGTAATCAGCCAGCGCCCAGGTTTCGGCTTTGTTCAGCCACATCAGTGGCGTTTCCAGACGTAACTTGTAATCCATGCCCAGTTCAAGCGCGTTGTTCAACGCCTTGACGAACTCATCCCGGCAATCCGGGTAACCCGAGAAGTCGGTTTCGCAAACGCCGGTAATGACTGTTCTGGCTTGAACCTGATACGCATAGATAGAAGCGAGGGTCAAAAATAGAATGTTTCTTCCCGGTACGAAAGTGCTGGGCAGACTTTCTCCGGAGCTGTTGACGGTCGGCACGGGAATGTTGTCGCGGGTCAGGCTGCTGATCGCCAGTTCATTGAGCAGAGAGACGTCCATTACCTTGTGAACGGTCACGCCAAGCTGTTTGCAAAGTTGCTGCGCAACTTCAATTTCCGCGTGGTGACGCTGACCATAATCAAAGGTGATGCAGTGCACTTCATCATAGTGGGTCAGCGCATGGATCAGGCAGGTCGTAGAGTCCTGGCCGCCACTGAAAACGATAACTGCCTTGTTGCTCATAAGTCTGCTTCCTGCATTAAACGGGTAAATTTAAAGGTCGCAATGGTAACTCGAAATGACGCTCGATATAAGTGCGCTAGAAGTTGCGCCCGCAGGCCGCAGGCCGCAGGTCGCGTTGCAGCTAATCGCGGTATCCTGTGCGCTCTGAATACGGACGCTTTTCCATGCTGGTGATTTCCAACAATGTGCATCTGCCGGATGCCGAGATCGAATTGACGGCCATTCGCGCGCAAGGCGCCGGTGGGCAGAACGTCAACAAAGTCTCCAGCGCCATGCACCTGCGCTTCGACATTCCGGCCTCGTCCTTGCCCGAGTTCTACAAGGAGCGGCTACTGGCGTTACGCGACAGTCGTATCACCGGCGACGGTGTGTTGATCATCAAGGCTCAGCAATATCGCACGCAGGAAGCCAATCGCGCCGATGCGCTGGAGCGTCTGGTCGAGTTGATCCTCAGTGCCACCAAAGTCGAAAAAAAACGCCGTCCGACCAAGCCGACTCTCGGTTCGAAGAAGCGCCGGCTCGAATCGAAAACCAAGCGCGGCAGCATCAAGGCCGGGCGTGGCAAGGTGGATTTCTAGTCTTCGCGATATTTCGCCGTGTGCTTGTACAGATACACGCTCAACGCCAGACCGCTCAATGAGGCGAGGGCGGCGAACAGGAAGATCGAAGCGAAACCGAATCCTGCCGCAATTGCCCCGGCCAGTGGCCCGGTGATCCCCAGCGACAAATCGATGAACAGCGAATAAGCGCCGACTGCCGCACCACGACTGGAGGCTGGCACCAGGTTCACCGCTTCCACACCCAGCGCCGGGAATACCAGCGAGAAACCAAAACCGCTCAATGCCGCGCCGGCCAAAGCCCAATGCGCATCGGGCGCTAGCCACAACAGCAACAGGCCGAGGGTTTCCACCGACAGGCAGGCAATCGCCACGCGAAAGCCGCCGAGACGGTTGATCAGGTTGCCAAACAGCAGTCGCGCGCCAATGAAACTGGCGCCGAACAGGCTCAGGCACAACACCGCGTTGTCCCAATGTTGAGTCGCGTAATAGAGGGTGATGAAGGTGGCGATGGTGCCGAAGCCGATCGAGCCCAGCGCCAGTCCGCAGCCATGGGGGAACACGCGGCCCAACACATGCATGAACGGCAGGCGTTCACCGACAACAATCGGCGCAGCGGTTTTCGGCCACGCGAGCAGCAGGCCCAGTGCGGCGAGCAGGATGATGCTGACGCCCATGCTCCACAAACCCAACTGGCCGACCAGCCACACGCCGAACGGTGCGCCGACGGCCAATGCGCCGTAACTGGCGATGCCGTTCCAGGAAATCACTTTCGCGGTATTCGCTGCGCCAACCCGGCCGATGCCCCAGCCAATCGAGCCTGAACCGACGAGGCTTTCCGCGCTGCCCAGCACCAGTCGGCCGATCAACAGGCTGATCAGGCTGAGCATCGGCAGGTTCGGCGTCCATGCCGAAATCAGCATGAACACGCCGCTCAAGCCACAACCGGCCAAGCCAATCATCACTGCACGTTTGCTGCCCTGGTTGTCGATGATCTTGCCGGCGTACGGACGGCTGAGCAGGGTGGCGAGGTATTGCACGCTGATTACCAGCCCGGCGATCACCGCACCGAAGCCCAGGTCGCTGTGGACATAGCCCGGCAGTACCGCGAGCGGGATGCCGATGTTCAGGTAGCCGATGAAGGTGAAGAGAACGATGGAAACGACTTGTAGCGTGACCGCCAAGGGGCGCTGGGGTTCGGATGAGGACGACATGGGGAACGATCCACGGGAAAGCAGGATTAGATAGGCTGCTTATGATACCGGCGAGATCGGGTCAGGGGCGGGGAAAAGTAAAACTATTTAGCGGATGGCGGATTTACGGTTTGGCCGGGGCGACCAATTGCGTGGTGACCAGTGCGGCGAGGGCATTTTCCTCGCTGCCGAAACGGGCGAGCAGGGCGGCTTGTTTCTCCGGGGAGAGACGACTCCAGATCTCGATCATTTTCTCAGTGGCGCCGATCAGCACGGCAGCTTGGCTTTCGGAGAATTCGTCGGTCATGGCGGGCTCGGGTTCAGGCAGTGTGGAAAGCGCATGTTAGCGCTTTCCACACGGTCTGTACGGCGGTTCTTACTCTTCGTTGTCGGCCGGGCGGCTCTCAACGGCTTCTTTCGGTTCGGGCTGCCCCGCGCCGGCTTGTTGCGTGGTCGTCTGCTCAGGTACGTGCAGGCTTGGGAAGGGGAGATTAGGAATCTCGTGCATGGTTGCGCTCCTCGCTAAGTCTGTTGATAGATCTGGTAGATCCGCGCTTTTAGAAAGCCTGCGCAGGATACAGCAGGAAAAATGACAATCAGACTTTTAATTCGAATTATTGCGACAAATGGCCGCAGGGAGCAGAAACAAAAGGTCAGCGCAAAACAAATGTGGGAGCGGGGATGCTCACGAAAGCGATGTATCAGGCAACTTGATTGTCGACTGACACTGCGCCTTCGCGAGCAAGCCCGCTCCCACAGGGTGGTGTGTTGCAGTAACTATTTGCAGACGCTGGCGATGGCGTCGGCCAGCAGCGCAAGGCGCGTAGCGTCGATGCCGGCAACGTTGGCCCGTCCCGAACTGACCATGTACACGCTGTGATGCTCACGCAGTTGTTTCACTTGCTCCGGCGACAGCCCGGTGTAAGAGAACATGCCGCGTTGCACGCCAATGTGCGCAAAGCGTTCGCGCAAGCCGTGCGGTTCCAGTGCTTCGACCAAGCCACTGCGCAACTGCGCAATACGCAAACGCATGGCTTCCACTTCGTCCGCCCAGCGGGCTTTCAAATCTGGATCGGCGAGGATGGTGGCGACTACCGCGGCGCCGTGATCCGGTGGCGTCGACCACAAGTTGCGGGCGATGTTGGCCAGTTGGCTGCGGATGTCGATGAGCTTGTCGGCGGTTTTCGCGCAGACGATCAGTGCACCGGTGCGGTCGCGATACAGGCCGAAGTTCTTCGAGCAAGAACTGGTGATCAGCAGCTCCGGTACCTCGGCGGCGAACAGTCGGGTCGACCACGCGTCCTGCTCCAGACCATCGCCAAAACCCTGATAGGCGAAGTCGATCAGCGGCAGCAGGTTGCGGTTGCGCACAACCTCCAGCACACGCCGCCAGTCGTCGTGACTCAGGTCGAAACCGGTCGGGTTGTGGCAGCACGCATGCAGCAGCACCACATCGCCTTTGGGCACGTCATTGAGCACGGCGAGCATGGCGTCGACGTCGAGGCGGTTGTCGCTGCCCACGTAAGGGTAGTGACTGACCTTGACCCCGGCCGTGGCGAAAATGGTTTCGTGGATCGGCCAGGTCGGGTTGCTCAGCCACACGCCCTTGCCGGGCAGGCACTGCGCGATGAAGTCAGCCGCCAGACGCAGGGCACCGGTGCCGCCCGGCGTCTGGGTCGCGCCGGCACGTTGTTCGGCGATCAACTTCGAGTCGGAGCCAAGCACCAACTCATTGATGACTTTGCCGAACAGCGGATTGCCGTGACCACCGATGTAGGTCTTGGTGTCCTGGCTTTCGACCAGTCGCGCCTCGGCGATTTTCACCGCCTCGGGGATCGGTGTCAGGCCTTGGGCATCCTTGTAGACGCCAACGCCGAGGTCGAATTTGCGCGGATTGCTGTCCTGCGCATACGCCTCCATCAAACCGAGGATCGGGTCGCCGGGTACCCGGCCGATGGCGTCGAAGTGCATTACTTGCGTCCTTCTGCGGTCTTGGCCACTTCGTCAGTGCGCGCGGCCATGATGAAGTCGTTGCGGTGCAGGCCCTTGATCGAGTGGCTCCACCAGGTCACGGTGACTTTGCCCCACTCGGTCAGCAGGCCCGGGTGGTGACCTTCGGCCTCGGAGATGTCGCCGACGGCGTTGGTGAAGGCCAGCGCATGCTTGAAGTTCTTGAACAGGAAAACTTTCTCCAGCTGCATGATGCTGTCGCGTACTTCGATGTTCCAGTCAGGGATCTGCTTGATCAGGATCGGCAGTTCTTCGTCGCTGACTTGTGGCGCATCGGCGCGGCAGGCTTCGCAGTGGGCTTGGTTCAATGTGGACATGGTGGTTTCCTGAATTCGATTCTTGTTGGAAATTACTATCTTTGCACGCAAGTCGCGAGCGGGTTCTGCTCAGGCCGCTTTCGGCTTTGGCGGAAATTTCGGCGCATGCAGACCCAGCTGCATGCCTTGTCTGACCATGGCCATGATGTCTTCATGGGCCACGTCGAACAGGCGCTTGAGGTTCGGCAGGACAAAGTACAGCGGTTGCAGGATGTCGATGCGGTAAGGCGTGCGCATGGCTTCCAGCGGATCGAAGAGCTGATGCTCAGGCTCGTCCGACAGCGAATAAACAGTTTCTTTCGGCGAGGACAGGATGCCGCCGCCGTAGATGCGTTTGCCTTGTGGGGTGTCGACCAGGCCGAACTCGATGGTCATCCAGTACAGGCGCGCCAGGTACACGCGCTCTTCTTTGGTGGCCTGCAGGCCGAGCTTGCCGTAGGTGTGGGTGAATTCAGCGAACCACGGGTTGGTCAGCAGCGGGCAGTGACCAAAGATCTCGTGGAAAATGTCCGGCTCTTGCAGGTAGTCCAGCTCTTCGCGGGTGCGAATGAAAGTGGCCACCGGAAATTGCTTGCTGGCGAGCAATTCGAAGAAGGTCTGGAAGGGGATCAGCGCCGGGACACGGGCGACCTGCCAACCGGTGGTCTCGCCGAGCACCTTGTTGATCTCGCCCAGTTGCGGAATGCGGTCGTGGGGCAGACCGAGTTTTTCGATACCGTCCAGGTATTCCTGGCACGCACGACCTTCGATCACTTTCAACTGGCGAGTGATCAGCGTGTTCCACACCGCGTGTTCTTCGGCGGGGTAGTCGATAAAACCTTGCGCATCGGGCTCGCGGGCCACGTATTGCGTCTGCTTCATACTGCTCTCCTGCTAGGGGAATTCGTTCTTGTTATGTCCAGCGATGGGGTCAGGATTACCCGAGAGTGGGAGGGTGTGCAGTAGGTTGGATCGCGACCGCGTAGGAAATTTCCGTGGAATTCGTAAAGTAATCGTTACGGTTTGGCTGATATCACGCGTTTGTGGTGATTTGCAGGTTTGAAAAGGGCTGTGGCTGTCACATAATCTTGACAACTATCTGCGCGCCTCGACAGAAAAGTCTGGCGCTAAGCCCTGTGGGAGCGAGCCTGCTCGCGAAGGCGATCTGTCTGGCACATCAATGCTGAAGTGCCACCGCCTTCGCGAGCAGGCTCGCTCCCACAGGGATTGTGTTTAACCGCTCATCCTCGTCGGGCCTCTTTATATGCGCATCAAAGTCCACTGCCAGAACCGCATCGGCATCCTGCGCGACATCCTCAATCTGCTCGTGGAGTACGGGATCAACGTGGCCCGCGGTGAGGTCGGTGGCGAGCATGGCAACGCGATCTATCTGCATTGCCCGAACCTGATCAATCTCCAGTTCCAGGCCTTGCGGCCGAAATTCGAAGCGATTGCCGGGGTGTTTGGCGTCAAGCGGGTAGGGCTGATGCCCAGCGAGCGACGGCACATGGAATTGAACGCACTGCTCGGTGCGCTGGAATTTCCGGTGCTGTCGATCGATATGGGCGGCTCGATCGTCGCGGCCAACCGTGCGGCCGCGCAGTTGCTCGGCGTGCGGGTCGACGAGGTACCGGGTATTCCGCTGTCGCGCTACGCTGAAGACTTCGACTTGCCGGAGTTGGTGCGTGCCAACAAATCGCGAATCAACGGCATGCGCGTGAAGGTCAAGGGCGACGTCTTTCTCGCTGACATCGCACCGCTGCAATCGGAGCATGACGACAGCGAAGCCATGGCGGGGGCCGTGCTGACCCTGCATCGCGCTGATCGCGTTGGTGAGCGCATTTACAACGTGCGCAAGCAGGAGTTGCGCGGTTTCGACAGTATCTTCCAGAGCTCGAAAGTCATGGCGGCGGTGGTGCGTGAAGCGCGCCGTATGGCGCCACTCGACGCTGCGCTATTGATAGAAGGCGAAACCGGCACCGGCAAAGAATTGCTGGCGCGGGCCTGTCACCTCGCCAGTCCGCGCGGGCAGTCGCCTTTGATGGCGCTCAACTGCGCGGGCCTGCCGGAGTCGATGGCCGAGACCGAGTTGTTTGGCTACGGCCCCGGTGCGTTCGAAGGGGCGCGTGCCGAAGGCAAGCTCGGGCTATTGGAGCTGACGGCGGGCGGTACGCTGTTTCTCGATGGTGTCGGCGAAATGAGCTCGCGCCTTCAAGTCAAATTGTTGCGCTTTCTGCAAGACGGTTGCTTCCGTCGGGTCGGCAGTGACGAAGAGGTTTATCTCGATGTGCGGGTGATCTGCGCGACGCAGGTGGACTTGTCCGAGTTGTGCGCGCGGGGCGAGTTTCGCCAGGATTTGTATCACCGCTTGAACGTGCTGTCGCTGCACATTCCACCGCTGCGCGAATGCCTTGACGGTTTGACGCCGCTGGTCGAGCACTTCCTTGATCAGGCCAGTCGGCAGATCGGTTGCGCGCTGCCGAAACTGGCACCGGCGGCAATGGAGCGTCTGAGTCATTACCACTGGCCAGGCAATGTGCGGCAACTGGAGAACGTGCTGTTTCAGGCGGTTTCGCTGTGCGATGGCGGCACGGTGAAGGCCGAGCATATTCGTCTGCCGGACTACGGCGTGCGTCAGCCGCTAGGCGATTTTTCGCTGGAGGGTGGGCTGGACGAAATCGTCGGGCGCTTCGAAAAAGCGGTGCTGGAGCGGTTGTATTCCGAGCATCCAAGCAGTCGGCAGTTGGGTAAGCGTCTTGGCGTTTCGCACACGACCATTGCCAACAAGCTGCGTGAGTATGAAGTCGGCAAAACCGAGTCGTAACCCAAACATGTGTGGGTAGTGATGGCCTCTTCGCGAGCAGGCTCGCTCCCACAGGGGTATGCATTTCAAATGTGGGAGCGAGCCTGCTCGCGAAAGCGATAGTCCAGGCAACACCAGCGCCAGACATTGCCACCTACCGGCATAACACCGCCGGTTTTTCGACTTCGATACATTTCCCCAATCCTCTAAATCTCCCCCAAGTCCTTTGTTTACCGGGCCGCGCGCCGCCAGAAAAAAGTTGGTCTGCAAATTGCTTGTGGCTCAGCAGTACAGCGGTGGACGGCAAACGTCCGGCATGCAGAGGAAAGAGTGTGGACAAGTACCTTTATGTGGCAATGACCGGCGCCAGCCAGAACGCACTGGCGCAGAAGGCTCATGCCAACAACCTGGCGAACATCTCCACCAACGGCTTTCAGCGCGACCTGGAGCAGGCGCGTTCGATGCCGGTGTTTGGTGACAGCTTTCCGGCGCGTGCGTTTGCCATGAGCGAACGTCCGGCCACTGACTTCACCGCAGGTTCGCTGGTGCAGACCGGGCGTGACCTCGACGTCGCCGTGACCGGCAACGGCTTTATTGCCGTGCAGAACCCCAACGGCGGCGAAAGCTACGTGCGCACCGGCAGCCTCAACGTCGACGCCCTCGGCGTGCTGCGTGCCGGTAACGGTATGCCGGTGATGGGTAATGGCGGTCCGATCGCCGTGCCGCCCGAGCAGCAGATCGAAGTCGGTGAAGACGGCACCATCAGCATTCGTGCGATGGGCGAAGGCCCGCGTGTCATGGCCGAAGTCGATCGGATCAAACTGGTCAACCCGGACATCAAGAACATGAACAAGGGCCTCGACGGCTCGATCTACACCAAGGACGGCCAGCCTGCGCCGGCCGATGCCAACGTCAAGCTGGTGTCGGGTTTCCTTGAGTCGAGCAACGTCAATGCCGTGGCAGAAATGACCTCGGTGCTGGCGTTGGCCAAGCAGTTCGAACTGCACGTCAAGATGATGAACACCGCCAAAGACGACGACCAGGCCATGGCTCGGGTCTTGCAGATCAGCTAATTATCAGAACGTCGCGCCGTAAAACAGGCGCACGAGGAGAATCGAATGCTTCCGGCTCTATGGGTTGCCAAAACCGGTCTGTCCGCCCAGGACACCAACCTGACCACCATTTCCAACAACCTGGCGAACGTCTCGACCACGGGCTTCAAACGTGACCGCGCCGAGTTCCAGGACCTGCTGTACCAGATCAAACGCCAGCCAGGCGCCCAGTCGACCCAAGACAGCGAACTGCCGTCGGGCCTGCAACTGGGTACCGGTGTGCGCATCGTCGGCACGCAGAAAAACTTCAACGCCGGCAGCCTGCAAACCAGCGAAAACCCGCTGGACATGGCGGTGGACGGTCGCGGTTTCTTCCAGATCCTGCAACCGGACGGCACCACGTCCTACACCCGTGACGGTACCTTCCACCTCGACTCCAATGGCCAGATCGTCAACGCCAGCGGTTTCGCCCTGGAGCCTGCCATCGTCATCCCGAACAACGCTCAGAGCTTCACCGTCGGCACCGACGGCACCGTGTCGATCACTGTGCCAGGCAACCCGGCCGCTCAGGTGATCGGCAACCTGCAAACCGCCGACTTCATCAACCCGGCCGGTCTGCAAGCGGTGGGTAACAACCTGTTCCTGGAAACCGCAGCTTCCGGTGCACCGCAAATCGGTACGCCGGGTCTGAACGGTTTCGGGACCACGCTGCAGAACACTCTGGAAGGTTCCAACGTCAGCACCGTTGAGGAGATGGTCAACATGATCACCACCCAGCGTGCCTACGAGATGAACTCCAAGGTGATCTCCACCGCCGACCAGATGCTCTCGTTCGTAACGCAGAATCTGTAATCAAGTCTATGGGGCGGCCATGAGGTCGCCAGCAATACCGTGAGGTAGGGTCATGAAACGCTTTGTATCTGTTCTGGCATTGGGTGGGGTCGTCTCGCTCGCGGGCTGCGTCGCTCCGACGCCCAAGCCCAATGACCCTTACTACGCCCCGGTGTTGCCGCGCACGCCGTTGCCGGCTGCGGCCAACAACGGCTCGATCTATCAGGCCGGCTTCGAACAGAACCTGTACAGCGATCGCAAGGCGTTCAGGGTCGGTGACATCATCACCATCACCCTGAACGAGCGCACCCAGGCAAGCAAGAACGCCAACTCGCAAATGGACAAGAACAGCGATAACAAGATCGGCCTGACGTCGTTATTCGGTTCCAGTCTGACGACGAACAACCCGATCGGCAGCAACGACCTGAGCCTGAACGCCGGCTACAGCGCCGACCGTTCGACCAAGGGCGACGCCAAGTCGGGGCAGAGCAACAGCCTGACCGGTTCGATCACCGTGACCGTCGCTGACGTGCTGCCCAACGGCATCATCGCCGTGCGCGGCGAGAAGTGGCTAACGCTGAACACCGGTGACGAACTGGTTCGCATCGCCGGCCTGGTGCGCGCCGATGACATCGCCACGGACAACACCGTGTCGTCGACCCGGGTCGCCGATGCACGCATCACCTACTCGGGTACCGGCGCGTTTGCCGATACGAGTCAGCCAGGCTGGTTCGACCGTTTCTTCCTCAGCCCGCTGTTCCCTTTCTAGGTGGCTACGTTGAATTTCAAGAGCCTCATGCTGGCCGCCGTTATGTTGTCGGCGGCCTTCAATGCACAAGCCGAGCGGCTGAAAGACATCGCCAGCATTTCCGGTGTGCGTTCCAACCAGTTGATCGGTTACGGCCTGGTGGTCGGGCTTAACGGCACCGGTGACCAGACGACGCAAACGCCGTTCACCCTGCAGACGTTCAACAACATGCTCTCGCAGTTCGGCATCAAGGTGCCGCCGGGATCGGGCAACGTGCAGTTGAAAAACGTCGCGGCAGTATCGATCAGTGCCGATCTGCCGGCGTTTGCCAAGCCGGGTCAGCAGGTCGATATCACGGTGTCCTCGATCGGTAACTCCAAGAGCCTGCGGGGCGGCACCCTGTTGCTGACCCCGCTCAAGGGTATTGACGGCAACGTCTACGCCATCGCTCAGGGCAACCTGGTGGTGGGTGGTTTTGATGCCGAAGGGCGTGACGGTTCGAAGATCACCGTCAACGTTCCGTCGGCCGGCCGCATTCCCGGTGGTGCTTCGGTAGAGCGCTCGGTACCGAGCGGTTTCAATCAGGGCAACAGCCTGACGCTGAACCTCAACCGTTCCGACTTCACCACCGCCAAGCGCATTGTCGACAAGATTAACGACATGCTCGGCCCTGGCGTGGCGCAAGCCATCGACGGTGGTTCGATCCGTGTCACCGCGCCGCTTGATCCGAGCCAGCGCGTCGACTACCTGTCGATCCTGGAAAACCTCGAAGTCGATCCAGGTCAGGCCGTGGCGAAAGTCATCATCAACTCGCGTACCGGCACTATCGTCATCGGCCAGAACGTGAAGGTTTCGCCAGCCGCGGTGACCCACGGCAGCCTGACTGTAACCATCACCGAAGACCCGATCGTCAGCCAGCCAGGCCCGCTGTCCAACGGCCAGACCGCTGTTGTGCCGCGCTCGCGGGTCAATGCCGAGCAGGAAGCCAAGCCGATGTTCAAGTTCGGCCCGGGCACTACGCTCGACGAGATCGTCCGTGCGGTGAACCAGGTCGGCGCGGCACCGGGTGACCTGATGGCGATCCTTGAAGCGCTGAAGCAGGCCGGCGCGTTGCAAGCCGACCTGATCGTGATCTGAGGACAGCGAACATGGATATGCGCAAGGGCAGTCTGGCTGGCACCATTGATTCGGGTTCGTACTCCGACCTCAATCGTCTGAACCAGCTCAAGGTTGGCGACAAGAACAGCGATGCGAACATGCGCAAAGTGGCGCAGGAATTCGAATCGCTGTTCATCGGGGAAATGCTCAAGTCGATGCGATCGGCCACCGAGACACTCGGTCAGGACAACCCGCTCAACACCCCGGCCGCCAAGCAATATCAGGAAATGTCCGACCAGCAACTGGCCATTTCCATGTCTCGCGAGGGCGGTGGTATCGGCCTGGCAGACGTGCTGTTGCGCCAGATGCAGAAAAACAAACCGATGGCGCCGGGTGAGGCTGCTGCCGCATCCGCCGCCAAACAGCAAGAAGCCCGGGAGAAAGCGGCTGCTGTGGTCACGCCGATTGCGGCGGGCACCACCGCTATCAACGGCCCGTTGTCGCGCGTCAATGGCGAGCGTCCGCTGTGGGCATCGCGTTCGGGACGTGTGTCGAACAGCGCCGGCATTTCTCACAGCAATGACATGGAAATGATCAACAAGCGTCGTCTGGCCTTGCCGCCGAAACTGGCTGATCGTCTGCTCGCAGGTTTAGTGCCGTCGGCGACGACGAACGCCACGCCTGCGCCCAATACCTTACTGCCGCGCGCCACGACCGCCGTCGCGACCGGCGCGGGTCCGTTGTACAACGGCGACTGGCTGGCCCGTGCCGAGGCCGATAAAGCCTCCGGCGGGCAGATGCAGATTTACGGCCGCGCCATGGCGCAGATTCCACTGGCGCCGGCGAAAAAAGCGTTCAGCTCCGCCGACCAGTTCGTCAATACCATGCTGCCGATGGCCAAGGAAGCCGCCGACCGTATCGGCGTCGATCCGCGCTACCTGGTGGCGCAAGCGGCACTGGAAACCGGTTGGGGCAAATCGGTCATGCGTGCGCAGGATGGCAGCAGCAGCCACAACCTGTTCGGCATCAAGGCGAGCAGCAACTGGAAGGGCGATTCGGCCCGGGCGATCACCAGCGAGTTCCGTAATGGCGCGATGGTCAAGGAGACGGCCGAGTTCCGTTCCTACGCCTCGTACAAGGACAGCTTCCACGATCTGGTGACTTTGCTGCAGACCAACAATCGCTATCAAGATGTTGTGAAGTCGGCCGATAACCCAGAACAGTTTGTACGCGAGTTGCAAAAGGCCGGTTACGCAACCGACCCGAACTACGCGAGCAAGATTTCGCAGATAGCCAAGCAGATGAACAGTTTTGAAAACTACGCTGCGGCGGGCGTTTCCACCACGCCTTTATAAGGCACAAGGTATAAGGTCTGAACCATGAGTTTGCTCAATATCGGGATGTCGGGGCTGTCGGCTAGCCAGTCCTCTTTGGCTACGACGGGTAACAACATCGCCAACGTCGACACCGCCGGTTATTCACGCCAGCAAACCGTGCAGGGCACTAAATCCTCGCAGCAGTTCGGCAATGTTTTCATCGGCACCGGTACGACCCTGGCCGATGTGCGCCGGGTGTATAACTCGTACCTGGAAACTCAGTTGCACACGGCGACCTCGCTCAACAGCGAAGCGGCCTCGTATCTGGCGCAAGCCAAGCCACTGGACGGCACACTGTCCGACGTCAATACAGGCCTGACCGGTGTGCTGCAGAAGTTTTTCACCTCGATGCAAGGTGTGGCGACCTCGGCCACCGATGACACCTCTCGTCAATCGGTACTGACCGGCGCGCAGGCACTGACCAGCCGTTTCAACTCGATTGCCAAACAGCTGAACGATCAGAACACCACGATCAACGGCAGCCTGACCGACATGACGGCCCAGGTGAACAAACTGGCCAACTCGATTGCCGCGCTCAACCAGAAGATCGGTGAGATTTCCACCAGCGGCGGCGCGCCAAACGATTTGCTCGACAGCCGTAATGAGGCCGTACGCCAGTTGTCCGAACTGACCGGCGCGCAGGTCGTTGAGCGTGGCACCAGTTTCGACGTGTACATCGGCACTGGTCAGCCGCTGGTGATTGGCAACAGCACCAACACCTTGAGCACCGTACCGAGTAAAGGTGATCCAACGCGCCTGGGCATCCAGATGAACCGCGGTTCGAGCACCATCGACATCACCTCGGCAATGAGCGGCGGCGAAATCGGTGGTCTGCTGACCTACCGTAATGAAGTCCTCGACCCGTCGCTCAACGAGCTGGGGCGTGTGGCGCTGGTCGTCGCCGATCAGATCAACAGCCAGCAAGCCCAGGGCATCGACAAGAACGGTGACTTCGGTGCGGCGATTTTCAACAACATCAACAGTGCTGCGCTGATCAGCCAGCGCAGCATTGCGAAGGATGGCAACAGCGCAGGCTCGGGCAACCTTGACGTGACCATCAAGGACAGCGGCAAGCTGACCACCAGCGATTACCAGGTCACGTTCACCAGCGCTACCGATTACACCGTCAAGCGCTCCGACGGCACCGACCTGGGCGCATTCAGCACCACCACCAATCCACCTCCGGTGATCGATGGCTTTACGCTGGCGCTTAATGGCGGTGCGTTGAGTGCGGGTGACACCTTCAAGGTAACCCCGACCCGTAACGCAGCGGCGAGCATTCAGACCGTACTCACCGATCCGAAGAAAATCGCTGCAGCGGGCCCGTTGACCGGGGTCGCCAGTGCCGCCGGCTTGGGCACCTACACCCAGCCGACGCTGAGCGACACCATCAACATCTACAACCCGACTGCCCAGGCCGATATGCAGGCGGCGCTGAAGAATTCGACACCGGTCAAACTGGTGTTTGGCGATCCGAGCGGCGGCAGTCAGTCTTACAAGTTCGTCGACGCGAAGGGCGGGACCATCAGCTCCGGCACCATCGTTCCGGGGCAAGCCAACACCCTGAACCTGAAAGTGGGCATTGTCGATGCCAGCGGCAACCCGGTGCTGGACACGAGCGTCACGCCTAACGTGCAGAAAACCTTCACCGTGCAGACCACGGTGGGCGGCACGCCGAAATCCGGTGAAACCTTCACCATGAACCTGACCGGCGCGGCGTCTTCGGATAACCGCAACGCTCAGGCGCTGGTTGGCTTGCAGACCAAGCAAACCGTCGACACCGGTTCGGCGAGCAAGGGCATCAGCCTGACTGACGCCTACAACAAACTGGTGACCAACGTTGGCACCAAGACCGCGCAAGGCAAGTCCGACAGCGAAGCCACCACGGCGATCCTGACGCAGGCCGCCGGTGCGCGTGACTCGCTGTCCGGGGTCAACCTGGATGAAGAGACCGGCAACCTGGTCAAATACCAGCAGTACTACACAGCGTCTTCGCAGATCATCAAAGCTGCGCAGGAAACTTTCGCCACGCTGATCAACAGCCTTTAAGGAGTCGTAATTCATGCGCATTTCCACCGCTCAGTATTACGGAACGCAAGCTTCGGATTATCAGCGTAACTTCAACAAGGCGATCGCCACCGCCAGCGAGGCGAGCAGCCTGCAACGCATCAACACCGCGGCCGACGATCCGGTCGGCGCCGGTCGCTTGCTGCAACTGGGTCAGCAGGCGGCGATGCTGGATCAGTACACCACCAACATCAACAGCACCAAAAGTGCGTTGACCGTGCAGGAATCCACGCTGGATGCCATCACCACCGCGTTGGCGCGCGCCAAGGATCTGTCCCTGGCTGCTAACAACGGCATCGCCACCGACAAGGACCGCCAGGCTTACGCTGCGGAACTGGGGCAGATCCAGCAACAAGTGCTGGGCCTGATGAACTCCAAGGATGCCGATGGCAACTACATGTTCTCCGGTTCGAAAACCGACACCGCGCCGTACTCGCAGAACACCGACGGTACCTTCAGCTACAACGGCGACCAGACCACGATCAACCTGGGCATCGGCGATGGCCTGGCGGTCGGCACCAACACCACCGGTTGGGATGCCTTCCAGCAGACCATCAATACCGCCCGCACCAACGTCACCATGACCGCCCCGGCGGTGGATGACGGTCGCGTCGTACTGTCCAACGGTACTGTTGGCACGGCTGCTACCTATAATTCGAAGTTCACCGGTGGTCAGCCATACACCGTCGCTTTCGTCAGCAGCACCCAGCTGAAAATCACTGATGCCCTGGGCAACGACGTGACGGCTGAAGCCAGCCAGAACGGCCTGATCAGCAACTCCAACGGTGCCAACCAGACCGTCAGCTTCCGTGGCGTCGACATGAAGCTGAACATCAACCTCAAAGCAGGTGATACCAACCCGGACGCAGTCATCGCCGGACACAGCTTCCAGTTGGCAGCCACGCCTGACACCTTCACCACTGCGCGTAGCCCGGGCAATGCGTCGACTGCGGTGATCACCGGATCCAGCATCACCAACCAGTCGGCGTACACCGACGCGTTCCCGCAGGGTGGCGCGGTTCTCAAGTTCACCAGCGCCACGGCGTTCGATCTGTATGCCGCGCCGGTCACTGCTGACAGCAAGCCGGTATCGTCGGGCACCGTCGCAGGTAGCAACGCTACCGCTGCCGGCGTGACCTTCGCATTGGGCAGTGCACCGGTAGCGGGTGATCAGTTTTCGATCAAGCCCAACAATCATCAGACGCAGAACGTCCTCGACACTCTGGGTCAGATGGTCACTGCGCTGAACACGCCGGTCGATGGTGATCCGGTGGCCAAGCAGAAGCTGCAGGGCGCCATGGAGGCCGGCATCGGCAACATCGACGCTGCCGCCAATCAGATCGGCACCGCTGTTACCTCGATCGGTGCCCGTGGTCAGTCGCTGGAAATGCAAACGGTCACCAACCAGAGCCTGAGCATGGCCAATACCACGACCCAAGGCTCGATCCGCGATTCTGATCCAGCTGAAGTGATGACGCGCCTGACCTTGCAACAGACCATGTTGCAGGCTTCGCAACTGGCGTTCAGCAAGATCAGCCAGTTGGGGCTGTTCAACAAGATCTGACGGTAATCGGGCGCGTCAGCGCCCGTTTGCTGCGACGCTTGAATATTTAATGTCTTTTTTTGCGCTATTCAGAGGGCTCGCTGTTCCGGGCGGGTTCCCACCGCTTGCGAGTCCGCCGTGAATTCACTTCCCCTTGTCAGCCTCGTCATTCCCGCTTTCAATCCGCGCTTTTTCGAGCGCGCATTGCACAGCGCCGTCAGTCAGGGCTACGGCAATTTTGAAATCATTGTGTGCGACGACAGTCGTGACAACGCAATCAAAGACATCGTTGATGCGGTCACCGAGCAGACCGGCGTTGCCGTGCGTTATGTGCGCAATCCGCGCACGTTGGGGTTGGTCGGCAACCTGAAAGCCTGTCTGGATCAGGCGCGCGGCGAGTTGATCAAGTTTCTCTGTGACGACGATCTGCTTTATTCGGCCTGCATCGAGCAACAAGCCCACGAGATGCGTCACGCCGAAGTCAGTCTGGTGACGGCGCAGCGGCTGCTCTGGGATGCCAACGACATCATCCTGCCGGCACGTCTGGAAAACACCTCACTGACGCCGGTCAGCGGCATTCTCAAGGGCGACGATGTCCTGAGCATCTTCGAAAAATTCCCGGTCAATGTGCTCGGCGGCTTCAGCAATGCGCTGTTTCGTCGTGCCGACGTCGTCGAGTTACTGCCGGCATTGACCGAGGAGGGCGCCTGCTTCGTCGCGTCCCTGGATTTTGCCTTGTATGTCTGCCTGTTGCGCCGCGGCAATCTGGCGGTGTCCAACAACGTATTGAGTGTCGAGCGACTCTACCCGGAACGGTTGAGCGCACAGCAGCCGATGAAAGATGCGTTAGAGATCGAGCGCGAATGGCTTTCGCAAATGCTCAAGGCCCGCAGCGGCGAGTCGGCTCCTGCTCAGGGGTGGGTGCGCTATGTGCCATTGACCAAGGCCGAGGATTCTCCGCGGGTTTGGGAAGAACTGCCCTTGAGTCGCACACTCGGCTCCAAACAGAGTCGTCAGGAATTGGGCGTCGGTGTCGACAGCTTCAGTTTCGACGAGCTCTACGCTCAGTGGCTCGAATGCCGGGTGCTTACCGAGGCGCAGCGCAAGTGGTTGCCGGAAACCCTCGCTGGCTGGTCGCACCAACCACGGATCGTGCCGATCATCATTGACGGGCAGGGCAGTCGCGATGGTTTGCAGCGTACTCTGGAGGCGCTCGATGCTCAGGATTACCCGCCGGAACTGATCCTGGTGCTGTCCGTTTCCTGCACCGAGGCGCAGCTCGATGGGCGGGTGTTCCGCATGCCATTGCAGGATGACGGGCTGGAGCAGATCAACGCGTTGCTGCCGCAACTGGAAGGCGCCGACTGGTTCTATCTGTTGCAGCCCGGCGATCGCCTGGTGGCGCCGGCGCTGCTGGTCATGGCCGACCGGATTGCGCATTCTTCGTCGCTGACGTGCATTTACAGCGACGAAGGCAGCTTGCGCAGTGGCGAGTCGGCAGAGCCTGCGTTCAAGCCGGATTTCAACCTTGACCTGATGCGCAGCTACCCCTACGTCGGCCGTGCGCTGGCGTTCCAGCGCGAACGGTTTCTGGCGCTTGGCGGGTTTACCGCGACATTTGCTGAACTGGCGCCCCATGACGTGCTCTGGCGTATGGTCGAAAGTGACGGCTTGCAGGTTGTCGGGCACATCGACGAAGTGCTGCTGGAGTCGAAGTTCGATCTGTCGCAATGGCTCACCGAGCCTGGCGTGGTAGCGCAAAGTCCACGGCTGCTTGAAGCGCATTTGCAGCGCCTCGGGATAGATCACAGTATCCGTCGCGGCAGCCGTGATCTGCTCAATCGTGTCGACTATCACCATGCTCGGCGTCCGTTGGTGTCGGTGATCATTGTCACTCAGGACCAGACGGCCGCAGTGCAGCGCTGTGTCGAGACACTGCTGGAAAAAACCGCCTACACCGAATACGAATTGCTGCTGGTCGATAACGGCAGTGAAAGCGCCGAAGCGCTTGCCTGGCTGGACGGCATGGCGCAACTGGGCGGCGAGCGGATTCGCGTCGCCCGCTACCCGCAAAAAGGCAATGCGGCAGCCGTGCACAACTTTGCCGTGGCGCAAGCACGCGGCGAGTACGTGTTGGTGCTCAATGCGTTTGCGGTGATCACCGAGGGCGATTGGCTCGACGAACTGCTCAACCACGCACAGCGCGCGGAAGTCGGGGTGGTCGGCGCCAAACTGTTCAACCCGGACGGCGCTGTGCTGCACGCCGGCCTGATTCTTGGCTTGAACGGGGCGGTCGGCCTGCCGTTTTATGGCCAGCCGATGCAGTCGGAAGGGTACATGCACCGCTTGCAGGCCGTGCACGATCTGAGTGCCGTTGGCGGCGATTGCCTGATCATTCGCAAGTCGGTGTTCGAAGCGGTTGGCGGCCTCGATGAGCAAGTGTTCAAGCAAGCGCTCAATGTCGCCGATCTTTGCCTGCGCATCGGCCGCGAAGGTTATCTGGTGGTGCTCAATCCCCATGCCGTGGTGGCGGTCGGTGCACGGCCAAGTATTGCCGCCACAACTGATGAGGAAGCGCTGCTCGCCGAGGAAAAAGACACGTTTCACCAGCGCTGGCTGCCGCTGATTGCGCGTGACCCGGCCTACAACATCAACCTGACGTTACAGGGCGTCGGTGCCACCAACTTCAGTCTTGAGCCGGGCATGCGCACCGGCTGGAGTGCGTTTTCCAAGGCGCAGTTGCCTAATCTGCTCGTGGTGCCGATCAACGCCTCTGCCATTGGCCATTACCGCATTAGCCAGCCGATGATCGAACTGCAAGCGGCCAACAGGGCGCAAGGACGTATTTGCTACGGCTTGCCGTCGATCATCGATATCGAGCGTCAGGCGCCCGACGTGATCGTTCTGCAAGGGCGCTACTCGGAACACGCCATCGATGAAATTCCACCGCTGAAGAAATTCTTCAATGCGCGGCGGATCTTCGAGCTCGATGACTATGTCATCGACGTGCCCCACCGCAATGCACATATCCGCAACATGCCGAGCAAGCAGGACATGGAGCGCATGGTGCGGCGTGCGATCGGTCTGTGTGATCGCGTGGTCGTGTCGACTCAGCCACTGGCCAACGTGCTGTCGGACATGCACCACGACATTCGTGTGGTACCGAACATGCTGGCCCAGGACTTGTGGGGCAACCTGCACAGCCAGCGCCGTACTTCGAAAAAACCGCGGGTCGGCTGGGGCGGCGGCACCAGTCACCACGGTGATCTGGCGGTAATCGCCGACGTGGTTCGCGAACTGGCCAACGAAGTCGAGTGGGTGTTCTTCGGCATGTGCCCGGACGATCTGCTTCCGTATATGCATGAGTTCCACGGCGTGATCGGCCTGGACGTGTACCCGGCAAAACTGGCCAGTCTCAACCTGGACCTGGCCCTGGCGCCACTGGAATTTCACGTCTTCAACGACTGCAAGAGCAACCTGCGCCTGCTCGAATACGGCGCTTGCGGCTACCCGGTAATCTGCACCGACACTGAGGCCTATCGCGGTTACTTGCCGTGCACGCGGATCAAGACCAACACCACGGACGAGTGGCTGCAAGCAATCCGCATGCACCTGGCCGACCCGGATGCCAGCTACCGCCAGGGTGACGAATTACGTGAAGTGGTACTGCGCGATTACGTGTTGCGTGGCGACAACCTGCGGTACTGGGAATATGGCTGGCTGGCGGATTGATCTGTAAAGCCACACTGAAAAGGCGACCTGAGAGGGTCGCCTTTTTTGTCGCTGAATGCAGCGATTCCCCTCCCTTCATGCTCAATACGAACCTGGGCCTCAAGGTTTGGAATTTTGTGGTCGATACCTTTCTATTCGTTCGTCTGCCGGTCAGCGATTGCATCGTCGTCTGACATCTCCCGTGCAGGGCGAATCCGGTTTAACAACAACGCAAGGAAGAAGCAAATGGCAGTGATAGATGGAACGGGTGAAGCGGATGTCCTGGTGGGCACTGATGGCGATGACCAACTCTATGGACTGCAAGGGAATGATGTTTTGCAGGGCGGTGCTGGCAACGACTGGCTGTGGGGCGGTGCGGGTGCCGACCAGTTCGTCGGTGGCGATGGCTTCGATACGGTCAGCTACAGCGACAGCCTTGAGGGCGTACGAGTCGAAGACTTCACCAACCATGACGGGCTGACCATTGCCTATGGCGACACGTTCACCAGCATTGAAGCGATTCAAGGCTCGGGCTTCGATGATGTGATTTATCGCCATCAAGGCTCGATGGTCATCGATGGCGCCGACGGTTATGACACTGTGAGTTATCGCTACGCTTTCGATTCGGCCAACGTCGTGATTGGCGGTGGCGCCAGCGCTGCCGGCGATACGCTGCTCAATGTGGAAAAGGTCATCGGCTCCAGCGGTGCTGACCACTTCACCGTGAACGCCAGTGGCGTGATCGTCGCCGGCGGGCGCGGTGACGATGTGTATGTGATCAACAGCACGGGTGTAACGATCGAGGATGACGACGGTTTCATGGGCGGTACCGATCACGTGTACACCAGCCTCTCTGAATTGAGGCTGAGTGCGTTCGTGGAAAACCTGACCTATACCGGCAGTGCTGACTTTGTCGGTTATGGCAATGACGAGAACAACACCATCGTCTCGGGTGCCGGCAATGATGTGTTGTACGGCGGAGCGGGTGCCGACAACTTTGAGGGCGGTGCCGGTACCGACATCGTCAGCTACGACGACAGTACTGAAGGTTTGAGTGCTTCGCTGAATTGGGGCGTGCAGAGTGGGATTGCGTTTCACGATGTCTACATCGATATCGAAGGTCTGCGCGGCAGCCAGTTCAACGATGTGCTTGAAGGCAACTCGGACCACAACCTTCTGGAAGGTGGGGCGGGCGACGACCGGATTCACGGTGGCGATGGCAACGATTACATCTACGGCGGTCTGGCGTCCGGTCTCGACACCTCCGGGCAGTCGGACACGTTGTTCGGGGGCGCGGGTGACGATGTCATCGTCGGTGCGCGCGACGGTCTGTTTACCTGGGTCAGCGGTGGAGAGGGCAATGATGTACTCACGGGCGCGGGCAGCCATTACACACTGTTCGGCGACCAGGGCAACGATGTGCTGATCCTCAACCTCGCCGGCCAGTCGAATGCTGGTGGCGCTGCGTATGGTGGACAGGGCGATGACACCTATGTGGTGAACACCACCGGTCTGGTAACGATTCAGGACGAGGGGCTGGACATTAACGACACCCTGATCCTCAACACCATTGCCAATGCCAGCCAATTGAACGTCACGCGTATTGGCGATGATGCTTACCTGCATAGCGCCAATGACGGCAGCGTCGGTGTGCCGGACAACGGTGTGAAACTGGCGGGGTGGTATGCGGGGTTCAATACCATTGAGCACATTCAGACGGCGGATGGTCAGGCGTTTGAGTTGCCAGGCAGTGGTGATGCGTTTGCTCTGTTTGGCTGATTGCTTGGCCTGTTGATATCGGGCAATGAAAGGGGTGGGTTCGCTGGCGGACTCATCCCTTTTTTTTGGGTTTTTTTTGGGGGGGGGTGAATATCCGGTTTTTGGGGGGTGGCGGCTGGCGGTTTCGCCCTGACGGTCGACTTCCTTTGGCAAACGCCGGGAGTGTCATTAATTTTGTGTTCGGGCATAACATGCTGCAGAGGTGCATGTATGCCAACCAAAAAGAAACCGGCCCGTGAGGCCAAGCGTGACCTTCCGTCCATTCCAAAAGAGCTGATCGACCAG
>NZ_FYDT01000103.1:0-2449 GCF_900187585.1 Pseudomonas sp. Irchel 3E19
GCAGCCAAAGCCAGTACCGCAGCTACGTTTACGAACCCGGCACCTTCCGCCCGCTGGCGCTACTCGACGGCAAAGGCCCGAAAAAAGCCTGCCCGTTCTACTACCAGCTCGACCACCTCGGCACCCCGCAGGAACTCACCGACTACAGCGGCGAAATCGTCTGGTCAGCGCAATACGACGCCTACGGCAAAGTCGCCGCCATCACCCTCGCCGGCGAGGACTACCTGGACCAGCCGCTGCGCTTTCAGGGGCAGTACTTCGATGGGGAAAGTGGGCTGCATTACAACCGGCACCGGTATTACGACCCGCGGCTGGGACGGTACTTGACGCCGGACCCGATCAAATTGGCGGGTGGGATTAATCAGTACCAGTACGTGCCGAATCCGACAGGGTGGGTGGATCCGTTGGGGTTGAGTGATTGTCCGGGTGGGGATAATTGCGGAAAACCCTCACGTGAAGTCCACACTTTTAGCAAAGTCGGTGTAGAGAAAGGGGCACCTGCAACTCCAGCCCCGAAACAAGAAAACCATTATTTGTACCGAGGCGATGATCGAGAACCATGGGAAATTTTTGATGCTGGATTCGAACCATGGGGCGATAGTAAAGATCTTTTCCTGCATGCTTTGGACAATAAAATTCCACCAAGCTGGTATGTGAGTACTTCTTTCTCAGAACAGCAGGCAGCAAAATTTGCTACGGGCTACGGCATTGCCGACGGTTACATATATGTATTGAAGAACGTTACAGGGATTGACGTAAACAAAGAACTTGGTGCCCTTTCACCCCATCGACGTGAAGTAGAAATTGCAGTTCCAGGGGGTATTAAAAGTAAAGACATTGTAGGAGCCACGCCAGTCTACGAAGATGGCAGCTATAAAGGTTATTCAGTGCTCAACCCAAACAGGAGTAAACAATGAAACCGATAGAAATCCAGATTAAAACAGCTGAAGGTCTGGAAGCAGCTCTTATTGAATGTGACAGAAGGAATAGAGCACTAACATTCACAAGAAAAGATGGCCTAAAAAAAACCTATACGTCTTACGATCTTTATGGCTGCTTTGGTACGCTGAGGTCAGAATTTCCAGAGGTTACTTTTTTATGTAAGGGTTCTAAAATCAACGTCCACCCGTCAAGCATGAGTTCACAAATGTCCTGCGGACTTACTGCCTATGAGCTCCGTGAAGGACGTCCTTCAGAAGAGGAAGATATAGTTCGAATTTTCGATTACGAAGACAGAGACCTAACAAATAACATAGAGGACCAAAAGGCGTTCTATCGTGCATGGTTAAAGTCCTTTTAATTCATGACACCACACAACTCTACTTAACACTCACAGGGCCTGCACCGACAGGCCCCTGAGAATTAAAGGCTTTAACACGCTAGCGACCCCGGAGAGTAACCCGTGCATTCGCTCACTGCTCATCTTCATCCTCATCAAACTCGCCCATCCAATTCATCATCCGAATCAATCAGCGGCACCGGAGCATCCATCTGCGACCCCGGATCTTCATTCCCTGGATCGTTGATAAACGGTAGCCCGCTTGAACCTTTTTCTTCCTTGCCTTCAGTTTCGGGAGTCATGGCAAACCTCGTGATTTCGGGGTGTGTATAACGTTTGAAAAGCCTTGGCGCCAATCGTTCCCGAGCCCAACCGGTGGACACAAAAAACCCGGCGCAAGGCCGGGTCTCTGTTTAATCATCAATCACGATGTTTGTTTTTGTATTTGTGTTTGTTCTTATGTTTATGACCGCCACCGGAATGAGATTTTCCGTCATCGGCACCCAGGTTGTTGCCGACCGCACCACCTGCCGCGCCACCCAAGCCTGCACCGATAGTCGAACCGGTCGAGCCGCCCAGGCTATTGCCGACCACTGAACCGCCGGCGGCGCCGAGGCCGCCGCCAATCGCGGCTTCTGTGCGACTGCGTTTATCCGCCCCGACGGCGCTGCCCGCCGCGCCGCCTAAACCTGCACCTACCGCAGCACCAGTGCTGCCACCGAGTTGTCCGCCAACCACGTTGCCCAACGCACCACCCAAGCCGCCACCCACGGCGGCCGTGCCATCTCCGGCCGCCATCGCGCCCTGGGCAACCAACAATCCGAAAAACAGTGCAGATAATGGCAATCGCATTTGAACCTCACAGTTCCCGAAGCGGGACAGTCCGCCCGTACAAGGGCTTATAAACTATTGGAGGCGTTAGCGGGAAAAACGTTCAGCAACGAAAAAGCCCGACATCCAGTCGTAATGTTGTTCACTTAAGCATTTGAATCCTCACCGGGCTTCTTCGAAAATCCGATGTCAGATCTCTGGCATCGGATTTTTTATGTCTGTTCAACAGGACTTGCTCGACCTCGGCGACCTTTTCAACTTCTGTGACTTGAGCACATTCACTCAAAATATTCCCATCGAGTGGGTCGCGTCTGCGCTGGATCTGTCCAGCCAGGCCAC
>NZ_FYDT01000017.1:0-112803 GCF_900187585.1 Pseudomonas sp. Irchel 3E19
GCGTTCGGGCGGGTCTATACATGCCTGGATTGGTTGCACTGAAGCACAACAAAGCAATCATCGCCATGAAGGACCGCTTGAAGGCCAACGGCAAGGCCCCCAAGCAAATCATCTGTGCAGCGATGCGCAAACTCCTACATTTTGTCTACGCCGTTCTTAAATCGGGCCAGCCATTCGACCCGAAAATTGCCCTTGCCCGATGAGGGGCAAGACGGTATCTACAGGCGAACCCGTCGCCTTCACAATTTTTTTGATCATCGTTCATCGCCTTCATCTGCTCTGGAATGCGTGCCCTGAAGCTCTCGACACGCATTGCCGATTGCCAAGACTGACTTTTTCAAAAAAATATCTTGCGCACTAAACATTAGCGAGCTACATTCACCTCGACTTAATTAGCGCGCAAACAGTTAGCGCAATCAACGACACTGAAACGAGGCCCACACCATGCAAACTCTCTACACCGCAATCGCAACGTCCACTGGCGGCCGTGACGGTCGTGCGATCTCCAGTGACAACGTCCTCGACGTCAAACTCGCCACCCCGAAAGAACTCGGCGGTGCTGGCGGCGCAGCGACCAACCCTGAGCAACTGTTCGCTGCCGGCTACTCGGCCTGCTTCATCGGCGCGCTGAAATTCGTCGCCAGCCAGACCAAACGTAAAATCCCCGACGACGCCTCGATTACCGCTCACGTCGGTATCGGTCAGATCCCCGGTGGCTTCGGTCTGGATATCGACCTGCACATCAGCCTGCCAGGTCTGGAACAAGCTGACGCGCAAAGCCTGGTCGAAGCGGCTCACCAGGTCTGCCCGTACTCCAACGCCACGCGTGGCAACGTTGACGTGCGCCTGCACATCACCGTTTGAGATAAACGCAAAACCCCTGTGGGAGCGAGCCTGCTCGCGAAGGCGTTCTGTCAGACAACGCTGCATTGGATGTCACACCGCATTCGCGAGCAGGCTCGCTCCCACAGGGGATAGGTGTTGAAGGTGAAATTGCAGGCACAAAAAAGCCCGACTCAATGGTCGGGCTTTTTCTTTCCGTAAAAAGCAGTGCTTATTTGGCACGGCCTTTGTAGGAACCGCCTTCGCGGGTGTCGATTTCGATCTTGTCACCGATTTCGATGAAGTCGGCAACTTGCAGCTCAGTACCGTTGCTCAGCTTGGCTGGCTTCATGACTTTGCCGGAAGTGTCACCGCGAGCCGAACCTTCGGTGTAGTCAACTACGCGCACGATGGTGGTCGGCAGCTCTACGGAAACCAGACGCTCTTCGAAGAAGATCGCTTCGCAAACATCGGTCATGCCTTCTTCAACGAAAGGCAGAACAGCTTCGATGTCTTCAGCGTTCAGCTCGTACATGGTGTAGTCAGTGGTGTCCATGAACGTGTAGGTGTCGCCGCTGATGAAGGACAGGGTCGCTTCTTTGCGGTCGAGGATCACGTCGTCCAGTTTGTCGTCGGCGCTGTAAACGATCTCGGTCTTGTAACCGGTCAGCAGGTTTTTCAGCTTGGTCTTCATGATCGCGCTGTTACGGCCCGACTTGGTGAATTCAGCTTTCTGAACCAGCCAAGGATCGTTTTCGAGACGGATCACGGTACCGGGTTTCAGTTCTTTACCAGTTTTCATTGCGAATATCCGAATTTGGATGGGATTTACAAAAATCTAGGCCGCGTATCATATCCAATTTAGGTAAAACTGTACCAGCGCCGTGGCGAGATCGACCTGCAAGCCTTGTTCCAGACACCACGCTTCGGCATTTTCCTGCAGTTCTGGCCAATGTTCACGGGCCGCTAGCCAGTGTTGCCCAATAGGCTGGCCGGCACTCCAGGCTTGCCACAGACCGTTCATCGCCTCGGCAGCTTTCGGCGAAAGCCCTTTCGTATAGAGCGCAAGGAAAGCATCGAGCTTGTCCAGGTGGATATCTTCGTCCTGTTGATAGATGTGCCAGAGCATCGGTCGACCCGCCCACTGCGCCCGGACGAACGAGTCCTCGCCACGCACTGCGTTGAAATCGCAACACCAGAGCAGATGATCGTATTGATCCTGGCGGACGAATGGCAGCACCTGCACGGTCAGTGATTGGCATACATGGATCGCCCCGGCGGACAGGGTTTCCACCCCGAGCCAGCGCGCGACATCGCCGAGAATTCGCCCCTCTGGCACCAGCAAATGAGTGGGGCTCGCGTCGGCGGCCAATACATCCAGCCAACTGGCTAACCCCGCGTTCTCGTAGGCAAACAGCGAAATCAACTGTGCGTCAGGCGCGCGCTCGATCCCCAGACCTTGCAGCAATTGTCGCTGCGCTGCGGGATCCTGTTGAAACTGCCGACGTTGTTCGAGCAAACCTCGTTCACGCAGCAACCCACCGGTGCCTGGCTGGAAGCCCGGAAAGAAGAAGATCTTCTGCACCGATTTGTATTTCACCGACGGCAGGCCGTGGCAGCCGATCACCCAGTCCTCGGCGCTGAGATAGTCGAGGTTCATCCACAGCGGCGGTTTCTCGCGCTCGGCCATGGCGTCCATGTAAGCACTCGGCAGTTGGCAGGCAAACGCGGCAATCACCACATCGGCGGCATCGGTCTGTTGCCACTCGCTCGGCCAGTGCCGGACCTCGACGCCTTGCTGCCATTGCTGCGTGGCGTTGATGTCGATCTGCGGGCAAATGCGCTCGAACGCACGCAGGTCATCAACCCACAAGCGTACCGTCAGCGAATGCTCGGCGACCAGTTGCCGGGCCAGGCGCCAGGTCACACCGATGTCGCCATAGTTGTCGACCACGGTGCAAAAAATATCCCAGCGGGTTTTCAGTTCCGGCATTCGAGTCTCCCGTTGGCAAAAGCACCGATTGTCCGCATAAATGAGCTCGTGCAGAAGAGCCGACGGCGATTAATCTTCGTGCGACAATCGCCGCTTGCCCGCAACCATTCGCCAGGAGGCAGCCATGCCCTACCGTCCCAACCCGCGTCGCCCCTTGCCCGTTCAGCTTAGCGCGCTGCATTTGACCGGCAGCATTGCCTTGGGCATGTGGCTGGGTTTCCTCGCGATTGCCCTGACCTGCTGGCTGCTCTCGCGCTTGCTGTTCAACGAACAACTGACGCCGGTCGCCCAGGCTGTGCAGCAACTGGCCAAGCCGCCGGCGGTGCAAGCCGTGCCAGATGCGCCACCGCAGAGCCCGCTGTTTGATCAGTACGAAGAAAACCTGCGCAAGAGCGAGCAGCAGAATCGTCTGGATCAGGCGCGTAGCAGCAGCCGCAACCAGTCGAGCCCCAAATGCCAGTTCTGGCTGCAACAGGACCAGACCGCGCCCAGCGAAAAAAGTCGCGCCAACGTTTTGCAATTCTGCGATTGATCATGAACAAACACAGCGTCCACCAACTGATTCTCGACAAACTGCGCATCGATCTCGACATCGCCGAACGTGCGGCGCAAACCGCTTACGAAACCGCGACCCACGAAGAGAACATCGCTGAAAACAAGTACGACACCCTTGGGCTTGAGGCGTCGTATCTGGCCGCCGGGCAAGCGAAACGGGTCGAAGAAATCCGCCAGTCACTGGCGCTGTGCCAGAACCTGACGCTGCGAGCGTATGACGAAAACCGTGGAATTGAGGTAGGTGCCCTGCTCGGCCTGGAAGACGAAAAGGGCCGAGAGCAATGGCTGTTTCTGGCGCCGGATGCAGCAGGCCTGAAAGTCGACGTGGTCGGTCAGCCGATCACCGTCATCACGCCACGCTCACCGCTGGGCAAAAGCCTGCTGGGCAAGTTCGAAGGCGATGAGGTGGAGATTCTGGTGGCGGGCACCCGGCAACAGTTTGCTGTCACCGAGGTGCTCTGAACCAGGGACTTAGTGGACGGGCAGTTCGACGCCATCGAACAGCTCTTCCAGCTCTTGCTTGTTGTGGCACTGGATCGCTTTGGCCATCACTTCGCGGGTCAGGTGCGGCGCGAACTTCTCGATGAAGTCGCACATGAAACCACGCAGGAAGGTGCCGCGACGGAAACCGATCTTGGTGATGCTCGATTCGAACAGCTCGCTGGCATCCAGCACCACCAGATCGTTATCGAGTTTGGTATCAACCGCCATCTTGGCGACGATGCCCACACCCAGCCCCAGACGCACGTAGGTTTTGATCACGTCGGCGTCGGCAGCGGTGAACACCACTTTCGGCGTCAGGCCACGATGACTGAACGCTTCGTCGAGTTTCGAACGGCCGGTGAAACCGAACACGTAAGTCACGATCGGGTATTCGGCCAGCGCTTCGAGAGTCAGCTTCGGCAGCTTGGTCAGCGGGTGGCCCTGCGGTACAACCACGCAACGGTTCCAGCGGTAGCACGGCATCATCACCAGATCGCCGAACAGTTCCAGTGCTTCGGTGGCGATAGCGAAATCGACGGTGCCGTCCGCGGCCATTTCGGCAATCTGCATCGGCGAGCCCTGATGCATGTGCAGCGCCACGTCCGGGTATTGCTTGATGAAGTTGCTGATCACCGGCGGCA
Source organism: Pseudomonas sp. Irchel 3E19 (assembly GCF_900187585.1). Classification (NCBI taxonomy): domain Bacteria; kingdom Pseudomonadati; phylum Pseudomonadota; class Gammaproteobacteria; order Pseudomonadales; family Pseudomonadaceae; genus Pseudomonas; species Pseudomonas sp. Irchel 3E19. The sequence goes on from NZ_FYDT01000017.1 coordinate 4,495, forward strand.
GCGCATAACGTGCCTGGGTGTGAGTGGTGGCGATCGACAGGGTGCCTTTCTTCTCGTTGGAGAATTCCTGGGCGATCTGCTTGATGCTTTCAACCTTGCGCAGAATCTCACCGGCGGTGGTGATGATACGCTCGCCGGCCGGGGTGACGCGGGTCAGGTGCTTGCCGCTGCGGGCAAACACTTCAACGCCGAGTTCGTCTTCCAGCAGTCGGATTTGCTTACTGATGCCCGGTTGCGAGGTGTAAAGGCTTTGGGCTGTAGCGGAAACGTTGAGGTCGTGGTGCGCCACTTCCCAGATGTAGCGCAATTGTTGAAGCTTCATATGTATCCCTCAAAGCAGGTAGACGCCACGGGCATCAGCGACGGTATATAACTATATTAATGGTTCGAAGAATAAATCTAGAACTTTTTTGTCAAAGCGCCATTATTCCTGCCTCAGCGATCCTCCCGCCGCCGACGCTCCACCAGCGGCACCAGATAAACCGGCACCTTGGCCAATTGCAGGACCCGCGCCGCCGTGCGCCCCAACGGCGTTTCCGCGCCCACCCCATGGCTGTGACTTCCTACGATCAGTAAATCGACGGAGAGTTTCTGCACCTGGTCGAGAATCACCTGCGAGGGATCGCCCTGCACCACACGCACCGCACGAATGCGTTGCAGATCCTGCTCGCCATCATCGCCCAGCTCCTCACGAAAACTCTCCAGCACCCGCTGCTCGATATTGGCGATGACTGTTTTCAGACCCTGGCTATGAAATTCGTTCAGTGCCTGCTCGTCGAGATAGCTCTGCAACACCGACTCGGCAAACAGCCCCATCGGCTCCACCGCGTGCACCACATACAAGTCGGCATTAAACGTTCGCGCCAATGCCAGGGCATGCTGCATCACTAACGGTGCGTACAGACCGAGGTCAGTGGCATACAGCATCGAACGAATCATATGACCTCCTCGCAAGCCAACATGGCGGAGATTTGATTCAGCTTAGCAGTGCCTTGGCGAGTACGACGGGCCACGCAACGTCTTGAAGCACAGGGGCTTTAGATCGGCGGTTCGTTGCTGATGCCGTGCGGCACGTGGCCGGTGGCGACCACTTCGCGGGCCAGTTCGCAGTGACCTGTCTGATCGTCAAAGAACACGTCGGCGGCAAACGCTTCGAGAAACGCCGACTTGGTCAGGCCGCCGAGAAACAGTGATTCATCGAGGCGAATGTCCCACTCACGCAACGTGCGAATCACCCGCTCATGCGCCGGCGCCGAACGCGCGGTGACCAGCGCCGTGCGGATCGGGCAGTCGTCGTCGGGGAACTCGCGCTGCAACAGATTGAGCGCAGCCAGAAAGCCTTTGAACGGCCCGCCGCGCAATGGCTCGCGCGCCGATTCGCGCTCCTTGGCCTGAAACGCCTCCAGCCCGCCGGACTGATAGACCCGCTCGGACTCGTCGGAAAAAATCACCGCGTCGCCATCGAAGGCGATGCGCAATTCGTCGCTGGCCGCGCGGCTGGCGCCACCGGACAAAATGGTCGCTGCAGCGAAACCGGCATCGAGTGCCGCGCGCACATCTTCGGCATGAGTGGAGAGAAACAGGTCGCAACCGAACGCTTTGAGATACGGATAAGGACTGCGCCCGCCGACGAACGCCGCGCGGGAAATCGCCAGGCCATAGTGATGAATCGAGTTGAAAACGCGCAGGCCGGTGTCGGCGCTGTTGCGTGACACCAGAATCACCTCGACCCGTGCGCGGCCGAGGCGACTGTTCAGGTTCAGGAGTTTCTCCACCAGCGGGAAGGCATCGCCCGGCGCGAGGATCTCGTCTTCATGCTCGATCTGATATTGCCGATAGGCTTCGACGCCGCTCGACAGGTAGACCTTGTGGCTCTCGCTCAGGTCGAACAGGGCGCGCGACGAAATCGCCAGTACCAGTTTGTCATCGATGTTCTTCGCCATCCTTCCCCCGCCCTTCAAAAAAAGCGACCGAGCTAAACGTTGCGTCGGTCGATAAAACTCAAATTGCGATACAGCGCCTCGATGCGCGGCAGCTCACAGCCCGCCGCTTTTGCCGCTGCCAATGGACGCGCATAGATCGCTTGCAGTTCCAGCGGTCGCTTGTGCTGAAAATCGTGGTACATGCTCGGCCAGTAGTCGGGCATTTTCTCGGTCATCATGAACAGGTATTCGGCATAACCGGACGGGATCTCGTGACCGCAAGCCCGCGCGCCCTGTACCACTTCGGCCATCATCGCCTGAATCAATGCGCGACTGTCAGCGTCAGCCATCAGGGGCGTAGTGCTTGCGCCGAGCAGCACCGAGAGACCGTTGTAGGGAATGTTCCAGACCAGTTTCTGCCAGCGCGCCTGCTGCAGATTGGGCATTGCCTGGGAGTCGATACCCGCGGCGCGGAATAGTCCGGCGCCCTCTTCGACCAACGCCATGCGCGCCGCGTCACCGACTGCCGGGCCGCTGTGATAACCGACGTTTACTGCGCCGAGGGCCTGGTGGGTAATCTGCCCCGGCCCGTCGCGATGCACGCAGACCAGACACAAACCACCCAGCACATGCAGGGATTCAGGCAGCAACTCACGCAAACTGTCCTCGACGTCCAGACCGTTTTGCAGCACCAGCACTTTCGCATCGGGCCTGGCCGCTTGAATGATCGCCGGAGCGAGACCTGCCGAACTGGTGGTCTTGGCGCCGACCAGCAGCCAGTCGCACTTGGGCATGTCTTCAGCCACCGAATAGGCCTGCACCGGGTGCAGCGTCAGCGGGCCATGTACCGCACTGTTGACCTGCAAGCCGCGCTCGGCCACTGCCGAAAACTCACTGCGCAACAGAAAGTGCACATCGAAGCCAGCGCGCGCCAGCATCAATCCGTAGAACCCGCCGATGGCGCCAGTGCCGATGATCCCCACGACCGGTTTGTTGATTGTCCCCATTTATGGCAACTCCTCTGCAATTCGACCCAATGCCTGCGCCACTGCCGCGTTCAGCGCATCGGCTGTCAGGCGCGTGTGCAACGCGCCAAAGAACTCGCCGTCGCGCACGACAAACAGCGCCGGCAAATGAAAGACCTGATAACGCTCCACCAGGCCGCCGCTGTCGCCGGCGTCGATCCAGCACAGGCGATCCACCGCCAGGTCGAGACCGGGCAATACCTCGCGGGCATAGCGGCAACTGGCGCAGCCGACACTGGTGAAAATCACCAGCGAAACGCCTGCCATCGCCAACAGCCGCTGGTCGGCGTCGAAATCGGTCAGCTCGGATTCGACCACTATACTGGGGGAAACAATGTCAAATGGCCGACACAGGGAGTCTGTGCTCATGGGACGTTTTATTCCTCATCCGGACGAAGTGCCGGTTGAATTAACCTTGCTCAAGCCTGAGTGCATTTCCAGGCAACAGCTGCACACTATCAGCCTCGGCGGCATCGCTTGCAATTACCACCGTGCCTGGCGCCATGGCACAGCGCTACAAGTGCGCCTGCCGACGCTCAACGCCGATATCTGCTATCCGGGCTATGTGGCGTGGTGTTTGCGCCGTAAAAAAGGCTATCTCGTGGGGATCGCCTTCACGGATGAACAAACCCTGTTCAGCGCGCGAATGGGTGAGCAAGTGTGTCAGATCGAACGCTACTGCCGCATGAACGACACCCACAATGACCTGCAGGATAATCAGGCGCTGGCCCTGCAATGGGTCGAGCAGCACGCCGACGAGTTCTCCCAAGACAGCGTTCGCAAGGCTTTTGCCCAGCCAGTGCTGGATTAAAGCGGCGTTTGCCCATTGTCGAGCAGCGCCCGACGCGCTAAGGTTCCGCTCCCCGACGCGCTTAAATCTGCTGTGCTCCGCCGCGCGGGGGATGGCGGCCGGCACCCGTGACCTGACGAGTAAACGATGGCTGATTTACCGATCAACGACCTAAACGTCGCCTCTAACGAGACCCTGATCACTCCCGATCAGCTCAAGCGTGATATCCCTCTGAGCGACGCCGCCCTGCGCACCGTCACCAAGGGCCGCGAAGTCATTCGCAACATTCTTGATGGCACCGACCACCGTCTGTTCGTAGTGATCGGCCCGTGCTCGATCCACGACATCAAGGCTGCCCACGAATACGCCGAACGCTTGAAAGTGCTGGCCGCGGAAGTCTCCGATACCTTGTATCTGGTCATGCGCGTGTATTTCGAAAAGCCGCGCACGACTGTCGGCTGGAAAGGCCTGATCAACGATCCGTATCTGGACGACTCGTTCAAGATTCAGGACGGTCTGCACATCGGTCGCCAGTTGTTGCTGGATCTGGCCGAGAAAGGCCTGCCAACCGCCACCGAGGCCCTCGACCCGATCTCCCCGCAGTATCTGCAGGACCTGATCAGCTGGTCGGCCATCGGCGCGCGTACCACCGAATCCCAGACTCACCGTGAAATGGCTTCCGGCCTGTCTTCGGCCGTTGGTTTCAAGAACGGCACCGACGGTGGCCTGACTGTAGCGATCAACGCCTTGCAGTCGGTGTCCAGCCCGCACCGTTTCCTGGGGATCAACCAGGAAGGTGGCGTGTCGATCGTCACCACCAAAGGCAATGCCTACGGTCACGTGGTGCTGCGCGGTGGCAACGGCAAACCGAACTACGATTCGGTCAGCGTTGCCCTCTGCGAGCAGGCGTTGAACAAGGCGAAGATCAAGCCGAACATCATGGTCGATTGCAGCCACGCCAACTCCAACAAAGACCCGGCCCTGCAACCGCTGGTGATGGAGAACGTCGCCAACCAGATCCTTGAAGGCAACCAGTCGATCATCGGCCTGATGGTCGAAAGCCACTTGAACTGGGGCTGCCAGGCGATCCCCAAAGACCTCGCCGACCTGCAATACGGCGTGTCGATCACCGATGCCTGCATCGACTGGTCCGCCACCGAGAACACCCTGCGCAGCATGCACGCCAAGCTCAAGGATGTTCTGCCAAAACGCCAGCGCAGCTGATACGCGTTTTACAGGCAAAAAAAAACGCCGGGCATTGCCCGGCGTTTTTGTGTGTGCTGTTCAGATCTTGGCGGCACGCCGCTGATGACGCTCCATGTAGCGCTCGACGTAAGAGCACGACGGGATCACCGTGTAGCCCATTTCTTCAGCGTATTGCAGCGCGCTTTCGGTCAGCGCCGCCGCAATGCCTCGGCCGCGCAGGGCGTTGGGCACAAACGTGCGATAGATATCCAGGGTCTGTTTTCCCAGATCCATGTATGTCAGGTAGGCACGATGACCGTCCACACTGGTCTCGAACTGATGACCAGCCTGGTCATGGTGGATGGACAACGCCTCGCTCATCACTACTCCTTGCGGGTCTTGAATTCTGACCCCTACCTTACCGATGTTTTTCCGGCGAAGGAACATCTACGCCACCCTGTGCCTGATGGACACCGAGAAGAGCCACACCGATCTCGCGCAACCGAGCACCTGATAAATAGTAGGCACCATTGGCGAAAATGCTCAAGGTGCGCTCGTCATCAAGGGGGTTGAGGCGGGTTGCTCCGATAGACGCAGGGATGGCTTGGGAGAAGATAATCCCGGGCCGCTTACCTGAACATTGCCGGATGTTGAGACTTAAGACGTGCCACCTTTTTTAAAGTCACCTCAACATGGACAAAGATAAGCGAAGCCGTCCGCAGAATCCGTATGAAAGTATGGACAAATTCATCTAGACAGACTTTCCCCACCGCTGCAAAACAGTGCGCGGCAACGGGAACTTTTTCTCAATAACTCGCTCAGCTCGGGGCTTGTAGCTGGATATTTTTTAAACAGCTCAGTTAAAAGTTGCTCGAAAAAGAATCAACGCCTACAATTTTTTTTGCTTCTTGCTCTACGTCAGTTTACTTACTACAAGTAATGGGTAGTATGTACGCCGGCTATTTCCTCAATCGGAGGAGACAGCCACTTAATTGAAAGTCCTTGAAGGGGAACACGATGAACAACGTTCTGAAATTCTCTGCTCTGGCTCTGGCCGCAGTTCTGGCTACCGGTTGCAGCAGCGCATCGAAAGAAACCGAAGCACGTCTGACCGCTACTGAAGACGCAGCTGCTCGCTCCCAGGCTCGTGCAGACGAAGCTTACCGTAAAGCTGATGAAGCTCTGGCTGCTGCTCAAAAAGCACAACAGACTGCTGACGAAGCTAACGAGCGTGCTCTGCGCATGCTGGACAAAGCTAGCCGCAAGTAATAATCCCTCGGGATTGTTATCAAGCCGACCCGTTTTTCGGGTCGGCTTTTTTGTGCCTGAAGCTTTTGTCCGGGCATTAAAAAACCCGCCGATGCTTCACGCATCGGCGGGTTCTGGATCAGACCTTACTGCTGCAAGTCGATCGGTGCGCTCGAGACAATCGGCGCCGAGGTATTCGGCGTGCCGATTTCCGTTGGCAAGCCATCTTCTGCCGCGACCACGTCACGCACCACATCCCAGTTCATTCGCAGGTTGTTGGTGACGTCTTCACGCTTGAGCATCGCGTTGATCACAGCGGTGTGCTTGTCGACCACCGACGGGTTGCCCTTGTCGTCGATCGGCGTGTGCGCTTCCAGATAGACCTTGCCGCCGCCGCGCCCGAACTTGTAAGCATCATTGAGGATGCGCACCGAGGTACCGACCGGCACCATGCTGGCCATTTCCAGCACGTTGTTGTTGAACATGCGGAAGCAGCCGTGGCTGGTGCGCATGCCGATGCCGAACTTCTTGTTCGAACCATGGATCAGGTAGCCCGGTGTACCGAGAGTGAACTTGAACGGGCCCAGCGGGTTGTCGGGACCGGCCGGCACCACGTTTGGCAGCGGATCACCGTCAGCGGCGTGTTCGGCCTTGATCGACGCCGGAGGCGTCCAGGTCGGGTTCGGCGTCTTGGCAATGATCGAGGTGTGCGCGATTGGCGAACCCCAGCCCTCACGACCGATCCCCAGCGGGAAGGTGTACACCACGTTCCGGCCTTTCGGGAAGTAGTAGAGGCGGTATTCGGCCAGGTTGATGACGATGCCTTCACGCGGGCCTGGCGGCAGGATGAAACGCGTCGGCAAGACGATTTCGGTACCGGCGCCCGGCAACCAGGCATCGACGCCCGGGTTGGCCGCGACCATTTCCGAATAACCCAGATCGTACTTTGTGCCCAGGTCGGCGAAGGTGTCTTCGTACCTGGCTTTGATCACCTGCACCTGGCCGATGATGTCTTCACCGGGTGGTGGCAGGGGAAACTCCAATGCAGCAACGGGACCGGCCACACACAGGGCGGCAAGTGACAGGCAGCGGGTGACGGCAGGAAAGCGCGGCAACATCCGGAAAATCCTTCGCATGATCAACAAGGGTATAAGAGCGCGATTGTACACCGCGCCTCGGGAATTCGGGGAGCTCACCCTGCAACAGGCGATGCAAGGTGCTTTGGGTGGGAGCGGCGGTGCGACGATTCGACTTGCTCGCGAAGGGGCCGTGTCAGTCAACATTACTGCGACTGAAATACCGCATTCGCGAGCAAGCCCGCTCCCACAAAGTCAGAGCTCGAAACGCAGTTCCGGCCAGATCGGCGAAGTCCCACGCTTCTGCGACTCCAGAATCGCCCGGCACAACGAGCACAGGCGCTGATCCTGAAACACCCGGCGGTCCACGCTCGACCAACGCGGCTGCGCCGGCAGCAGACTGCCGCACAGGGTGCGATCGGCCGAGCCGCCCAATTCGAGTTGACGGGTCACCAGATGCACTCGCACTTCCTGGCAGGCGAACAGATCCAGCTGCTCGTCAGGCTCGATCAGTTGGTAGGCAAACAGGGACCAGGCAGAACGCGGCATCGGGGGCTCCAAATAAGGGGGCGCCACATTAGCCGAAAGCCTGCCACTAGAAAAGCCTCATAACAGCGGTTTTAGCGTCGGCCAGACATTTTCCAGCAACTTGCCCTGAGCCCCTGCCGCCGGGTGCAGACCATCGGCCTGCATCAAGTCCGGATGGCCGCCCACGCCGTCGAGGAAAAACGGCACCAGCGGGATCTTTTTATCGTCGGCGAGCTTGCCGTAGACCTCGGCGAAAGCATCGGTGTAACGCTTGCCGTAGTTGGGCGGCAATTGCATGCCGAGCAACAACACCTTGGCCCCCGTTTCGCGGGAGCTGTCGATCATCGCCGCAAGGTTTTGTTGCAATTGAGCTGGCGGCATTCCGCGCAGGCCGTCATTGCCTCCCAATTCGAGGATGACCAGCTCAGGCTTATGCTCTGCAAGCAGCGCCGGCAGGCGCGCCTGGCCTCCGGCACTGGTGTCGCCACTGATGGAGGCGTTGACCACTTTATCGTCGAAACCCTCCTGTTTGAGCCGTTGTTCGAGCAGCGATACCCATCCCAAGCGGGTATCCAGTCCGAAACCGGCGCTGATACTATCGCCAACGATCAGGACAGTACCCGCCGCTGCGTTCTGGGCCATGCACATCAAGGCCAGGCCAGCACTCAAAAACCACACACGCATCGGATTCTCCATGGGCGCAAGCATTCTCACCGCGAAGAACCTCAGCAAAGTGGTTCCCAGCGCGGAAGGTGAACTGACTATCCTGCACGAACTCAGCCTGGAACTGAACAAGGGCGACAGCCTCGCTATCGTCGGCGCGTCCGGTTCCGGCAAATCCACCCTGCTCGGCCTGCTCGCCGGTCTCGACTTGCCCAGCAGCGGCGAAGTCACCCTCGCCGGGCAATCTTTGAGCAACCTCGACGAAGACCAGCGCGCGCGCATCCGCGCCGAGCATGTGGGTTTCGTCTTTCAATCGTTCCAATTGCTCGACAGCCTCAACGCGCTGGAAAACGTCATGCTGCCGCTGGAACTCGATGGCCGCAAAGACGCCCGCGAGCGTGCCACCCAATTGCTGCAACGGGTCGGCCTCGGCCAGCGCCTGACGCATTCACCGCGTCAGCTCTCCGGTGGCGAACAACAACGCGTAGCGATTGCCCGGGCATTTGCCGCCGAACCTGATGTGTTGTTCGCCGACGAACCCACCGGCAACCTCGACAGCCACACCGGCGAGCGCATCAGCGACTTGCTGTTCGAATTGAACAAGGAACGCGGCACCACCCTGGTGCTGGTGACCCACGACGAACGCCTGGCCCATCGCTGCCGGCGCCTGATCCGTCTTGAAGCCGGGCTTTTGGTCGCCCCTCTGGAGCCTTGATGGCACGCTTGCCGCTGTTGCGCCTGTTCAGCCTCGCCATTCGCCAACTGCTGCGCGATGCCCGCGCCGGTGAACTGCGGGTGTTGTTCTTTGCATTGGTTGTGGCGGTGGCGGCAAGCACTGCCATCGGCTACTTCGGCGCCCGTCTCAACGGCGCAATGATGTTGCGCGCCACCGAGTTTCTCGGCGCCGATCTGGTGCTGGAAGGCAGCTCGCCGGCCCGTGAGGAACAGATCAGGAGCGGCACCGAATTGCGCCTGAATCATGCGCAAGTGGTGGAGTTCTCCAGCGTCATCGCCACCGACAACGGCATACAGTTGTCGAGTATCAAAGCGGTTGACCGCGCCTATCCCTTACGCGGCGAACTGAAGAGTGCACCCGCACCTTTCGCCACTGAAGAAACCGGCGGCGAACCGCAACCGGGCGAAGCCTGGGTCGAGGCACGCCTGCTCACCGCACTGGATCTGAAAATCGGCGACAGCATCGATGTCGGCATGAAAACCCTGAAGCTGGCGCGGGTGCTGACCTATGAGCCGGATCGTGCCGGCAACTTTTATAGCCTGACGCCACGGGTCATGATCAACCTCGATGACCTCGCTGCCACTGGAGTGGTGCAACCCGGCAGCCGGGTGAGCTATCGAGAGCTGTGGCGCGGCGAAGCACAAGCGCTGGAAACCTATCGGCAACTGATCAAACCGGGACTGGCGGCGAATCAGCGCATTCAAGACGCTCGCGACGGCAACCGGCAGATTGGCGGTGCGCTGGGCAAGGCCGAGCGTTATCTGAACATGGCCAGTCTGGTCGCGGTGTTGTTGGCCGGGGTGGCTGTGGCGCTGTCAGCCAACCGCTTCGCCAGCCGCCGTTTCGATGCCAGCGCCCTGCTGCGCTGCCTCGGTTTGTCACGCCAGGAAACCATGCTGCTGTTCAGTGTGCAGTTGACCGTACTGGGCCTGCTCGCCAGTCTCAGCGGCGCGCTGCTTGGCTGGCTGGCGCAGTTGGGTTTGTTTGCGTTGTTGCATGACCTGCTGCCAAGCGATGTCCCGCCGGGTGGCCTGTTCCCGGCGATCGCCGGAATTGGCACCGGACTGGTGGCACTGGCAGGCTTCGCCCTGCCGCCGCTCGCCGCTCTGGGTCGTGTCCCACCGCTGCGTGTGCTGCGCCGTGACATGCTGCCCATTCCATCGAGCACCTGGATGGTTTATGGCGCCGCATTAGGCGCCCTCGGTCTGATCATGTGGCGCCTGAGCCTTGATCTGCTGCTGACGTTCGCCCTGCTCGGCGGCGGAGTCATCGCAGCCGTCATCCTTGGCGGACTGCTGCTGTTACTGCTGAACAGTTTGCGCCGCCTGCTGGCCCGTGCGTCGCTGCCGTGGCGCCTTGGCCTCGGCCAATTGTTGCGCCATCCGTTGGCGGCGGCCGGCCAATCATTGGCGTTTGGGCTGATCCTGCTGTCGATGGCATTGATCGCACTGCTGCGTGGTGAACTGCTGGATACCTGGCAGAACCAGTTGCCGAAAAACGCGCCGAACTACTTCGCTCTGAACATCCTGCCGGCGGACAAACAGGCCTTCACCGATCACCTGATCAAAGTCTCGGCGCAAGCGGCGCCGTTGTATCCAGTGGTGCCGGGCCGGTTGATCAGCATCAACGGCGACCCCGTGCAGCAAATCGTCAGCAAGGATTCCGCCGGTGACCGCGCGGTGCAACGCGACCTGAGCCTGACTTGGGCCGCTGACTTGCCCGCTGGCAATAAACTCACTTCCGGCGTGTGGTGGAGCGAGCAACCGTCGGACGAAATCCCGGGTGTGTCGGTGGAAGGCAAAGTCGCCGAGAGCCTGAAACTCAAACTCGGCGATCACATGGTGTTCAGCGTCGGCGGAGTCAACCGTGAAGCCAAAGTCACCAGCCTGCGCGAGATCAACTGGGACAACTTCCAGCCAAACTTCTTCATGATCTTCCAGCCGGGCACCCTGAAGGACTTGCCGGCGACCTACCTGACCAGCTTCTATCTGGCCCCGGGTCACGACCAGCAGATCGTCGAGTTGTCGCGCGCCTTTCCGGCGGTGACCATCCTGCAGGTCGAAGCGCTGCTTGAGCAACTGCGCAGCATCCTCGCCCAGGTCACCCTGGCCGTAGAATATGTGTTGTTGTTTGTTTTGGCGGCGGGCATGGCCGTGCTGTTCTCCGGCTTGCAGGCAACCCTGGATGAACGCATTCGCCAAGGCGCGCTGTTGCGTGCGCTGGGTGCGGAGCGGCAGTTGCTGATCAAGGCGCGGCGAATCGAGTTCGGCCTGCTCGGTGCGGTCAGCGGTTTGCTGGCGGCCATCGGTTCGGAAGTGGTGAGTCTGGTGCTGTATCGCTACGCCTTCGATCTGCCGTGGCATCCGCATCCGTGGCTGCTGGTGCTGCCGCTGCTTGGCGCGGCACTGATCGGTGGTGCCGGTGTGTTCGGCACGCGCCGGGCACTCAACGCAAGTCCGCTGACAGTGTTGCGCGAGGGTTGATAGACTTCAGTCGTCTCTCTCACAAGAAGTTGCCATGAGCCGTTATCGCCCTCCCCGCACCGCCGGCACCGCGCTGATCACCCCTGAAGGTGAAGCGCGGATGCGTGCCGAATTCCATGAGCTGTGGCATGTGCGTCGCCCGCAGGTGACGCAGTCGGTCAGCGAGGCGGCGGCGCAAGGTGATCGCTCGGAAAACGCCGAGTACACCTACGGCAAGAAGATGCTGCGCGAGATCGACAGCCGTGTGCGCTTTCTCACCAAACGCCTGGAAGCGCTCAAGGTTGTCAGCGAAAAACCCAGCGATCCGAACAAGGTCTACTTCGGTGCGTGGGTGACCATCGAAGACGAAGACGGCAAGCAATCGCGCTACCGCATTGTCGGCCCGGATGAACTGGATCTGAAGCTGGGCCTGATCAGCATCGACTCACCGCTGGCCCGCGCCTTGATCGGCAAGGCGCTGGACGCCGAAGTGCGGGTGCAGACGCCGACCGGCGAGCAATGCGTGTACATCGTGGCGATCGATTACCCGTAAACGGGATCAGCGACGAGTGATCAATCCCTGCCGTGCGACGCGGACCAATTGCTTGATCATTTGCGGCGCGTCTTCCTGGCTCGGGGCCTGAATCACGGCCAGATCGAAACTGTCACTGGCGAAGCGCGTCAGTGACTCACCGTCTTCAACGAACTGGATCAGGAATGCAGCAGGACCACCGCTGCGACGTGGCCAGCCATCCAGATAACGCAATAGCGTCGGCTGATGTTTGCCGCCAAGCAGGATTTTCGGGTTGCGCTGGGTGATATGTGCCGTGATCGGCGCGGGACGTGCTGGAGGGCGTAGTGCATTCATCGTGTCGTGTCTCTGCCTCAAAAGTCTGCATGGCAGGTGAGAGGCAACACCGAACCAGCGCTTTAGCGGTATTTCGAAGCCCTGTTCCGGCTTCTGACGGCAACTGTTGAAGTCACCTGGCGCCCCGCAAGTAGCTGTTTAAATCGGCGCATGAGCAACATCCTAGAGAACGTGACCGATCAGTGTCAAGAATCAGCGCCAACAAAAAAGGCCCGACAATGCGGGCCTTTGCTTGAGCCAGAGCGGTCAACCGGCGATGGCGCGGTCCACCGAAAGTTTGCCGGCGCCTTCGATCAGCACCGCGAGGCTGCCACCGAGCAAAGCCAAGGCGAACTCGTAACCGTTGTTGGCCATGAACAGGCCGTTGCTGATGTGCACGGTGAAGATCGCCACCAGCGACAGGACGGTCAAACCCAATGCTGCCGGGCGCACCAGCAGGCCGATGATCAAGGCCAGACCGGCGAAGAACTCGATGCCGCCGGCCAGTGTGGCCATCAGATACCCCGGTGTCAGTCCCAGGCTTTCCATGTACTGCGCGGTGCCGGCCAGACCGTAACCGCCGAACAGGCCGAAGAGCTTCTGCGAGCCGTGGGCGGCGAAGATCACGCCGACAGCAATGCGCAGGATGGTCAGACCGTAACCGGCGCGGGTGAACAGTACCTTGTTGATCAGAGAGCTCATGGTGCATTCCTTGTTTTGCGAGAAGTGTGTGTGGTTGGCCGCCATATTAATCAGTTATTCTCATGTTAAAAGCGCAAAAATCCCGCTATAACAATCAATTTATCTGATCATTTGCGTGAGACAACTTTCTGTCCACCGGGCTCCAACGACTCCCGCTCCCGGTCGAACGCCAAGTAATACTTGTTCACGCTATTAACATAGCTGACGGCGCCCATTCCCACCTGCTCCATGGCGATGCGCTCAACCTGAAAGAACCACTGATTGGGATTCAGCCCACGGCGCCGGGCTTCGGCGCGCATACCTTGCACCCGCTCCGGGCCGATGTTGTAGGCCGCCAGCGTGAAGGCCATGCGTTCGCGCTCATTGAGCTTGGGGCTATTGAAGAATTTGCGGCGGATCATCGCCAGGTACTTGGCCCCGGCCTGCACATTCGCATCGAGATTCTGGATATTGTTGACGCCGACCCGTTGCGCGGCGGACGGGGTGATCTGCATCAAACCGGTCGGGCCACTGCCGCTGCGCGCATTGGGTTGCAGGGCCGATTCCTTGAACGCCAGCGCGGCCAGGTTCAGCCAGTCCATGTTTTGCGCCTGGGCGTGTTTTTGCAGGGTCGGGCGTAGTTTCTCCAGGCGCTGACGGTCGGCCTTGGCCAATGGATAGTGAACTTGATAGAGACGCCGATAAATGCGCAGAAACGCCGCGTCTTCGTTCGAGGGTTTCTTGTACCCGGTCAGGAAGCGATCGATGCTCGCCCGCAGCATCGAGGCATCGCGGCGCACAAACCAATATTCCTCGCCCGGCTCGCTGATCATCACTTGCCGATCGAAGCGCAGCTTCGGCAGGATCTTGCCCCAGCGCTCAGCAATCGGTTGCTCAACGATGGTCAGGTGGAAGATCCCGCCCTGAACCATTTCCAGCACGTCTTCGACTGCCAGCGTCGGATCGACCCATTCGATCTTGATCGGTGCCAGTTTGTGCAAGGCAAGTTTCTGGTTGATCTGGCTGACCGCCTCTCCTGCTGCACTGCCGGTCGGCAACGCGAGGGTTTTCCCGGAAAGTTGCTCGACCTTGGTGTAGCGCCGCTCGCCCTTGATGCCGACCAGCATCAACGGCACGTTGCTGGCGATCGGCGAACTGCTGGCCACCGCATGGCCCGGTTGCAGCTCCAGCAACTCGCCAGGCGCGACCAGATCCGCCTCGCCGCGTTGCAACGCGCCGAGCAGTTGATCCTTGGCTTTGGGAATGATCTTGAGGGTGATTTCCTGGCCGTCACGGGCGTGACCGTTGAGGTATTGCTCGAAGGCGCGCAGGCGATGATATTCGACGCCGATGGCCTGGCCCTGGACTTCGCCGGAGCTGTTGCGGCTCTGGTTGACCAGCACCCGCAGCACGCGACTGCTGCGAATCTCCGACAGATCGCGCACTTTCGCCGCCGGCACGGCTTGCAGCGGCCCGGGCAGGCGCGCAACCGCCGTCATCGGCAGCAGCAGCGATCCACACAACAGCAACAACACCGAGGGACGATGCATCCACTCTCCGGAAAGAATACGGGGCGAAATCACCGCTGAGCGGTCGACATCACCGACGAAAACAGAGCGCCTGGAGCGCTGGTAAAGTGCGAGAGACTGGCACAATGATGGCTTTTGCGCCAACACCAGCGGTCTCGCGGCCTCAACAGACAATCATAAGTCGTTGTAGTTCTTGGCTTTTCTTATGAATCTACAGCTCTGGTATGCTTCCCGGCCTTCGGCCCGAGGTAGCAACCATGCAACTCATCGATATCGGCGTCAACCTGACCAACCCAAGTTTCGCCGACAAACACCAGGCCGTACTCGACCGCGCCTACGCCGCCGGGGTCTGCCAACTGGTGCTGACCGGCACCAGCGTCGAGGGCAGCGAACAGGCGCTTGAGCTATGCCAGCAACTGGATGAGAGCGGCCAACGACTGTTCGCCACCGCCGGGATCCACCCCCATTCGGCCAGCGACTGGAACGCAGACAGCGCCCGACGTCTGCGCAGTTTCCTCAACGAATCGAACGTGGTGGCGGTGGGTGAATGCGGCTTGGACTTCAATCGTGACTTCTCGCCGCGCCCGCAACAGGAAAAAGTCCTCGAAGAACATTTGGCGCTGGCCGTCGAATTGCAATTACCGGTATTTCTGCATGAGCGTGATGCCAGTCAGCGCCTGCTGGACATTCTGAAAGACTTCCGTGATCAATTGCCCGCCGCCGTGGTGCATTGCTTTACCGGCGAGCAAAAGGCGTTGTTCAGTTACCTCGATCTGGATCTGCACATCGGCATTACCGGCTGGATCTGCGACGAGCGCCGGGGCACGCATTTGCATCCGCTGGTCAAAGAAATCAAGCGTGGACGGCTGATGCTGGAAAGCGATGCGCCCTATCTGCTGCCACGCACCTTGCGACCGAAGCCGAAAAACGGGCGCAATGAACCGGCGTATCTGACTGAAGTGCTGCGTGAAGTGGCGCTGCATCGGGGTGAAACCGAGGAAGATCTGGCGGCGCATACCACCGCGTGTGCCCGCGCGTTCTTCAACCTGAGCCCCCTCCCCTGACACAACACAAACCCCATTGTGGGAGCGGGCTTGCTCGCGAATGCGGTGGTTCAGTTAAAGAAACATCGACTGACACGCCGCCTTCGCGAGCAAGCCCGCTCCCACAGGGGGTTTGCAGTGTTGCCTGTTGACCCATATCAAGATCTGCAGACCTGCATAGCGGCACAATGCTGGCACCTTGCCAATGCTGTTTCCGCTATCAGAGAAGACCTCCATGGGTGCCTGGCTTAGCAATATCTCGCTGAAATACAAATTCTGGGCGGTCAATGCGGTCGCCTTCGTCACTACCCTGCTGCTGGTGCTGTATGCCGTACAGCTCGAACAGCAGGCCCGCAGTCACGCCTCACAAGCGTCGGCGCAAGCCCAGGCACAACTGCTCAAGGCCTGGCCGGCCGGGCAGGCGCTGCCCAAGACTGAACAGGTGCTGACCTTCAAACGCGGCGAAGCCCCACGCCTCAACGATCAACCGCTGCTGGAGATCACCGACAGCAACGGCTGGAACGAAATCAATCACCTGCCAGTATTCGGCGAAAACCCGCTGATGGGCGCCGAAGTGTTCAGCCGTGCCGACGGCCAACAAGTCGCCGTCATCGCCTATGGGCCAAGCCTGACGCAAGTGTTTGGCGAGCGTTTCGCCAACTACGCGGTGGCGGTGTTCATCCTGATGCTGGCGATGCTCTGTGCTTCACAACTGCTGATCCGTTTCCTGCTCAGCCAGCTCAACACGTTGAAAGACGTGATGTTGCACGTTGAAAAAAGCGGCGACCTCTGCGCCCGTGTCCCGCTGGTCGGCAAGGATGAGGTCGGGCAGATGGCCAATGCGTTCAACGCCATGCAGGCCGGCTATCAACGCGTGGTCACCACCGTCGCCAACACCGCACGGCAGCTGGATGTCGGCGCTGCACGCCTGGCATCGAGCATGAACGAAGTGCGCCACGGCATGCTCGGCCAGCAAAGCGAAACCGACCAGGCCGCCACCGCGATCAACGAAATGACCGCCACGGTTTACCACATCGCCCAACACGCCGGCGCCACCCGCGATTTGTCACAGACTGCCGACGGCCTGGCCGGCAGCGGTCAGCAGGTGGTCGCGCGGGTGCAGCTTTCGATTGCCGGGCTGTCCAGCGGCGTGCAGCAGACCGCCGAGATGATCCAGCGTCTGGCCGAAGACAGTCAGAAGATCAACGGCGTGGTCAGCGTGATCCACAGCATCGCCGAGCAAACCAATCTGCTGGCGTTGAACGCCGCCATTGAAGCGGCGCGGGCCGGTGAGATGGGTCGCGGTTTTGCGGTGGTTGCTGATGAAGTGCGCAACCTCGCCAAGCGCGTGCAGACCTCGACCGATGAGATCACCAGCATGGTGTCGGCGTTGCAGGCTGGCACGCGCGATGCGGTGGATTTCATGCAGGAGAGTTCCTATAAGGCCGACGACTGCGTGCAGCAGGCGCAGGAGGCTGGCGAGGCGTTGGCGGAAATCACCGGGGCGGTGGCGCAGATGCGTGAGAGCAACACGCAGATTGCTGTGGCGGCGGAACAGCAGAGTCAGGTGGCCGAGGAGATGAATCGCGCAGTGGTGAGTATTCGCGATGTGACCGAGAACACGGTGCAGCAGACGGTGGATTCGGCGACCACCAGTAATGAGTTGGCGACGTTGGCTGGGGAATTGAGCAAGGCAATCGGTCAATTGAAACTCTGAAGATCAAAAGATCGCAGCCTTCGGCCCCTCCTACAGGTGTACGCATTTCAATGTAGGAGCTGCCGAAGGCTGCGATCTTTTTTGTTCATCATCCCTATGACGCCAATAGCCAACCTTGATTCGCCGCCCTTCCCGCCCAGGCCTATTCTTCAAGCATGTGTTCAACATGGATCGAGGAGTAGTCAACATGGGCAAACGTCACCCCAGCCTTCCCGCGTGGCAATGGCGCGCGGACCCGAACAATCACCAGCATCCGACCCATCGGGTGCTGCACCTGATTGCCGTGCCGTTGTTCATCGTGGCATTTCTGTTGATCGTGTCCGGAGTGTTCAGCCTGAGCCTGGCCAGTGTGGCCATCGGCGTGATCGGCATCATCGCGGCGCTGGGTCTGCAGCGCCACGGGCACAGCCTGGAGGCGTAAGCCTGCGAGCCTTTCAGTGATCGTGAAGATGCCGTCTCGCGTTTACGGGTCGAGCAGTTTCTGACCTTTGCGCGCTTGTTTCTCAGTGGCGGCTGGTGGCGCGCCTGGGTCGAGCGTCACCGTCGGCATTGATTCAGGCGAAGATCGTGACGGTCTGGCGACTCATCGCAATCAATTCACCTTCTGCGCTCCACAACTTGGCGGCGACGTGGCCGTAGCCATCGGCGGCGTACTCGATGTCGGCGAGGTATTGGCACCAGTCCAGCGTACTCAAGTCACGTAGCGGCTGTACGAATTCGATGGTCCAGGTCAACGTGCTGCCCGGTGCAGGCTTCTTCAGATACGGCAACAGCGCGGGCGGCCACGCATCCACCAAAGCCAGCAGATGCGCCTCTTTGACCGGCTCTTCTTTGACATCCCCGCGTAACCGCACCCAGCCCCCCATCAGCCGCGATTGATTGCCGGTGAACGGCATGCCGCCAACGCTCCAGCGCATCGCCAGATGGCGCATGAATTCCGAGGTCACGCCTTTGATGTAAGGTAATTCCTGGCATTCGTCCCAGTGTTTCATTGAAGGCGCCGGATACGCTTGGACTGCCACCTCCGAGGGCCGCGAAGCGCCAAAACTGCCTTGGACGATCGTCACGACCTGGCCATTCTGCATCGCCCGCCCCATGACCTGGCTGACCGCTTTGCCTTCACGCAGCACCTGCACTTCGAAGCTCACCGGGACTTCAGGCTCGACCGGTCCGACGAAGGTAATCGCCAGCGAACGCACCGGGCGATCCGCCGGAACTTTCGCACGCATGGCTTCATATTGCAGCGCGGCAACCAGACCGCCGAAACTGGCACGGCCCTGCCCCCATTCGG
The DNA here is from genome assembly GCF_900187585.1 of Pseudomonas sp. Irchel 3E19. NCBI lineage: Bacteria > Pseudomonadati > Pseudomonadota > Gammaproteobacteria > Pseudomonadales > Pseudomonadaceae > Pseudomonas > Pseudomonas sp. Irchel 3E19. The sequence goes on from NZ_FYDT01000017.1 coordinate 23,238, forward strand.
CAGGAATCGTCAGTTCCGGTTGACGGCGGACGGCATCGAGCAGATCGCAAAAGCGCATGGCAACCTCAGAAAGCAAAAAGAGAGTGCAGGGATCTTAACTAGCCCGGCAGAGCGCCGCAGCGTCTATTCCGGTCAAATGGGCTGACAGATAGGCCGTACACCCACATCAGCCACACTGAAAATCCCCTGTGGGAGCGGGCTTGCTCGCGAAAGCGGCGTATCAGTCGATAGATACTTATCTGGCACACCGCATTCGCGAGCAAGCCCGCTCCCACAAGGGGTGATGTGCTGGTCTCAGGATTTGAAGCAGGTGCTGTTGAGTTTTTCGAGCACACGATCGGCTTTGGCCTCGGCTTTGATCAAACCCGCCTGCCATGTGGCAACACACGGTTGCAGATCGGTTTCCAGCTCGGCTTTCGCCAGCCACTGCCAGCAATCGTGCCAATCGCCCAGCGCACCTTGCGCAGACTTCAAGCGTGGCAGCGCCGCTTCCGGCAGGCGATCCAGTTCGGGATAGGCTTCGATGCCGTAACGCACACGCTTGATCAGCAGACGCAGGCGATGCCGGTCGTGGGCCGGATCGTGCAGCGCCTCATCGAGTTTGTGCCATTGCTTGCCGAGGCGTTTTTCGATGCGTTTATCCAGACCTTTCAATAGGCCCTGACGCTGAGAGGCACGCAGGAATCGCGGGAAAGCGTCAAGAATCATCAGCAGCGACGCCACCTCATGACTCGCCGCCAGCGCCGGATAGGCTTCGGCCATCTGCGCCATGCGCTTTTGCGCAGCAGCGGGTTGATCGTGTTCGAGCAGGTACGCCGCCAACACTTCGCGATCGCGCCAGGGCGTGGTCACCTGGCCGACCGCCGACGCTGCCCCTTCCAGTTGCTCAACACCCGGCAAGCCGCGCAACGGCCGCAACAGGCTGCGCAAGCGCCGCACCGTGGTGCGCAGATCGTGCAGCGCCTCGGGATCAGTGCGTGCGGTCAATCTCGCCTGACAGGCCAGTAGCCGCACTTCCAGGCTCAGGATGTGAGCCACCAACCGGTCAACCAACGCAGACATCATTTGCTCCTGATTCGAAATGGCTTCAGGGATGAGTCTGCAACTTCGCAGCCTCGCCCCGCTTGCGCTATGTCAGCAGCTTAGCGACCGGCGCGGGATTCGCGAATGTAAAAACGCGCCTTCTCGGCCTTACTGGCGCAACCTTCGAAACCTTCGAATTGCTGCTGGGTCTTGGCGGCCGTCAGCAAGGACAGCGCTTTGGAATAACTGACGGTGCCGGCAAAGCCTTCGGCCTTGGCCAGGTCCAGCTCATGCCATGCGGTGTCGAGTTGGCTGCCGCAGCTGTCGCGGTAAGCGGTTTTCCCGGCGCAACCGGCCAATGCCAAGGCAATCAACGGCACACAGATCCAGGCTTTCATCTCTCACACCTCAAAATAGGTCAACAGTGGTGCAGGTAAGACGGTCGGGCGGCGAAAAAGTGCCTTGCCCCAGCGCGAATCTGCGGTGGCAAAAAGGATAGCGCCGAGTGGTCAGGCCGTAACGTAAAAACGACGTCACCGGCGCACAGGACGACCTTGACGATTGAGCCGTCCGCTCGATAAGTGCATTGTGCAACCTTGTCGGGAGGAAGTTTGATGAAAAAGCGTGTCGCACTGGTGTTGGGCTCCGGAGGCGCCCGGGGCTACGCCCATATCGGGGTCATTGAAGAACTTGAACGCCGCGGTTACGACATCGCCTGCATTGCCGGTTGTTCGATGGGCGCAGTAGTCGGCGGAATCTATGCCGCCGGCAAACTCGACGAATACCGCAACTGGATCGAAAGCCTGGATTACCTCGACGTGCTGCGGCTGGTGGACGTGAGTTTCCGTCTCGGCGCGATTCGTGGTGAAAAGGTTTTCGGCCAGATCCGCAAGATCGTCGGCGATATCAACATTGAGGATCTGCGCATCCCCTACACCGCGGTGGCCGCCGACCTCACCAACCAACAGGAAATCTGGTTTCAGGAAGGCTGCCTGCATCAAGCCATGCGCGCCTCGGCGGCGATTCCCAGCCTCTTCACTCCAGTGATGCAAGGCAACCGGATGCTGGTCGATGGCGGCATTCTCAACCCGCTGCCGATCGTGCCGGTGGTGTCGAGCCACTGTGATTTGATCATTGCGGTCAATCTCAACTCGACCAACCAGCGGCATTACAAACTGCCGGTGATCCAGCGCCCGCCAGCGTTTCGCTCGCGCTTCGACAGCCTGATCAGTTCGCTGGGCTCGAAGATGCCGTTCCGTCGCACCCAGGCCGAACAATTATTGCGTCTGGAACAGGAAGCTTTGCGAGCAGAGGCAGCCGCTATCAATCCGTGGCTCGAAGGCGCCGAACCCGAAGCCCAGCAACCCGCCGCCGCGCCCGAGCACGAAGGCGCGCCGAAATCCGCCACCGGCTCGTTCATCATCGATAACGTCGGGCCGGCCTCGCTGCTGGATTTGATCAACCAGAGTTTCGAGGTGATGCAGACCTCGCTGGCGCAGTACAAGATTGCCGGGTATCCGCCGGATATCCTGATCAACGTACCGAAACGGGTCTGCCGGTTTTTCGAGTTTTACAAGGCGCCGGAGCTGATCGCGCTGGGTCGCGAGATTGCCCGGGATACGCTGGATCGGTATGAGAGTGAGCAGGGTTGATCGGGCCTGATTTCTCGGGTGTGTTTGATGACATCTTCGCGAGCAGGCTCGCTCCCACAGGGGATTTGTGAACGACGCAGATCCAGTGTGGGAGCGAGCCTGCTCGCGAAGAGGCCAGATCAGCCAACATCACTCAACAGCCGATAGCCAACCCCGGCTTCAGTGACAATAAACCGTGGTCGCGTCGGATCGTCCGCCAGTTTCTGCCGTAGATGCCCGACAACGATCCGCAAATAATGACTGTCCTCGGTATGCGTCGGCCCCCAGATATCCTTGAGCAATTGCTGCTGGGTAATCACGCGCCCCGGATGCCGCGCCAGTTGCGCCAGCACCGCGTATTCCTTGCGGGTCAGCGCCACTTCGACGCCGTCGAGCAATACGCGTCGATAGGCCAGATCCACCGTCAGCGGGCCGAAATTCAGCGCCGCCTGCTGCGCTTCTCCGGCCGGTGCCTGACGCAACAACGCACGCACCCGCGCAAGAAACTCCTGAATGCCGAACGGTTTGGTCACATAGTCATTGGCGCCGCCATCCAGCGCCTGGACTTTCTGCCCTTCGCTGGCGCGCACCGACAGCACCAGCACTGGCGCCGTGGCCCACTCGCGAAACTCGCGCAGCACTTGCTGGCCGTCCATGTCCGGCAGACCCAGGTCGAGCACCAGCAGATCCGGTTTGTTCAGTGCTGCCTGCGCCAACCCTTCGGCGCCTGTGCCCGCCTCCAGCACTTTGTAGCCCTGTGAAGCGAGGCTGATGCGCAGAAATTTGCGGATCTGCGGTTCGTCGTCGATGACCAAAATGGTCGCGGTCTGGCTCATGAATTCACATCAACAAAAAAGATTGGCAAGAGAGTAGCGCAGTCGGATTCAGCCTTCATCGTCCATCCCCGGTTGCGTCTGCAACGGCAGGTGCAAGGTGATGCAGGTGCCGCGCCCGTCGATGCCGTCGGCGACGCTGATTCGCCCACCGTGAGCGCCGACCATGCCCTGACAGATCGCCAGCCCGAGGCCGGTGCCCTGCCCGCCGCGATCACCGCGCGCGGCGGTGTAGAACATGTCGAAAATCTTCGCTCGTTCGTCTTCGGGAATACCCGGCCCTTCATCGCTGACCGCGAAGAAAATCTCTTGCTCATTCGCTCCCGCACTCAGTTGCAAGCGACCGTGGGCCGGCGAGAACCGAGCGGCGTTTTCCAGCACATTGACCAGCGCCTGCTCGATCAGCGCCGCATGCACAAACAGCAGCGGCAACTGCGCCGGCACCTCGGTGCTGACCTGCAGCGGCGCCAGCACCGCGCGCAGACGATTGAGCGAACTGCCAACGATGTCGGCGGGCGACACCCAGTCTCGCGCCAGCTTCAGCGCGCCGTGGCCGAGGCGGGTCATGTCGAGCAGGTTCTGGATGTAGCGATCAAGGCGCTCGGCCTCATCGCGGGTGCCTTCGAGCAGTTCGCGACGATCTTCCAGCGGGATCGCTTCGCCCAGCGCCAAGAGGCTGTCGATGCTGCCACGCATGGACGTCAGCGGCGTGCGCAAATCGTGGGACACCGAGGCCAACAAGGCGCTGCGCAATTGCTCGGTTTCGCCGTGCAGGCGCGCCGCTTCCAGATCATCGGCCAGTTGCGCGCGGGCCAGTGCTTGCGCCAATGGCTGACTGAGTGCAGTCAGCAAACGACGACGCTGGCCGCTCAGGGTCTGACCCTCTTTGGCGCAGACACCAAGCAAGGCCAACGGCCCGTCCTCGACCGACAGCGGCCACCACCACCAGCGACCGAATGGCAAGGTGCCGGTGCCCATACCGGCCGGTTGATCGTGCTGCCAGGCCCAGTCGGCGGCGGCGCGCTCGGATTCGGTGAACTCCAGCGGCCCACCGGTCTCGACTTTCCAGCCGCCCTGCCCGTCGCGGTTGAGCAGGCACAGTTGCAGATCGCTCCAGCCGTTGAGGTGTTGCGCCGCGGCGCTGACCACGGCCTGGCGGTCGGTGGCAGCGGTGAGTTTGCGCGACAGGTCGAGCAGCTCGGTGGTCTCTTCCTGGGTATCGCGCAACGCCTGCAATTGCCGACGCTGACGCGCGGCGAGGTTGCCGGTGAGCGCCGCCATCAGCAGGAAGAACAGCAAGGTCAGGACATCTTCTTCGCGCTGGATGCTGAACGAGAAATTTGGCGGAATGAACAGAAAGTCGTAGGTCAGAAACGACAACGCGGCACAGGCCAGCGCCGGGCCGAGGCTGCTGCGCACCGCCACCAGCAACACCGCCGCGAGGAACACCAGCGAGATGTTCGGCAGCGGCAACACACTCGACACCGCCCACGCCAAGGCAGTGGCCAACACTGTGGCGAGCAGCGCCAACGCATAGTCGAACCACACCAGTGTCGGTGCGGATCGCTGACGCGGTTGATGCTGCTCCTGATCGCTGTCGAGGACGTTGATTTCCAGGCCATGGCCCTGACGCAGTAGCCGTGCGGCCAGACCGCCACCGAACAGGCGACGACGCAGACGCGGCCGCGATTGGCCGACCAGCACCAGACTCGCGCGGCGTTCAGCGGCGTGCTGGATCAGGGTTTTCGCCACTTCACCGGCGCGCAGCAACACCACTTCGCCGCCGAGGCGTTCGGCCAGTTGCTGGGCACTTTGCAGGCGCAGGCGTGATTGCTCGTCGCTTACCGTGCCGTTGTCGACGTGTACCAGACTCCACGGCAGATGCCGACGTTGCGCAACCCGACTGGCATGACGCACAAGGCGTTCGGCCTGGGCATCGCCATCAACCCCGACCAGCAAACGACCGCGTACGGCCGGTGCTGCCTGGCCGAGTTGCCGATAGCCTTGGGCGAGGTCATTATCGACCTGCGCCGCGGCGGTTTGCATGGCCAATTCGCGCAGGGCGGTGAGGTTGGTCTGGGTAAAAAATGCATCGATGGCCGCGCGGGCCTGCTCCGGGACGTAGACCTTGCCCTCGCGCAGACGCTCAAGCAATTCACGCGGTGGCAGGTCGATCAGCAACAGCTCGTAGGCTTCTTGCAGCACCCAGTCCGGCAGGGTTTCGCGTACCTGCACACCGGTGATGCCGCGCACTTGATCGTTGAGGCTTTCCAGGTGCTGGACGTTGACCGTGGTGTACACGTCGATGCCGGCGGCGAGCAGTTCCTGAATGTCTTGCCAGCGCTTGGCATGGCGACTGCCCGGGGCGTTGCTGTGAGCCAGTTCATCGACCAGCACCAGTTTCGGTTTGGCCGCGAGGATGCCGTCGAGGTCCATTTCTTCGAGCATCACGCCACGGTATTCCGAGCGCACCAAAGGCAACTGCGGCAGGCCACCGAGCAGCGCTTCAGTCTCGGCGCGGCCGTGGGTTTCGACGACGCCGGCAATGACTTTGACGCCTTGACGCAGTTGGGTGTGCGCGGCCTGAAGCATGGCGTAAGTCTTGCCGACGCCGGGCGCGGCGCCGAGGAAAACCTTGAGCCGGCCGCGGCCATCGCGGGGCAGATCTGCTAACAGCGCGTCGGCGCGGCCGGAATCGCTCATGCTTGATGCTCTCTCTTCCTGATAGTTATGCGGTGTTCTTTCGGCCCTCTTCGCGAGCAGGCTCGCTCCCACATTTGGAACGCGTATTCCTGTGGGAGCGAGCCTGCTCGCGAATGGCCGCGCCGCCGATTCAGAGTTTTTCCAGTGCCATGTTCAGCGCCAGCACATTCACCACCGGCGGCCCCACCAGCGGCTGTTCGATGTGGGCATCGAGCAACTGCTGCACGGTCGATACCGGCAGATTGCGTGCGGCCGCAACTCGCGCCAGTTGATAGGCAATTGCCGCCGGTGGCAAGTGCGGATCGAGACCGCTGCCCGAGGTGGTCAACAGCGCCAGCGGCACCGGGCCTTGCCCAGGGACTTGCAACTTGTTGGCGTCGTCGATCACGCGCGTGGCGAGCGCCGGATTGCTTGGCGCCAGGTTGCTTGCGCTGCTGGACACGGTAGCACACGCCCCGGCAGATGGGCGTGGGTGGAACCAGGCATCGCCGACAAAATCCTGCGCGATCAGCGATGAGCCACGGACTTTGCCGTCGGCATCGTGGACCAGACTGCCATTGGCTTGAGCGGGGAACGCGACCTGGGCAACGCCCGTGACTACCAGTGGGTAGGCGACGCCGGTGACCAGGGTCATCAGCACCAGCAGGCTCAGGGCCGGACGTATCATTGTGGACATTTCAAGATCCTCGAATTCAAAGAGCAAATACTGCGTTAAGCCAGGTGAACCGAGTCGAATTCATCGCCAGCAAGCTGGCTCCCACAGGGGAACGCATTTCAAATGTGGGAGCCAGCCTGCTGGCGATGGTGGCGCGCCTGGCACGCCAACCAAAATCACACCAGATGCAGCGCCGTGAGCAACATGTCGATCGCCTTGATCCCCACGAACGGCACCAGAATCCCGCCCACCCCGTAGATCAACAGATTGCGTCGCAGCAACGCCGCCGCGCTCGCCGCCTGCACGCGCACGCCACGCAATGCCAACGGAATCAGCACGACAATGATCAACGCGTTGAAGACGATGGCCGACAGGATCGCGCTCTGCGGACTGGTCAGGTGCATGATGTTCAGCACGCCCAGTTGCGGGTAGATCGAGGCGAACAGCGCCGGCAGGATCGCGAAGTATTTGGCCACGTCGTTGGCGATGGAAAAGGTCGTCAACGCGCCGCGAGTCACCAGCAATTCCTTACCGATCTGCACCACGTCGAGCAGCTTGGTCGGGTCACTGTCGAGGTCGACCATGTTCGCCGCTTCACGCGCTGCCTGGGTGCCGTCGTTCATCGCCATACCCACGTCAGCCTGCGCCAGCGCCGGGGCATCGTTGGCACCGTCGCCGCACATCGCAACCAGGCGACCGTCGTTTTGCTCGTGACGAATGCGCGCCAGTTTTTTCTCCGGGGTCGCTTCAGCCAGCACGTCATCCACGCCGGCTTCAGCAGCGATGGCGGCAGCGGTCAGCGGGTTGTCGCCGGTGACCATTACGGTGCGAATCCCCAGTTTGCGCAGTTCGGCAAAACGCTCGCGGATGCCTGGTTTGACCACGTCCTTGAGATGGATCGCACCGAGCAGTTTGCCGTCGGCGCAGACCAGCAACGGTGTGCCGCCGCTCTGCGCGATCTTGTCGATTTCCCGCGACAGCGCGGGTGCCAGATCAGCGCGTTTCTGGCCAAGGAAACTCAGCAGCGAATCCACCGCACCTTTGCGATAAACACGGCCCTGATAGTCAACACCGGACAAGCGGGTTTCCGCGCTGAACGGCACGGCGGTCAGGGTTTCCGGCGCCGGTTCAGGCTGCGGGTGCAGGCCGCGCAGGTACTCGACGATCGATTTACCTTCGGAGGTGTCGTCCGCCAGCGAGGCGAACAACGCGCCTTCGGCCAGATCGCGACCCGTGACACCCGGCGCGGCATACACCGCGCTGCAACGACGGTTACCGAAGGTGATGGTGCCGGTCTTGTCCAGCAGCAGCACATGCACGTCGCCCGCTGCTTCCACCGCGCGGCCGGACTTGGCGATCACGTTCAGGCGCACCAGACGATCCATCCCGGCGATACCGATGGCCGAAAGCAGGCCGCCGATAGTGGTCGGAATCAGCGTGACCAGCAGCGCCACGAGGAACACCAGCGGCAGGCTGCCGTTGGCAAAGTGGGCAAACGGTTGCAGGGTGACGACCACCAACAGGAAGATCAGGGTCAGGCCGATCAGCAGGATGTCCAGCGCCACTTCGTTCGGGGTTTTCTGGCGCTTGGCGCCTTCGACCAGTGCGATCATGCGGTCGAGGGTCGATTCGCCGGGATTGACGGTGATCTTCACCAGCAACCAGTCCGACACCAGTCGAGTGTTGCCGGTGACCGCCGAGCGGTCACCGCCGGACTCACGGATCACCGGCGCAGATTCACCGGTAATCGCCGCTTCGTTGACAGCGGCGATGCCTTCGATGACTTCGCCGTCACCGGGGATCATCTCCCCGGCTTCGACGCGCACGATATCGCCTTTACGCAAGCTGGCAGCAGGCACGACCTGAAAGCTGCCATTGGCCTGTTTGCGGCGGGCGCTGAGGCCTTCGCTGCCGGCCTTGAGGCTGTCGGCGCGGGCCTTGCCGCGACCTTCGGCCAAGGCCTCGGCGAAGTTGGCGAACAGCACGGTGAACCATAGCCACAGGGCGATTTGTGCAGCGACGAAAGTCGGCACATCAGCGTCCGGAATGAAGCACAGCACGGTGGTGAAAATCGCGGTCAGTTCGACCACCAGCATCACCGGCGAGCGCTTTAATTGCCGTGGGTCGAGCTTGACGAAAGCTTGCACCAGCGCCGGACGCCACAACGCCGAGATCGCGGTTTTCGCTTGTTCCGGCGCCTTGACGGCGGCGGGTTTGATTGCGGGCATATTCATCATTCAGTCCTCAGAAGCCCATGCTCAGGTGTTCGGCAATCGGGCCGAGCGCCAGAGTCGGCAAGAAGGTCAGGCCGCCCACCAGCAAAATGGTCACGGTCAACAGGGTCACGAACAGCGGGCCGTGGGTCGGGAAGCTGTTCTGGCCGATCGGCGCGGTTTTCTTCATCGCCAGGCTGCCGGCCAATGCCAGAACCGGAAGGATGTAACCGAAGCGACCGATCAACATGCCCAGGCCCAACATCAAATTGTGAAATGGCGTATTAGCGCTCAGACCACCGAACGCCGAGCCGTTGTTGGCACTCGCCGACGTGTAGGCGTAAAGCAACTGGCTGAAACCGTGCGGGCCGGGGTTGCTGATGGTCGCCGCCGGGCCGGGTAACACGGCAGCAATCGCACCGAGTACCAGCACGCCGACCGGCATCACCAGCAGGGTCACGACCAGCAATTGCACTTCACGGGCCTGGAGTTTCTTGCCGAGGTATTCCGGGGTGCGCCCGATCATCAGACCGGCGAGGAACACCGCGATCAGCACGTTGAGCAACATGCCGTAGAGCCCGGCCCCGACGCCGCCGAAGATCACTTCGCCGACCATCATGTTGACCAGCGCGACCATGCCGCTGAGCGGGTTGAGGCTGTCGTGCATGGCATTGACCGAGCCGTTCGACGCTGCGGTGGTGGTCACCGACCACAACACGGTGGCGGTGGTGCCGAAGCGCGCTTCCTTGCCTTCCAGCGGCGCGGTCTGTTCGACGGCGGCGTTGTTCAGGGTCGGATTCGGTTGGTATTCAGCCCACAGCGACGTCGCGCCACCGATCAGGAACAGCGCCAGCATGCAGGCGATGATCGCGCGGCTCTGACGCAGGTCTTTGACGTAGTGGCCGAAGGTGAACACCAACGCCGCCGGGATCAGGATGATTGAGGCGACTTCGAACAGGTTGCTCCACGCCGTCGGGTTCTCGAACGGATGCGCCGAGTTGACGCCGAAGAAGCCGCCACCGTTGGTGCCCAGTTGCTTGATCGCAATCTGGCTGGCGGCCGGGCCGAGCGGGATCACTTGATCAACACCCTGCATCGTCACCGCGTTCACATACTGCGCGAAGGTTTGCGGCACGCCCTGCCAGACCAGATACAGCGCCAGCAGCAGGCACAACGGCAATAGGCCATAGAGGGTGGCACGGGTCATGTCGACCCAGAAGTTGCCGAGGGTTTTCGTCGATTTGCGGCCGATGCCACGGCAGAGTGCAACCAGCACGGCGAGGCCGGTGGCGGCGCTGACAAAGTTCTGCACGGTGAGGCCGACCATCTGGCTCAGGTAGCTGAGGGTCGCTTCGCCGCTGTAGGACTGCCAGTTGGTGTTGGTCATGAAACTGACCGCGGTGTTGAACGCCTGCGTCCATTCCTGGCCCGGCAGGTTTTGCGGGTTCAGCGGCAGGTGATCCTGGAACAACAGAATCGCGAACAGTAGGAGGAAACCGGCGAGGTTGAACGCCAGCAGGGCCAGCGTGTACTTCTGCCAGCTCTGTTCTGCGTCCGCATCGACGCCGGCGATGCGATAGCAACCGCGCTCGACCGGGCCGAGAATCGGCGTCAGCCAGGTGCGCTGGCCTTCCATCACCTTGTAGTAGAAGCGCCCGAGCAGCGGCGCCGGGAGCAAGACCAGCGCAAAAAACGCGAGGATCAGCCAATAGTCATAACTGTGCATAGCCGCTCCTAGTTCCGGTCCGCGCGCAACAGCGCAACCAACAGATAAATGAACAGCCCCACTGCCAGTAGCAGTGACACCCCGTCCAGAACGCTCATGGAAGATCTCCGTGTTACGGCGTATTGCCGCGTGTGGAGGCATTGTCGGAAAGGAGGCTGTAAAGGAGCGAGAGCGAGGGTGTTGGCTGGGCATAAAGAAAGCGTAAAGAGTGGGTTTATGCGGGCGTTACAGGTGGTTTTTGCGCTGTGCGGGCGGGCCTCTTCGCGAGCAGGCTCGCTCCCACAATTTGAAATGCATTCCCCTGTGGGAGCGAGCCTGCTCGCGAAGACGGCATAACCGCCAGCATCGCACCCAACTGGCGCACAAAAAGCGGCAATCCCCCCGCGAACATCCTCGATACGACAGCTTTCAACTTATTACGACTTGTTTCACAGCGATGGCACGCACACTGCAAACGCCCTCCTCCCGAGCTTTCCAAACCGTTCAGGGAGCAACCGCATGAACACACAACTCAAACCCACACTGGGCACGCTGCACCTGTGGGGCATTGCCGTGGGGCTGGTGATTTCCGGGGAATACTTCGGCTGGAGTTATGGCTGGGGTGTGGCCGGAACGCTGGGTTTTCTGGTGACCTCGTTCATGGTCGCCACCATGTACACCTGTTTTATCTTCAGCTTCACCGAACTGACCACCGCGATTCCCCACGCGGGCGGGCCGTTTGCCTATAGTCGTCGAGCGTTCGGTGAAAAAGGCGGATTGATCGCCGGGCTGGCGACACTGATCGAATTTGTCTTCGCCCCACCCGCCATTGCCTTGGCCATCGGCGCTTACCTGAATGTGCAATTTCCGGCACTTGATCCGAAACACGCGGCAGTCGGCGCGTACATCGTGTTCATGGGCCTGAACATTCTTGGCGTGAAGCTGGCGGCAACCTTCGAGCTGATCGTCTGCGTGCTCGCCGTCGCCGAACTGCTGGTGTTCATGGGCGTGGTCGCGCCTGCGTTCAGCTTCAGCAACTTTGCCTTGAACGGCTGGGCCGGCTCTGACGTGTTTGGCGCGCCAGCGATTGCCGGTATGTTCGCGGCGATTCCCTTCGCGATCTGGTTTTTCCTCGCCATCGAAGGTGCGGCGATGGCTGCCGAAGAAGCCAAGGACCCGAAACGCACGATTCCCAAGGCTTACATCAGCGGCATCCTGACGTTGGTGTTGCTGGCGATGGGGGTGATGTTCTTCGCCGGCGGCGTCGGCGACTGGCGCACCTTGGCGAACATCAACGATCCACTGCCGCAAGCGATGAAAACCGTGGTCGGCGACAACTCCGGCTGGCTGCACATGCTGGTGTGGATCGGCCTGTTCGGCCTGGTGGCGAGTTTCCACGGCATCATCCTTGGCTATTCACGGCAGTTCTTTGCCTTGGCCCGCGCCGGTTATCTGCCTGCCTCGCTGGCAAAACTCTCGCGCTTCCAGACCCCGCACCGCGCCATTATCGTCGGCGGCATCATTGGCATCGCTGCTATCTACAGCGACGGTCTGATCAACCTCGGCGGCATGCCCCTCACTGCCGCGATGATCACCATGGCCGTATTCGGCGCGATCGTGATGTACATCATGAGCATGCTCAGCCTGTTCAAACTGCGTAGATCGGAACCGAATCTTGAGCGCACTTTCCGCGCGCCGTGCTATCCGCTGATCCCGATGATTGCGCTAGTCCTGGCCGTGGTGTGCCTGGTGGCGATGGCCTGGTTCAATGCGTTGATCGGGCTGATCTTCCTCGGCTTTATGGCCGTCGGGTTCGGATACTTCCTGCTGACCGGCCAGTTGCGCGCCGATGCCCCGGCCGATGCGATGTTGACCGGGCAATAAGGGATTTAAGGTGTACGGGGCATAAGCGGCCTAGAATGGAACCACTGCGAAGTGATTTCGCTCATAAATGATAGGCAACGTCGCACGGCGAAATCCTCGCCCGTCGATTTGCCATTAAGGAGAGCCGTTATGCCCTGGTATGCCTGGTTGATTCTGGTTGTTGCAATCGGCTCGATCGTTGGCGGTTTGATGATGCTGCGCGACACCGCCAACAAGGTCGAACTGACCGATGAGGAGCGCAAACGCGTCGCTGCCCGCAACGCCGAAGCGGACGCTAAAGAAGCGCAAGACCGCTGACAAAAAACCCCGCCGGATTGGCGGGGTTTGTTTTTTGGGCGCTATTGGACTTATCTGCATGCTTTTTAGAAGTAGAAGTACAGTCACCATTCAATTTTCAGTGGTTAAGATGGTGGCATTGTTGCGGAGAGTTCCACATGCGTTACTCGCAGGACCATAAAGCCCAGACCCATCAGCGCATCATCAAGGAAGCTTCGGCGCGATTCCGCAAGGACGGTATCGGCGCGACAGGCCTGCAACCTTTGATGAAAGCGCTGGGGTTGACCCATGGCGGGTTTTACTCGCATTTCAAATCCAAGGACGAGTTGGTGGAGAAGGCCCTGCAAGAGGCCGGCGCCCAACTGGATGCGCACTGCGCCATGCTGTTTTCCGAAGAACAACCACTGGAAGCCTTCATCGACAGTTATTTGTCCGAATGGCATCACACCTCGCCCCACGAAGGTTGTCCGTTACCGACCATGTCCTCGGAACTCGGTCTGCGCGGCCAGCCCAGTCCGACAACCGACGCGGTGCTCAATGCGCGGCTGGAGCAAGTGCAGAACGCGTTGGGTGGCGAAACTGCCGCTGATCGCAGCGTCGTGATCATGGCCACTTTGTTGGGTGCGCTGGTACTGGCGCGCAGCGTCGAAGATCCGGAACTGGCCCAGCGCATCCTCGGCGTCACGCGCGCTCACCTGAAAAACCAGCAGGATTAGTCTTCCCAGCGCCTGAACAATACGCTGGCATTCACCCCGCCAAATCCGAAGCCATTGGACAATGCATATTCGATCGGCATCGACCGCGCTTCGCCGTGGACAATATCCACGCCTTCGCTCGCAGGATCAGGGTTATCGAAGTTGAGCGTCGGCGGCACCTTCTGATCGCGAATCGCCAACAAGGTGAAGATCGCTTCCAGCCCACCGGCAGCACCGAGCAAGTGGCCAGTGGCCGATTTGGTCGAGGTCACGGCGATTTTCTTTTCGCGGCCAAACAACGCCTTGATCGCCGCCAGCTCACCAAGATCCCCAACCGGCGTGGAGGTCGCGTGTGCATTCAAATGCTGGACCTGATCCGGCGTCACCCCCGCTTGAGCCAGCGCCAGTGTCATCGCCCGACGTGCACCGCTGCCATCTTCCGGCCCGGCGGTCAGATGGTAGGCATCGGCGGTAGTGCCGTAACCGACCAGTTCAGCCAGCGGCTGCGCACCGCGTGCCAGCGCATGCTCCAGGGACTCAATAACCAACAGCCCGGCGCCCTCGCCCATGACGAATCCGTCGCGGCCACTGTCGAACGGCCGCGAGGCACGCTCCGGGGTGTCGTTGTAACCGCTCGACAGCGCCCGCGCTGCCGCGAAACCGGCCAGACTGACGCGGTCAATGCAGGCCTCCGCGCCGCCACACACGGCAATATCTGCTTCACCTGAGCGAATCAATCGCGCGGCATCGCCAATGGCCTGAACCCCGGCGGCACAAGCGGTCACCGGTGCGCCCAAGGGTCCTTTCAAACCGTGCTGAATCGAAACGTGCCCGGCGGCGAGATTGACCAGAAACGACGGAATGGTGAATGGCGACAAACGCCGTGGGCCACGGCTGTCAGTGGTACGTACCGCATCGGCGATCGCGCCGAAACCTCCGACACCTGAGCCGATGATCGTCGCCGTGCGCGCTTGATCGTTTGCATCAGCGGGATGCCATCCCGCCTGTTCCAAAGCCTGTCGGGCCGCTTCCATGGCAAAGAGAATGAAGCGATCCATCTTCTTTTGTTCTTTCGGTGGTGTTGCAAGATCCGGATCGAAACCGGCCTCGGCATCCTCTTCCAGTGTCGGCACTTTACCGCCGACAGCCGTGGGCAGATCCGCGACCACCGCTTCCGGCAAATTACGTATACCGGAACGACCGGCCAGCAAGCGCTGCCAAACCGCTTCGACACCGCTGCCCAACGGCGAAACCAGACCCATGCCCGTAACCACTATTCGACGCTGATCCATACCGTGGTGACCCCTGATCAATTCAATTGCCTGCCTTGTAGCGTTGGGCTGCAGAGCTGCGTGAAAGGTTCGGCGCCATGACGTGGCGGGCGCTGACAAATGCCTGCCACTCGCCAGCATCAGGCAGCGACGGAATGGTGATCAACTCGCCCTGATCCAGCCCGGCCAATGCCGCATCGACCATTTCACCGGCCTCCATCACCATTTCTGCCGGAATACCGCTGGCATCAATGCCGGAACGCTCCCATATTTCGGTGCGGGTCACGCCAGGCAACACCGCCTGGACTTGCACGCCGGTGCCTTCGAGTTCGGCGTTCAGCGACTGGGTCAGGCTCAATACGTAAGCCTTGCTCGCGCTGTAGGTTGCGTTGAACCGTTCGGGAAACAATGCGACCACAGAGGCGATATTGATGATCGTGCCGCGCCCGGCTTTGGCGAAACTGGCGGCAGCCGCCGAAGCCAGGCGCGTGACGGCGGTGATGTTCAGTTGAATCAAGCGCTCCAGATGATCAAGATCGGCATTGGCCAGCAGGCCATCAGCGGCAACGCCGGCATTGTTCACCAACAGACTGATGCTTGAGTCGCTGCGCAGACGCTGTTCGATCTTGAGCACGTCATCCTTTTGCGTCAGGTCGGCCTTGAGCACTTCGACCTCAATACCGTGGGCATCACGCAACGCGGTTGCGGCGCTCTCCAAGCGTTCCTTGTCGCGGGCCACCAGCAGCAGATCGAAACCGCGTGCCGCGAGACGTTGCGCGTAAATCGCACCGATACCGGATGAGGCGCCGGTGACCAGAGCGGTACCTTTGGATTGGGCAGAATTCATGACTGTGCTCCTGAAAGACTGATTGGGAAATCGCCACCGGGACAGGATGTGCCAGAGCGCGTGGAAATTATTATAGGCATAATCTCAACGCAATATGATAGCCGTAATTTTCAGCAATCCGATAAACGTCTCTGGAGTCATGTATCCGCTGGTGCTGGTCTTTGCCCAACAAAAAGGCCGGTCGATGACCGGCCTCCTGGCGCAGAACCAACAGCTTAGTTGACTTCCAGCTTGTCGCGATTGCGATCCAGGATCGCTTTGCCGATGCCTTTCACTTCGAGCAATTCATCCACCGATGTGAAGGGTCCGTTTGTTTCACGATAAGCAACAATTGCCTTGGCCTTGGCTTCCCCTACTCCAGACAGTTCCTTCTGCAGCTTGGCTGCATCGGCGTCGTTAAGATCAATCTTCCCATGCTCTGAGGGCGCCGCGACATCCACTGCCAAGGGTGCCTTCAGCGGTTGCACAGGAGCAACCGGCGCAGCGATTGCGGCAATCGAGGCGCTGGTCAGCAAGGCGAATATCAGGGAATAGAAGTAACCGGTACGCATAAAGTGACGCTCCATCATCGTTTTTAGAAAGCAGCTTTTCCGAAGCTGCTCCCCAAACTTAGGCGATGATGGGAGTCTGTCAAAAATGTGTCCGTTACAGGATGTGAAACGATCAGGGCCAGACTGACCTCGCGCGCACCTTGCATAGACGGACAGCTTCAAATCTGGCGAAAAGGTGCCTTCCAACACGCTGACTCCGATACCCTCCTTGAAATAACGAACCTTGTTTATCGAGGATGCACTCCGCCACCGGATAGAACAGCTGCGAATTCCGCAGCCCTGCCGCAGATTATGCCAACGCCGATCGACACTAACCTTCGCCGGCCAGTACTGGTAAAGCTTTCCTGGAATATGGTTGATGCAGCCTCGCTTGATTAGCCAGCCTTCTATCTGATAATGTCGCCGGTTCATGAAAATACGTTGAGCCGCTAAAAATTCGAGGGTGCGGGGTATATCTACAAGATGCCCAGATAGCATGGACTATCCAATGAGCACACACACGCCCCCCCCTGTACGGGTGGATAAACTTCGTCATCGCGGCTTAAAGGCTGTGCAACACAAGAAAAACACATCGAAATGAATAAGCTATCTGGTATTAACCGCCACACACTAATGGGCTGTGTGGGGGTGCTGTTCATGGTGTTCTGGTTCTCTTTTAGTTTCAATCACGGCGAAAGAATTCAGCACAATGATGGCTTGGGCTGGGACGGCTCGGCCTATGCTGACTGGGCGCAGCGTGACTCTATGGAGGTTCTGAACAGCCATAAAGTTTCTGAATATTATATTGGACGCCTGCTGCCTTCGATAATTATCCACAACACTTCGAAGTTGCTTGGCTACGACATCAGTTCCACTCCTAGGGTTATACATGCCTTTTACTTGTTGAACGTTGGGTTGCTTATCGTAGCAGCGGGATTGCTTATCCTGATTGGCCGACACTATCAATGGCGAATGCCTGTTTATTTCTTGGGGTTCAGCGCACTGTTTTTCAACTATCCTGTGTTAACCAACCTTTCTTATAACCCAACTTTGACAGACATGTCTGGGTACGTTCTAGGCCTCGGAATTTTCTACGCTTACATTAAAAACCGCTTCGCGCTTTTAGTAATTCTCTGCTTCCTCTGCTGTTTCGTGTGGCCCACCATGCTCTATGGCGCCCTGCCAATGATCATGCTGGGACGGGCTCGGGTCACCCAACGTCCACCCTCCCTGCATAGCCACCTGTTAGCTTTGCTGGTAGGGGTTTCCTTACTTGCGCTCGCAGCCTATCTAT
Source organism: Pseudomonas sp. Irchel 3E19 (assembly GCF_900187585.1). Classification (NCBI taxonomy): domain Bacteria; kingdom Pseudomonadati; phylum Pseudomonadota; class Gammaproteobacteria; order Pseudomonadales; family Pseudomonadaceae; genus Pseudomonas; species Pseudomonas sp. Irchel 3E19. Next base: position 40,798 of record NZ_FYDT01000017.1, read on the forward strand.
ACGCCAATGGTCTGCGGCAATCCGACGGTACCACCACATTCAAGCCAGAGATTCTTCCTCTCAGCGTGATCCTGTTCGTCACTTACATCTACCTCGCCTTGAAACCGATGATCGACATCCCTGCCTATTTACAGGCATCCAGGCACATCAAGGTCATTCCAGTCATCGTGGGTATTTTCTTGTATGTGTCAGTCAAGGCGATCGTCTCGCACTTTTCCGACCAGACACCCGGCCCGCTTACAATCACCAGTTATCTCGGCCTGTTCACCCAGGCATCCTTGTCCAACCCTCTGATCAATGTCGTTGCACACGCCATGCACTACGGCCCGCTCTACATGATCGCCCTATTGCTGTGGCCACGCATCGCTGCGCAGGCAAAAGAAGAAGGCCTGGGTCTCTGCGTCTACCTCGGCCTGTTCGCATTTCTGTCCATAGGCTCCGAATCACGACAGTTCCTGAATGCGTGGCCCGCGCTGGCGATGCTGACATGTCAGGCACTGAACAAATTGGGCGATGAGCGCAAGGTTGACTGGTGGTTCACCTATGCCGTGGCTGGCATGGGACTGATTCTTTCCAGATTTTGGTTGAGCATCAATGTCGGACCATGGACAGGTAACTTCCAGGCTTTTCCAGATCAAATGCTCTACATGTACTCCGGCCCGTGGATCTCCCACCAGATGTATGCCGTATTTCTTGCAGTGACGCTGCTTTGCTTCATTACACTGCTGACATTACTGCGCCAACCAACGGGCTCAGCCCTGTGCACACCGAAACAGGAAGCGTGAACATGAAAACACTGTCAATCGTGGTGCCTGTTTATTTTAATGAAGGCTCCCTGCCCGATCTCTTCAGTAAGTTGCTTTACATTGAGCAGACCCTTGAACAACAAGATATGCTGCTTGAGTTGATATTTGTAGATGATGGATCTCAAGATAACTCGCTAAGTTTGCTTAAGCAGTTTTTGATTACCCGCCCTGGCACCAAAATCATTAAACTCAGCCGGAACTTTGGTGCCATCAGCGCGGTAAAAACCGGCCTCAACTATATCACTGGAGATTGCTTTCTATTTTTAGCTGCCGATCTTCAGGATCCACCAGAGTTGATTCCTGAGATGGTCACACGCTGGAAAACCGGAACCAAGTACATCATTTGCGAACGCACCGACAGGCAAGACCCGCTGGGATCAAAAATATTTTCGGCGGTTTACTACAAGCTGTTGCGAAAGTTTGTCATGGCCAGCTATCCAAAAAATGGTTTCGATCTGGCCCTGATGGATGCTCAGCTACTGCCCTACCTGAAAGACAGCGGCAAGCATATTAACTTTCCACTGTTTCCATTCTGGCTTGGGTTCACACCGGAAAAAATACCTTACGTTCGCGTCGCTCGAGAGCACGGAAAATCCAGATGGACTTTCGGTAAAAAATGGAAGCTGCTGATTGATTCCATTTTTTCTTTTTCCTTTGCTCCAGTCAGGTTGATTTCCGCAATAGGTCTGATCGTATCGCTGGGGAGTTTCGCTTATGGCACCGTCGTAGTGCTGAGCGCTCTGTTTGGCAAGGTTGAGGTGCCGGGGTTTGCAACGCTGGCCACGCTCGTTTCCTTTCTGCTAGGGCTGATCATCGTAATGCTCGGCGTGATGAGCGAATACATCTGGAGGATATTCGATGAGGTCAACAGACACCCTCATGCAGTTATTGAAGAAGAAATTCTTTAACGCAGAGTTCATCAAGTTCCTAATCGTAGGGTCTATCAATACCGGCGCCGGGTATATCTTCTATCTGGCGTTTATCCAGGTTATGGCCTACACCTATGCCTATTCGCTTTCCTTTGCATTGAGCGTTGTGCTCTCTTACGTACTCAATGCTCGCTTTGTATTTAACGAGCCTTTGTCTTTCAAGAAGCTGCTCACGTTCCCACTTGTGTATATCGTCCAATACATAAGTGGGTTGTGCCTGGTATACATCGCTGTCGAAAAGCTATCTATTCCCGTCGCACTGGCTCCCCTTCTGGTAGTTGTCGTAACCCTACCTGTTACTTTCCTGCTCGCCCGATTCATTGTGAAATAATGCATCGACTGAATGTTCCCACTCCTGAGATGCAAAAAGGGCCGGTGATTAACCGGCCCCAATGCGGAGCGTGTAGCCCAGTTCAAATCGTCGCTAGACGGGTGGGCTGAACCCGATCATCCAACGTGATCGCTGAGGAAGCCAATCAAGGTTCGAGGCGACGCTGCTGGTAAATCCAGTCGACTATCTCACCGTCCGGGGTGTAGCCACTTACGGTTTCGCGCAGAAGTTGCCGAACACGCGAGTAGTCATCCTGCTCGACCGCAGCCAGCAACTCGGTCAATCGCACCTTCAGGACATCCCAGGCAAGGTGATCTTCGTTAGCGGTCATGATCATTGGGTGCGGGGTTGCCGATACGTTTTCCCCGATCAGCAGCTCTTCATACAGTTTTTCACCAGGACGCAGACCGGTGAACTCGATGGAGATGTCGCCATGAGGATTTTTGTCGGAACGGATGCTCAGTCCAGACAGATGGATCATCTTCTCCGCGAGCTCAACAATTCTGACCGGCTCGCCCATATCCAAGACGAACACATCGCCGCCCTGCCCCATCGAACCCGCCTGAATTACCAGTTGAGCTGCTTCAGGAATGGTCATGAAGTAACGAGTGATTTTAGGATGAGTGACCGTGAGCGGCCCTCCAGACTTGATCTGGCTGTGGAAAAGCGGAATAACCGAACCGGATGAGCCCAAGACATTGCCGAAACGAACCATTGTGAAGCGGGTTTTGTTGACACGCGAAACGTTGGACTTGTCACCGAACAATACCGGAGCGATTTCACGACTGAGCGCTTGCAACGTCAACTCGGCGAGACGCTTGGTACTTCCCATCACATTCGTCGGACGAACCGCTTTGTCGGTTGAGATCAGGACAAAATTGGCCACCCCTGACTGCAACGCCGCTTGCGCGGTATTAAGCGTTCCCATGACATTATTCAATACACCCTCAGCTATGTTGTGCTCAACCATCGGCACATGCTTATAGGCAGCGGCGTGATAGACCGTATCGACCGACCAGGCACTCATCACATCCAGCAACTTGTCTTTATGGCGTATGGAACCAAGGATCGGCAATAACTGAACCGTTGACGATTCGCGGCTGCTGCGCTGTTCGAGTTCGGACAAAATGCTGTAGAGATTGAATTCACTGTGCTCAAACAGCAGGAGCGTGGTCGGGCCAAGCGCAAAAATCTGTCGGCACAGTTCGGATCCGATAGAACCACCAGCGCCCGTCACCATGACAGTTTTACCGCGGATACAGCGTTCCAGCAGCTCTGGCTGCGCGGGGACGGAATCGCGACCCAACAAGTCAGCGATATCAACTTCGCGAATGTCCTCAACCTTTACGCGACCGCTGGCCAAATCAGTAAAGTTGGGAACGCTGCGCACGTGCAAGGGAAACCCTTCAAGTAGATTGAGAATTTCTCGACGCCGCGCACGGGTTGAAGACGGCAGCGCAAGAAGTATCTCTTGAGCGCCTGTAACATCGATCATTTGCTGGATTCGCTTCGGCTTGTAAACCTGCAAACCTGAAATCGAGCGGTCAGCAATACTGGAATCATCATCGATGAATGCAACCGGCCGCATGACACGCCCCATCCGCAGCGCCGCCACCAACTGGTTGCCCGCAACCCCGGCACCGTAAACCGCAACCTTGGTCAAACCGTCGTCACGATTGGTAAAGGGAACGTGCTGTGCAGCAGTAAACCAGTCGCCCATGAAGTATTGACGCATGAACAGACGCAGACCGCCAATAATGACAAGGCTCAACCACCAGTAGTTGAAAATCACCGACCTAGGAACCACAGCCTCGTGATTGCTGTACCAGTAAACTATCAAAGCCAGAATAAGCGAAGACAGGCTGACTGCCTTGATGATTGCCACGAGAGCATCATTGCCGAAATAACGCATGACCGCTCGGTACATGCCAAATCGTATGAAGAGGGGAATCGCAACCAAGGGCGCACAGACGAATAGCCATATGTGAACCTTGAGCGGATTGATCATTTCATCAATCCCTAAACGCACCATGAACGCCATCCATAAGGCTACCCAAACGAGAATCACGTCCGTGAACACTTGGATCAACCGCTTCTGCCGACGCGGAAGCCCTAGTAAAAACATTCTCAGCCTGACCACATAGCCTTGCTCCAAAGCGCCCTACTCCCTTGTTTGAACTCATAAGAGGCCATTGTACGTAGGTAGGCTTCGTCATAACAGGAAAAAACGATCTATGTACTGTCAGCGAACAGACAGGCCGGGGCGCCGCGCGCAGGTGCATCGCGCAAGACAGCAACAAGGTGCGCGCTTTCAGCGCTTCATCCGGACATTGTCGACATGCAGGCAGCCTTGAGCCCAGGTTCACGGGCTCAGAGCATGATCAGGTAATGATCAGAGGGCGATACGCAGTATCGACTGTGCGACGCCGCTGAACTGCGTGTCGGCCATGGAAACAAAAAGCAGTGGACAACTGAGCGTGTTCACTTCAACGCTCAGCGCTCCACATCCTTAAAGCGATCGGAAACTTGCACTTTCCCGTCGAAGCTCTGATCTGGTATCACGTTCGGGCTCCCATTCCAGAGTCCGCTGAGCATGCGAGCTGTCTACCTCCAGCGAACCACAAAGTTGCTGATAGAGTGCTTTCTTACCAACAAGCGAACTCATGATCTTCAACACTACCGTTGGAACAGGTAACTGCACGCCTCGCTTGCCCATGCCCTGCGCAAGCGAGCGTACCATATCGGCCGTCGACAACACCGGCTCGTCAGCTACAAGAAACAGTTGCCCGGCCGCTTTGGGGTGGTGTGCCGCAAGAGCGATAAAGTTACACAGGCTTTTTACGCTGATAATGCTGCGTCTGTTCGTCACTAGACCGAACGGCATTGGCAGGCCACTCCCGACCAATTTCAGTAGACGACGGAAATTGCCAGGCGCGTGCGCGCCATATACAAGCGGCGGACGAATCATCACCAACTCGGTAGGCGCATTCTCAAGAAGCGAAGTGAGTCCAACTTCAGCCTCGTACTTGGCAATTGCGTAGGGAGCATGAGGCGATACCAACGATTGCTCGGTGAACGCCTGCCCATGCGTTTCATTGCCGTTGACACCGATGGAGCTGATGAACACAAAACGCTGAACGCATTTCGACACACACGCTTCAGCCAGACGCAGACAAGCGTCGCGATTAACTTTGCGGAAAACTTCAAGCGGGTTCTGCTCGTGCGAGTTCAAGACATGCGCACGTCCGGCCAGATGGATAACGCAGTCGACGCCCGCGAGACGATCCGACCAGGCATCGATATCATCCAGATCACCCAGCACGACTTCGCCGCTGGCCAACTCTGGCAGCCTGCGATGCAGTGCCACTACGTCGTGCCCGTCAGCCGACAGTTTCTCACATAGGTTTTTCCCAATAAAACCGGAAGCACCTGTCACAAATATTTTCACGCCCGCTCCTTCGCCAAGCTACGAATGCGCCGTCGCCGGCGCATCGCCTCTCAACCTTTGCCTAGACGTCGCAGGCAAGCCGCCAGCAATCCGATCAGTAGACCCGTGATCAACCCCAGAACAATTACCGGGACCTGCCGTGGGAATACTGGCTGGGAGGATGGGTAGACGGAAACCAGTTGCGTTGGGACGTAGCCCAAAGCGTATTCGTATCTACGCAAGGCAGTCTCTATCTGATTGATGGCTTCTCGGTGCGCGACGTATACAGCCATTTGCTCTGCCGCGCCATTTCCGCCATGCAGGGCATCCAGATGAGCCTGTTTTGACTTTTGAAGATCAGCGATCAGCTGCGAAAGGCGCTCTCGGCCTGGCTTGCTGAGCGTATCCTGCTGTTGACGGATCATATCGAAAACGCCTTCAGCGCACTTCGAAGCAAGCTCTGCACTCGACCCACGAACGTTGACAGTAAGAAAAGCAGGCTGCCCTTCGGCTGTGTAGCGAGCCTCCTTGCTCAGTTTCAGCTTCGCCTCGGCAGAATCCTCAAGACCACACGCACTCAAGACTTCGCTGGAATATGCAGCAGGCGTATTCAACCGCGCAATGACCAGCGTTGCAGACTCGACCTGATTCGGAATCGGAATCCCGTCCTTATCCAGCCCACGGTTCTCAGCCATCTTCACGATCGCCGATGCGTCATACTCAACCGGGGTAACCGCCAGGTAGGCTGCCGCACCCAGCAAGCCGAGCACAATGCCTGCAGCAATTAACTTCCAGCCTTGCGCCAAAAACTTCATTAACGACAGAAAGGTAAAAGCTTCCACATTATTTTTTACTTCTGGGTCGTGCATAAAACATCACTCGCGTAAGGTTAAGTTAGGCCGTTTAGCCCATCTCGATAACAATTCGACTCTGCAAAATATTTCTCAAACTTCGCTGAGCAACGAGTCTTATCGGCTAATTTTCAATACTGGTTTCAGGGCTACCCGATAGGTAAAAATTTGCATAAGGATACATAAAGCAATGAAGCCCAGGTTCGTCCAAGTGTAGGCCTGAGGAGCAAAACCGGCCATTACGCAGGAGTAACTGATGCGCAGAAATATCAAAAACGAAATAATGTTAGGGTTCTTTTTGAAGAAATAAACGGAGGCTACCAACGACAGATATAAAAACAGCGCTGCACCCACCGCCCCCAACGAACCCCATGCCATCAGAAACGGAAAGTACTCCGTTCCGACGTTAATTACAGGCTCATCAAAGGGAATATTAGATCCTAACGTTTCCACGCCGCCGGCACCGGGAACCAACTGATTGATCAGAAAATCTGCGTCAATATAACCCTTCGCCATGATCGAACTGAAGTTGTAGATACCCGCGCCGATGTATAGCAAGATCCACTTAACACCGGGCGATGCTGCGTTATAAAAATCACTGAAAGGCATTGCCACCCAGTCAAGACGCCCGGAGCGAAACTGCCCCAACTTCGCAAAAAGCAACAACGCGCCAAACAAGCTCACAATCAGTGTCTTCCACGGAATCTGGCGCTTGGAAAAAAAGACTAGCGTTATCGCCAAACCATACACAGATGTAAACAGACGATTTCGATCCAGCACCAGTACCGGAAACGCCAATCCAACCGCGATGAAAAGAACTTTCATGCGCTTGTCTGCGTAGCAAAGCAACCCTACGATCGGCAGCACCCAGCACATATTCGAAATATGTCGAACGTGTGAGCGTCCACCATCGAAGTTTGCGTAAATCTCCGGATTGAGCAAAGGCAGAGGAAACAAGGTCAGATCAATAACGCAAGCGGCCAATATCACCCACGCGAGCAATTTTACCCAATAACACTCCGGCGACCGATCAAAGGGGACTAGCCGCAGCGCTTTGCGCGAAGGAAGGCGAACACCAAGAATCGCATCAAATACCAATGCCAAGGCTGCAACGACCATCAGTATGGAAATACCAACGGCGTAACCGTTAGGCAGCTCGAACGTCAGCAACGCAATAAGACAGCTGCCCAACAGGGGCAGCGAGAAAAATACCGCAGGGGAGCGCTGGAGATCTTTCACATGTCGCCCTTTTCAGATTGAATCATGCTTTTAATTTCCCTACTGCGGTGAATGCAATATAAGCGGTCATATAGAAAGAAGTCTTGAACCATCGGCGCTGTAGAAACGCAACCTTCGCTTCTACCAAATAACACTGCGCTTGCAGCATGCTCTTGAAGGCACCTTCAAACTTTTCAACGTGCCTTTTAGCGACCCGTCCGGACTCCTGGAGATTATTGATTCTCGAAGAGACATCCGGAGTCCGGCACGTATTGCTGCTATGCACCCTGTAGGCGCAAACACGCTCATCGATGAAACCCAGCCCACCCTGCGCAGCGATACGCAGAAAGAAGTCCCAATCGTCAATGCGCAAACCTTCGTCCCAGCCTTCGCCACTAGTGACGTAGGTCTTGCGGACCATTGGCACGGGCCCTGCAACCGCCCAATTGGAGATGACCGAAGCGACGATGCCTTTTTCCGACAGGTATTTTTGCTTGTCAGCTCGATGCAGGTCCGTCATGCCGCTGTTGTGCACAATCTTGCCGTTCTCGTCGACAACAACAGAGTCGCCAATCACAGCCACCTTATTCGGCGAACTTAAAAGATAATCGACCAGTTTCTGACTGCCGCCGGAAAGAAAATAATCATCACTGGCTCCCAATCTTAAAAACTCGCCACTCGCCATATTCGTAAGTTCATTAATGGTCGCAGTAACGCCCTTATTGGGACGGCTTCTGTAGACAACCTTAATGCTATCGCCGTGAGCTGAAATCCATTGCTCGACTACCTTGGCAGTATCGTCGGTAGAACCATCATCTATAATGACGATTTCTTTATTGGCATATACATCGGCCAAAATACTATCAAGGCAACATTGGACGTATTGTTCATGATTGTAAGCAGGTACGATGTAGGAAACTAAAGGTACCAATACGGCCTCCGGACATTATTGCGACCGACATAAGGCGCATTAAAATAATCGCATTTTATATACTATCAACTGAGGTGAGTCAACCGCCCTCACTTCGGCGACAGAGACCGTGGCCTGCTTGAAAGTACCCGGCTCAAGCCCCTGAAGCTTCTCGCCGAGCCCTCTGACGGATTCGGAAACGATTAGCCGCGCAGTAACATTTCTGCGCGCTCAACCAAGGTCTACTCAGAAATCTGCGGCACAACCGCAGAACAATCTCCGCTCATCAAAGAACAACCGCTGGCAAACACTTCGCGATCAATTCTCAACACCGGTCGTGTTACCGGCGCTTTCAAGCTCTCCCGCATGAAACTTCACCGCCAGAACAAGCAACGGCGAGTAAGCCAAAATCAAGCCGAGCACACCGTCCAGACCTAACAAAACTATGGACAAGGCGACCGGCAGAAGCCAGAACGTATTCAACACTGCAACCCCAAGTGTGACCGGCAGGTGTTTACCAAAATATCTGGAGGCAAATTGGTATGCATGGCTGCGATGAGCTTCGTAGACCTTGTCACCGCGCAGACACCGGCGCATCAAAGTGAACGTTGCGTCCACTATGAACACGCCAAGCAGGATCAATGTCGCCCAGAACATTTTCGGTGACGTCCAGGCTGCGCTTATCGCAAAAATACCGAGCACCATACCCAGAAACCCGCTACCCGCATCACCCATGAAAATTCGCGCGGGCGGGAAATTCCAGAACAAAAAGCCTGCGGTTGCACAAGCGAGACTGAGAGGGAGCCAAATCATTCCTTCAGAACCGCTGAGCCAATGCAACAACGCTAGACCAGCGCACACACTGATGGCTTCAACACTGGCAATGCCGTCGATACCGTCCATGAAATTGTAAAGATTGAGCATCCACACCAGGAAAACTGCCGAGACCACGTAACCCGCCCAACCCAAATCAATCGTGACACCAAAAACTTCAATCGCAGGCAGCCCACCCAACCAGGCCAATGCCCAAGCGGCGGCAGCGAAATGTCCCAGCAATCGCCATCTGGCCGCTACATGACCGTGATCATCAATGAAACCAATCACTGCGATCAGTGCCCCTGCCCCACCGACCGCTATCAGAGAATCAACGGACACCAATTGCATCCACGCCATGAATGGCAGACTAAGCAGAAAGACCAGCACGATCGCGACGCCTCCGCCCCGCGGCGTCGGTATCGTATGTGAGCTCCGGGAATTCGGGACATCGATGATTTTACGCGCGAGAGCATATCGTCTTAGCCACGCCGTAAGAGCCAACGACAGGACAATAACGATGGAAAGAAACAACCACTGAATCATTATTTACGCTCCATAAATTGCTTCTCAACGGTTCCGGCGCCCGGGTTCACCGCCTCCACGGTCCATTTGAAAAAATCAACGTCATCAGGACCGGGTTTAAAACGCAATTCTCAAAAAAAATATAGCTCTTCAGCAGAATTATACATGCTCTAAAATTCCACTCAAAGCCTGAAATCCACAATGGTATCAAGCAGTGGAAAGTCGAGCAGTTCGATAACTAATAAATACCTAGGACCACCATTGCCAACAAGAAAATTCGGTCGCGATGTCGGCGACGCAACTTAGACCAGTTCCAGATCAAAAACCCGCGAGAAATATTGCCTTCATTTGTTATGGAGCTTGGCAATCCGCGGACTTTATCAGCCAACAGACTGGAAATTTTATTGACCTCGCCGCGATACCAGCCATTTCTCAACAAGGACAGACGGCCAATCACTGCTTTGAATCCAGAATTGGCACCAAACTGATTATTGGTATGCTGACGGTAACGCATATATGGAATGGCATCCATGTACCAGACTAGAGCGTTCGCCCTGAACCAGGCGTACAACAACCAGTCATGCAGCGATACCTCGCCGACTCGTGACCAGTTGGCAGTCATGAATCGCTTGAACTCCAGCGCATCGGCAGTTCTGAGAACATAGCTACAACCCGGTCCCGCAGCCTCAAATAGAAAATCGTATGCTTGCTGCGGTTGTACCTTGTTAAGCACAGTTTCACGGCCATCAGGCCAGAAGGCCGTCACATTACCTGAATACGCTGAGGCGCCCGTTGCAGAAATTTTCTCATGAGCGGTGATCAACTTATCTTCTAACCAGATATCGTCTTGGTCGGCGAGCGCCACATAATCGAATTCGGAGAAATCCACATCACGAATAAGCCTGAAAAAATTTCGCGCAGCCCCACCAAAACGTTCCCCGTAAGGAAGAGCTCTGATCTGCGGATTATCCAGCGCCAACTGACTTACCAACGAATCGGTTCCATCACTGGAGCGGTCAACGCTGACAAAGACAGTCACACTGACGCCTCTCTGCTTCAGGATCGACTCGATCTGCGCGGGGAGCCACTGGACGCCATTGTAGGCTGCTAACAAGACAGCGATCTTAACCATATACTGCAAAATCTCCTTTGGCTTTCACCGATCATCGGCAACGATGAATTGCATCACACTTCCAATCAGCTCAAGCTTTCCTGATCACCGTACACCAACAGGATCGAGCAAAAACCTATAAAGCTTCTACATTCGCGCCCTCATTTGAAACGGCGCACCTTAAATAATTGAGCTACGACGCTACAGCATCACTTAATACTCACGATAAATCGGCGAGCAACCACAAAACAGAATAGGAAATAGATCGCATAGTTAACTATGAATGCGTACATGGCTCCTATCAACCCAAAGTAGTCGGTCAGCATATAAGTCCACGCGACATAGGTCAGACTGAAAAAAACCTCTGAAAAAACGAACAGCTTGGTCATGGCCTTGGCGAGCATGATAAACGAAAGAATGAATGACATTATCTTGATTACATCACCAATCAACTGCGGTGCGTACAGATAAAGAGCGTTCGAAAACTCGCCAGAAAACAGCAACTGGGTTATAAAATCACGAAAGAGGTATATACCCAACGCTGACACTACAACTGCGGGGATCAGATACTGGTAGGCTGATCTGATTTCCGCAACCAACAACTTACGTTCAACAATCGCTGACAGCTTCGGCAGATAGTAAACAGTAATGGCCATGGTAATAAACAAAAGATAAGCTTCTGAAACTTTGCTGACAGCTTGCCAATAACCCACCTGCTCCCAGGAAAACTTGTCGGCCAATATATTCCTTACGGCAATTTGAACCAACGGAGCAAGAAGAGCGGAAGTCAGAGTCATTAGCGCGTAATGCGATAATTTCTTGACCATGTCCACATCCCACTTCAGCCTGAAATAGCTCCAACTGAAGTAGCTGCTCTTTCTGTAGAACGTGAAACTAACAAATAGAAGACTCGCCTGCGCAAGCAGAAATGCCAGCAATACACCGTACAGCTGAAAGTAGTATCCCAACACCAAAGGGGCCAGCACTCCCAGTGCAGCCCCCCCTACGTGTATAGCTGCGAGACGCTTTACATCCATCATCCCGTTAACGATGGCAATGATGAGATTGTGCACGGCTACAAAAGTCTGGGCGAACGCCAACACAACAATCAGACTTTTGTAGCGAAGATCACCGAGCAACCAGATTGTTATATCTGCGCTGAAGGCGAGCACAGCCAAACACATAACCAACGATGAAACAAGAGAAAAGCAAAATGCTGAGTTCAACAGATTTTGAAGCGGAAGATTTTTTTCGCGGTACTCAGCCAGGTATTTGACCACACCCGCCCCAACGCCCCCGCCTGATAAAACAACCAGTAGTGCTGTGAGGCTCATGAATTGACCCAGTTGTGCAACTCCTTCAGGGCCAGCCAAAATAGCCACAAACTTCATCACCAGGAAACCCGACAATAAGCGGGCGACGGTAGCGATGGAGGTTAGCATTCCCGTTCTTAAAATATTCAAAATCAAAACCATTCAACGCAGCATTTAAATTACACGCTTCAGCCCCTTCTGAAGCTGATGAGTTCCCTGATCAAATTGGAAACATTCACCTCAAGAGAAAGCATTCAAGCGTTCAATGACCTGCGCCACTTCATCAGTCGACGTAACCGGGCTCAAAGGCAAGCTCAATACAGTAGCGTGCACCGAGTCGGTGACCGGGTGATGCTGGGAGGCCAGTTCTGTATAAGCATTTTGCTTATGTGGCGGGATCGGGTAATGAATAAGCGTTTCGATACCATGACCGTGCAAATAACTTTTCAGCTCATCGCGTCTTTTACTACGCACAACAAACAGGTGCCAAACGTGCTGCTCTTGGAGAGTCGGTACCGGAACCTGGATCAACGAATTGTCCAGATGAGCAATGTACTGATTTGCCAAGGAACGCCTTACGCTGATCTCATGATCCAGATAGTTCAGTTTTACACGCAACATTGCTGCCTGGATTTCATCGAGACGACTGTTGACGCCTTTGTATTGGTTTTCGTACTTCTTATAGCTCCCATAGTTGCCAAGCGCACGGACAACAGACTGCAGCTCTTCATCGTCTGTTGTGATAGCACCTGCATCGCCCAGGGCACCCAGATTTTTGCCCGGGTAAAAACTGAATCCCGAAGCATCGCCCCAAGTTCCCGCACGACGCCCGTCAATGCTTGCACCGTGTGCCTGAGCGGAATCTTCCAGCACTAGCAGACCATGCTTTTTGGCCAGCGCGCAGAGCAATGGCATCTCCGCCAGCTGTCCATAGAGATGAACGGCAAGTATGACCTTGGTTTTTTTGGTGATTGCACGCTCAACCAACTGAGGCGACAAATTGAAGCTGTATTCATCAGGTTCGACAAGAACAGGAACCAACCGATTCTCGGTTATTGCCAGAATGCTGGCGATATAGGTGTTAGCGGGGACGATAACCTCATCGCCATCCTGCAACTTGCCCATTTCCTTCCAGGCTCTAAGTGTTAGATTAAGAGCATCCAAACCATTCGCAACGCCGACACAATATTTGGCGCCACAATAGCTCGCGAACTCTTGCTCAAACTTCGAGAGCTCCTGGCCGCCGATATACCAACCGGAATCGATAACCCTTGAGCAGGCTTCCTTCAACTCCGCAGCGTAGACCTGGTTTACTTTCTTCAAATCCAGAAAATTAATCATTGAGCTTAATCTCATAAAAATCGATTGTCATGGCGCGCGCACCAAAGCTTTCTTTTTGAGCAAGCAAACCAGAGTTGATATATTTACCGCCATCTTCGGTAGAGACGCCGAAGCTGAAATACTTGAAGCCACCGCTAGCGCTCTCTTGGATACAGGTCTCAATGAGATGATCCAAGGCACCCACTTCTTTACCCTCAGCGCTCGTTGCCAGATACTGGGTGTGAACGACTTCACCAAATTTGAACAACAACGTTGCCGCCAGAATCTTCTCTTCAGACTTAACAACCCGCAGAGAGATGTTATCCGGAAAAAGAGAGGCTAACAGTTCGAGTTCTTGTGAAGTGTGCACAGGTACAGCACCGTGCTTTTCGAGCACATCATTGAGCAAGCCAATAAACTCGGCCCAGTTTTGTGAGTCTATAACAACCAAATTATTCTTTTTAGCACGAGCAATCAGCCACTTTCTTCCTTTGGAAAGTTTCAAGCGGCGGTCAAGGTAAATAATACTCGACAAATCCCGACGAGTTATTTCCGCGCCAACCTTGAACAAAGAATAAAGATCTTCCTGAGCACCGTGCGTCGAGAATATATAGGGTATGGCCTTGTATATGATTTTATCAAAGCCATTGGATTTGGCGAAAAGCATGACAGCCTGAACGCTTTCCAACACGGCTTCGGCCTTGACTTTCTGAGACAGGATCAAGCCGCCATAGGTCAAACCACCATGACTTACCAGAACGCTATCGTTGCGACTCGCCGGCAAAACAGCAACCAGAACCTCGTCCTCATAAATCATCAAGGAGGCGTCGATAAAGCGATCGGCGTGGTACTCCATGAAATTTCTATGAAAGATAAACAGTGGAGTCTTTGAGTCGGAAACGAAACTATCCCATTCGTTTTTTTTAGCGGCCGAATAAAACTCGCAAACTACCATTCCAACAACTCCGCCACACCAAAACCTTCAGCTCCCATGTTATTTCCATTGTAAAAACAGAAAGTCTTATTGCCCGCCACAACCAGCCTCGGATAGCAAAGATGCAAAGAATCAAAACCATTCTCCGAAAGCTCCAGGCCAAACTCTTTGTCCTGACGCTGCCAATTCTTTCCGTCATTGGAAACAGCGACACCTGGAAAATAGTCAAGACCCGATGTTCCACCCTTCGTGTAAAACATGTAGTACTTGTCTTCAAACTTGTAGACGGACGGACGACCAATTCGGTACTCGTCACCTTCCACATCAATACACAGCAACTCCTTCTGATTAAATACCCGTCCATCGGCGGATTCGGTATACCAGATATTATAATCAGGATATTGATTGCCGTTGATCAACGTCCACGAGTCTCCCACGGCGAACCAGACCTTCCAGACGTTATCTTCGAACAACACCGAATGGATTGCGCGAATCGTGCTCCCACCGTCGGCTCTGTCCATGACTGGCATTTCCGAAACACGCTGGAAGGTCTCACCGCCATCAGTACTTTCTGCCAGCCCGGTGAAGGCTAGAAACTTCGCACGTTTGACGATTTGAAAGCCAACGTAGTACATACGCAGGACATTACCGTACCGGACGACATCACCTAAGATAACGCCGTTATCGTCAAAACATCCGTCCCGACCACGATCAAGGACCGGAACATCAGAAACCTTTAAAACTTTTGTAGGATCCTGGGAATCGACGTCGACGTAGCCTATCCGACTAATACCCTCTTCATCCCTGAACCCTGCATAGACACGGATTACATCGTTGTCCAACAGAATCGGTGTAGGCGTCAGCGCAGAATTTTTCTTCCAATCATTTGTTCCTGCTGGAGAAAAAACATGACCTAGCTTGCTCCACTTCATGACGCCTTCCTTTACAATTTAACGCTCAGTGAACTTTTCTTGGCGAGCTCTTTTGCAGGAGAACCATAATAAATACGCTCAGGCTCTTTCAGAGACTTCGAGACCAAAGACCCGGAGGCCACTATGCAGTCTCGCGCAACAGTTACATGATCATTGAGTGTCGAGTTCACACCTAAAAAGCACGATTCGCCGATTCGGCAGTAGCCCGAAACAACAACATGCGAAGAAATAAAGCAATTATCCTCGATCACCGAACGATGACCGATGTGATTACCACTCCACAAAATTACGTTATTGCCAATCTCGACAAAAGGCTGAACCGTATTATTCTCAAAGATGAAGCAGTTTTCGCCTATCTTTGCATTTCGCCAAACAAAGGCTCGCGAGCTTATATACGTCGCACATGTGTAGCCCTTGTCTTTAACGCCCTGATACAAACGGGTTCTCAAGCGGTTAAGCTGGGACGCAGGAATCGCCACGAATGCTTCAAATTCTGCAGGCGGAAACTGCTGCTCCATTTCTTCGAAAGAGACGATCGGCAAATCATACAATTCGGTACTGTCAATGTATTCTCGCTCAACGGCGAAAGCACACACTTCGTAATCGGAATCGTATGTAAAGTATTCATAAGCGATCATTGCCAATTCACCGGCACCTACAACGATCAGCTTCTTATTCTTTTCCATTATTCACCTCTCTTATAAACTGGTCATAGTCGCGGATATAATCAGACTCATCGTAGTACTCGCTCGCCAAAACAAGAAGTACACAGTCATCGCTGAAATCGTGCATTTCGCGCCAAATCATGTTGCGAATAACCAATGCTTTACTGGCAGAATCCAAGAGCTGCTCTTGCCTCGTAACGCCATCATCAATGATCATCTTGCAACGGCCAGAGACGCAAATAGCCATTTGTTCCAGACGACGATGAGCATGATAACCACGACCTACATCAGGCAGCGTGCCGTAGATATAATAAACCCGCTTTATCGCGAACGGAATATTCAAACCAGGCTCAAGCGCAACCAGACTTCCTCGCTGATCGCCAATTACCCTCAAGTCAATCCATTCCGTAGTTCCATGGAGAAACCCTGAATAGCGTTCGCAGTCTTCCAACAGCGGTGCCGCGGCGTCTTGCTCGCTGACACTTATTTGCACCGACTGGGGCCAATTGACACCGATTGCCGGATCGTTCCACCTGAGTGATCGCTCGGATGCACTATGCAGTCCGTGAGTGGTCTTGCAAAAAAAGTGAGTGTCTTCTTCCAGCGCAAGATAACCGTGAGCGAACCCTTCAGGGATCCAAAGCGAGCGCTGTGAGCTGGAATCCAGATCGACACCAACTGATTTGCCGTAAGTTGGAGAATCGCAACGTACGTCTACTGCGACTACATGAGCAGCCCCACCTATAACGCTGATGAGAGCGCCTTGAGCATGGGGCGGCAGTTGATAGCGCAAGCCACGCAACTCCCCTTTCCTTAACCGAAAGTGAGAGTCCTGTACCAATTGCTGCGGCACTGACAGACCAGCCGTTTTAAACGCATCGTTAAATGCAAACTGATCAAAGCTGTGCATTGACAACCGATGCGATTTTTCATGAACCGCAGACTCCAAAATAGCGACACCCGCTATAGAGGTTTGGAGGAGCTTCACGAACGGCGACCTTCATCAAGAATCTTCTGCAGATACTGTCCGTAGCCGGTTTTTTTCAACTTGTCAGCCTGAACCTGTAGCTGACTCGCAGCAATCCAGCCATTGTGAAAAGCAATTTCTTCCAGGCACGCGACCTTAAGGCCTTGGCGTTGCTCGATCGTGTGCACGAAGTGGCTGGCTTCCAACAGCGAGTCATGCGTACCGGTATCGAGCCAGGCGAAACCTCGCCCGAGCATTTCCACGTTGAGCGTCTTGCGCTCCAGGTAGGCTCGATTGACATCGGTGATTTCGAGTTCGCCGCGCTCCGAAGGCTTGATGTTCTTGGCTATTTCAACAACATCATTGTCATAGAAATACAAACCGGTAACCGCGTAATTCGATTTAGGCTTTGCCGGTTTTTCCTCGATACTCAACGCGCGTCCCGAGCCATCGAATTCAACGACACCAAAACGCTCAGGATCTGAAACGTGATAACCAAATACGGTTGCCCCTTGCTTCTGAGTCATCGCAGAACGCAAGTTGTCAGAGAAATGCTGACCGTAGAAAATGTTGTCGCCCAGGATGAGACAGCAAGGATCCTTACCGATGAACTCCTCACCGATCAGAAATGCCTGCGCCAGGCCATCCGGACTAGGCTGTTCCGCGTAAGTCAGACTGATACCGTACTGACTACCATCTCCAAGCAACTTTCGAAAACAAGGCAGATCTTCGGGAGTCGAAATGATCAGAATTTCCCGCATGCCTGCGAGCATCAGCACTGAGAGCGGATAAAAGATCATCGGCTTGTCGTAGATCGGCAGCATCTGCTTCGAGACGCCAAGGGTCAGCGGGTGCAGGCGCGTGCCCGAGCCACCGGCGAGGATGATGCCTTTACGATTTGTCGTGGTCATTTGTTGAGAACTTCCCTAAGCATTCGGGTTACGCCACTTTGCCAATCCGGCAAGTGTAGAGAAAAATGGTCGCGTAGCTTCTGAGTATTCAAACGTGAGTTCAGAGGCCGACGCGCGGGTGTCGGATAAGCAGTCGTATCGATCGGACTGATCGTCTCGACGGCGAGCTGCTCACCGTTATCTTGAGCAAATGCAATTACATGGCTGGCATAACCATGCCAGGAGACTTCACCTGCGGCTGCCAGATGATACAAGCCTGCCAGCTCGGGTCGTTGCAACACCTCGCGGATAGCCAACGCAGTGACATCGGCAATCAGATCAGCCCCTGTCGGTGCTCCGATTTGATCGGCGATGACACTCAGTGTGTCGCGATCTTTGGCCAGACGCAGCATGGTCTTGGCGAAGTTATTGCCTCGAGCGCCGTAGACCCAGCTTGTCCGGAAGATCAGATGCTTGCATCCGGACGCAGTGATGGCTTGCTCACCCGCGAGTTTGCTTTCGCCATACTGATTGACCGGAGCAACTGCATCGGTCTCCTGCCAAGGTGTGGTGCCGTGGCCACTGAAGACATAATCGGTCGAATAGTGAATCAGCCAGCCACCCAGAATCGCAGTTTCCTCGGCCAAGAGCCGACTCGCCTGAGCATTTACCCGGTCAGCCAACTCGCTTTCCGATTCAGCTTTGTCCACAGCGGTATACGCTGCCGCGTTGACGATGATATCGGGGCGGATTCGACGAATAGTTGCACGCAGCGCATCCAGATCGGACAGGTCACCACAAAAACCTTCAACGGCATGGCGATCAAGTGCGATCAACTCGCCAAGCGGGGCAAGGGAGCGTTGCAGCTCCCAACCTACCTGGCCATTTTTGCCCAGCAGGAGAATCTTCATGCCTTGTTCATGCGATCTGCGTAGTTCTGGTCGATCCACTGCTGGTAGCTGCCGCTCTTGACGTGAGCAACCCACTCAGTGTTGTTGAGGTACCACTCGACGGTCTTGCGAATACCGGTTTCGAAGGTTTCTTCAGGCGTCCAGCCAAGTTCACGCTGGATCTTGCTGGCGTCGATCGCGTAACGCACGTCGTGACCAGGGCGATCCTGAACATAGGTAATCAGGCTGGCATGCGGGCGATGTGCCGAGTCAGGACGCAACTCATCGAGCAACGCACACAGGGTATGCACCACTTCGATGTTTTGTTTTTCATTATGACCGCCAATGTTGTAAGTCTCACCGATTACACCTTCGGTCACGACTTTATACAAAGCACGGGCGTGATCTTCGACATACAGCCAATCGCGAACCTGATTACCTTTGCCATAAACAGGCAACGGCTTGCCTTCCAGCGCATTAAGAATGATCAGCGGGATCAGTTTCTCAGGGAAGTGGCAAGGGCCGTAGTTATTCGAGCAGTTGGTCACCAATGTCGGCAGGCCATAAGTACGGGCCCACGCGCGAACGAGGTGATCGGAGCTGGCCTTGCTGGCCGAATAAGGCGAGCTAGGCTGATAAGGCGTGGTTTCGGTGAAGAGGTCTTCCGGACCTTCTAGGTCTCCGTAAACTTCGTCAGTCGAAATATGATGGAAGCGGAAGTTGGCTTTACGCGCATCATCCAGCGCAGCCCAGTAATGGCGCGCAGCTTCCAGCAGCGTGTAGGTACCGATGATGTTGGTCTGAATGAACTCGGACGGACCGGTGATCGAACGATCGACGTGGGACTCGGCGGCCAGGTGCATGATGGCATCTGGTTGGTGCTCACGCAGAACACGATCGATCTGATCACGATCACAGATGTCGACGCGCTCGAACACATAGCGCGAATCACCGCTCACTTCGGCCAGCGACTCAAGGTTACCGGCATACGTCAGCTTGTCGACGTTGATCACGGCGTCGGTGGTGTTGGAAATGATGTGACGGATGACTGCCGAGCCGATGAACCCGGCGCCGCCGGTAACTAGAATTTTCACGCGAAACCATACCCTTGAGCTGCGGACAGCGCCACCAACGAGCGCGGTCTAATCCATGAATGCAAAAGCCTCCATTATGAGGCTTCTGTCAGAGTCAGTCTGAATCGATGTGGGAATATGCCACTATCGAACAAGGGACGCATTTTACAGCTTAATGAATCTTTTACTAATGGATATAGACAGGTTGAGGCGCAAATTCGACAGACGCCCTGTACCTGTCGCTTTCAGACAAGGCGCTTGCGCGCTGCTTTGGACGAACGCCCCAGAAACAGGCCAAGTATCGGGCCGAAGATCATACCAAGGAGCAAGGCCAGCACTACGACCAGCGATACTGGAAGTTCAGGTCCTGCCCAACCCAGAAACAGCAAAGAAACTGACTGCTGGTTCTCAAGCACAAAGGCCAGGATCGCCAGCACCAATAAAAGAATAAAAACGCCAATTAGTATGCGCTTGAGATTACGCATGAGCGTCTCCCTGATAGTCAGCAGCGAGGATCAAACCCCCTCCTCCTCTTCCTCGTTCACCCGATCACGCAACTCTTTGCCCGGCTTGAAATGCGGGACAAATTTGCCGTCGAGGCTAACCGACTGGCCAGTCTTTGGATTGCGACCAACGCGCGGCGCACGATAGTGCAAAGAGAAGCTGCCAAACCCGCGGATCTCGATACGATCACCGGTGGCCAGACATTGGGACATTTGTTCAAGCATGGTCTTGATGGCCAGCTCCACATCCTTGGATGAGAGCAGCCCTTGATGGGTGACAATTCGTTCGATCAACTCCGACTTCGTCATATTTTTCCCTTCTTTTTCAAGCAGCTAGATCAGCGCTTGAAAGGTTTTAGCACGCCCGGAAGATTTTGAACAGCCCAGGGATTGACATATCTTCCACAGCATCTGGACGCCCATTTTCAGGGCGCCATACCAAGCCGGAAGACCGCAGATCTAGCGGCACATCACCAGCATGGTGCGGGTTACGAAGCCCGCGGGATTAAAGCCAAAAGGATAATCGTCTTCATCCTTGGCGTCGTCAGAGCGCGTAATGACCTTATAGCCGGAACCCTTACACTCCTTGGCCGCGCGTTTTTGGCACTTCTCCCAGCCAGAGCCCAGCCCCGAACAGTCAATCTCGATCCCACTGACACCACGCACCGCATGGGATTTGGCGCTCGTGGTACATCCCGCCAGCGCAAGCACTGCAACGAGGACAATAAACTTGTTCATCCACTTCCTTATGCCAGGCCAAGCCCGGCGACTACGCACCTGAAATCAAGCTTAGTCGCGAATAGGCGATTGATCCGATTAAAGAAACAGACATCCCGGGAAATGGATTGGTTTCACTACCCCTCCCGATTCAGGAAAACGGAATCGCCGATCAGTAAATCGCAGGCACAAAAAAGGGCGACCGAAGTCGCCCTTTTCATGATCAAGCAGAACTTAGTTCTGTTTGGCCATTGCCTGGCGCAGCAGTGCCGCCATGGTGGTGTCGCCAGCAGGAGCTTCTTCAGCCTTCAGGCTTTGGATAGCTTCTTTCTCTTCAGCATCGTCTTTCGACTTGATGGAGAGCTGGATTACGCGGCTCTTGCGGTCAACGCTGATGATCTTGGCTTCTACTTCCTGACCTTCTTTCAGAACGTTGCGCGCGTCTTCAACGCGGTCACGGCTGATTTCGGAGGCTTTCAGAGTCGCTTCGATATCGTCGGCAAGAACGATGATGGCGCCTTTGGCGTCAACTTCTTTCACGGTGCCAGTAACGATTGCGCCTTTGTCGTTAACCGAGACGTACTCGGAGAACGGGTCGCTTTCCAGCTGCTTGATACCCAGGGAGATACGCTCGCGCTCTGGGTCAACCGACAGGATAACGGTGTCCAGCTCGTCGCCCTTCTTGAAACGACGAACAGCTTCTTCGCCAACTTCGTTCCAGGAGATGTCGGACAGGTGAACCAGACCGTCGATGCCGCCGTCCAGACCAATGAAGATACCGAAATCGGTGATCGACTTGATGGTGCCGGAGATTTTATCGCCCTTGTTGAACTGGCCAGAGAAATCTTCCCATGGGTTAGATTTGCACTGCTTGATGCCCAGGGAGATACGACGACGCTCTTCGTCGATGTCCAGAACCATAACTTCCACTTCGTCGCCGACTTGTACGACTTTCGAAGGGTGGATGTTTTTGTTGGTCCAGTCCATTTCCGAAACGTGTACCAGGCCTTCAACGCCTTCTTCCAGCTCAGCGAAGCAGCCGTAGTCGGTCAGGTTGGTTACACGTGCGGTAACGCGAGTGCTTTCTGGGTAACGGGCTTTGATAGCAACCCATGGATCTTCGCCCAGTTGCTTCAGGCCCAGGGAAACACGGTTGCGTTCGCGATCGTATTTCAGAACCTTAACGTCGATTTCGTCACCAACGTTGACGATCTCGGAAGGATGCTTGATGCGCTTCCAGGCCATGTCGGTGATGTGCAGCAGGCCGTCCACGCCACCCAGATCGACGAATGCGCCGTAATCGGTGAGGTTTTTGACGATACCTTTGACTTGCTGGCCTTCCTGCAGGGATTCCAGCAGAGCTTCACGCTCGGCGGAGTTCTCGGCTTCCAGGACGCTGCGACGGGAAACGACAACGTTGTTGCGCTTCTGGTCCAGCTTGATGACCTTGAATTCCAGCTCTTTGCCTTCCAGGTGCGTGGTGTCGCGCACTGGACGGACGTCAACCAGGGAACCTGGCAGGAACGCACGGATGCCGTTAACGTCGACAGTGAAGCCGCCTTTAACCTTACCGTTGATAACGCCCTTGACCACTTCCTCGGCTGCGAAGGCAGCTTCCAGAACGATCCAGCACTCAGCGCGCTTGGCTTTTTCACGGGACAGCTTGGTTTCACCGAAACCGTCTTCAACCGAGTCCAGAGCAACGTGAACTTCGTCACCGACATTGATAGTCAGATCGCCAGCGTCGTTGTAGAACTGCTCAAGCGGGATGAGTGCTTCAGACTTCAGGCCAGCGTGAACGGTTACCCAGCGAGCCTGGTAATCGATATCAACGATAACACCGGTGATGATGGAGCCTGCCTGAAGGTTCAGGGTTTTTAGGCTTTCTTCAAAGAGTTCCGCAAAGCTTTCGCTCATTTTAATTCCTGTAAATGAGGGCGAAGGATACGCCCATCTCCACACCCCAGACGGTGTGGGTTAGTTTCATATAGAAGAAGCGCCGCAGGACTATGACTGGTCCCCTGCCGCCTTCTTGGTCACCCGGCGATATCGCGAATGGCGATCTCGCTCATGATGCGTTCAAGCACCTGATCGATGGACAACTCCGTGGAATCCAGCTGTATGGCGTCAGCCGCCGGTTTAAGCGGGGCTACCGCTCGCTGGATGTCACGCTCGTCGCGTGCACGGATCTCATCTAGCAGACTCGACAGACTAACACCCTCGACTTTGCCCTTCAACTGCAAATATCGACGGCGCGCCCGCTCCTCGGCACTGGCGGTCAGGAAAATCTTCAGCGGCGCACTCGGAAAAACCACCGTGCCCATGTCGCGACCATCGGCGACAAGGCCCGGCGCTTCCTGGAAAGCACGCTGGCGCTGTAGCAGCGCCTCACGCACGGCCGGCAACGCAGCCACTTGAGAAGCGCCGGAACCGACGCTTTCAGTGCGGATGACATCGCTGACTTCGTCACCTTCCAGGATGATTCGCTGCAATTGACCGTCGGTCGCCGCGATGAACTGAACATCCAGATGAGCGGCAAGTTGCTTGAGCAACTCTTCATTGGTCAGGTCGACCCCATGATTGTGCGCAGCGAAAGCCAGCAAGCGATAAAGCGCACCGGAATCCAGCAGATTCCAGCCCAGACGTTTGGCCAGAATCCCGGCCACAGTGCCTTTGCCCGAGCCGCTTGGCCCATCAATGGTGATGACCGGTGCAATGTTTTTCACGACTGAGCCTCTTGTGCCACACGAATACCAACCTGCCCGCACAGCGCAAGGAAGTTCGGGAACGACGTCGCGACGTTGGCGCAATCATGGATGCGGATCGGTGCAGTGGCACGCAAGGACGCCACACTGAACGCCATGGCAATACGGTGATCGCCGTGACCATGCACTTCGCCGCCGCCGATCTGGCCGCCGTCGATGATGATGCCGTCCGCGGTCGGCTCGCACTTGACGCCCAGCGCCAGCAAACCGTCCGCCATGACCTGGATACGGTCCGATTCCTTGACTCGCAACTCTTCGGCACCGGTCAGCACAGTGCGCCCTTCGGCACAGGCGGCGGCTACGAACAGCACCGGGAATTCGTCGATCGCCAGCGGAACCAGCTCTTCCGGGATTTCGATACCTTTGAGTTTAGCTGCCCGCACGCGCAGGTCTGCTACAGGTTCGCCGCCGACTTCACGCTGGTTTTCCAGAGTAATGTCAGCGCCCATCAGACGCAGGATGTCGATCACACCCGTACGGGTCGGGTTGATGCCAACGTGCTCCAGCACCAGCTCCGAACCTTCAGCGATTGAAGCAGCAACCAGGAAGAACGCCGACGACGAGATGTCGCCTGGCACTTCGATATGGGTCGCCGTCAGCTTGCCACCGGATTCGACCGATGCCGTGGCGCCATTGACACTCACAGGGTAGCCAAAACCGCGCAGCATGCGCTCGGTGTGGTCACGGGTTGGCGCAGGCTCGGTAACAGTGGTCTTGCCTTCAGCGTACAGACCGGCAAGCAGCAGGCAGGATTTCACCTGAGCACTGGCCATCGGCATGGTGTAGGTCAGGCCCTTGAGCTTGTGCCCGCCACGAATGGTCATCGGCGGACGGCCTTCGGCGGCGGTTTCGATCACGGCGCCCATTTCGCGCAGCGGATTGGCCACGCGATTCATCGGACGCTTGGACAGCGAAGCATCGCCGGTCAGGGTGCTGTCGAAGTTCTGCGCGGCCAGCAGGCCGGACAGCAGACGCATCGACGTACCGGAGTTGCCCAGATAGATCGGGCCCGGCGCAGGCTTCAGACCATGCAGGCCGACACCATGGATAGTCACGCGGCCATGGTGCGGGCCTTCGATGACCACGCCCATGTCACGGAATGCCTGCAAGGTCGCCAGAGCATCTTCGCCCTCAAGGAAACCTTCGACTTCGGTGACGCCTTCGGCCAGCGAGCCGAGCATGATCGAACGGTGGGAAATCGATTTGTCACCCGGTACGCGAATCCGACCGGACAGGCGGCCACCAGGTTGAGCCAGGAAGATCAGATCGTTGGAATTCATAGCGTCCACATAGGCCCTGCGGGCCAGGATTTTACTGAAATGCTCGCGGGCAACCCGGGCGCGAGTGAAAACGCCCAACAATTGGTGCCCATCCCCTGCATCGACCGCGTCGCGCAAGGCGTCGAGGTCGCTGCGAAATGTATCGAGTGTGCGCAAAACAGCCTCGCGGTTGGCGAGGAAGATGTCGTGCCACATCACCGGGTCGCTTCCGGCGATTCTTGTGAAATCGCGGAAACCACCGGCAGCGTAACGGAAGATCTCAAGGTTTTCATTGCGCTTGGCCAACGAGTCGACCAGACCGAAGGCCAGCAAGTGCGGCAGATGACTGGTTGCAGCCAGCACTTCATCGTGACGCTCGACCTGCATGTGCTCGACGTCGGCACCCAGTTCGCGCCATAGACGATCGACCATGGCAAGCGCCATTGGATCAGTTTGCTCAAGCGGCGTGAGAATGACTTTGTGGCGACGGAACAGCTCGGCATTGGAGGCTTCCACCCCACTCTGCTCGGAACCGGCAATCGGATGGCCCGGCACGAAGCGCGCCGGCATACCGCCGAACGCCTCGGTCGCAGCGCGCACCACATTGCCTTTGGCGCTGCCGACATCCGTCACAATCGCTTGCCCCAGATCCAGACTCGCCAACCGCGCGAGCACTTTCTCCATGGCCAGAATCGGCACCGCCAGTTGAATCACGTCAGCACCCTGACAGGCCACTGCCAGGTCTTCCTCACAGCGATCCACCACGCCCAACTCGACCGCCAGCTTGCGCGACTGCGGGTCGAGATCAACGCCGACCACTTCACGGCACACGCCGCTTTCACGCAAGCCTTTGGCAAACGAACCACCGATCAACCCCAGACCGACCACCACCAGGCGACCGATCATAGGTGCAGCAGATTGCAGTGCAGTGACATCACCCACGAGCCAGAACCTTGCGCAGCGCTTCAAGGAAGCGGCTGTTTTCCGCCGGCAGACCAATGGTCACCCGCAGGTGATTCGGCATGCCGTAGTTGGCCACTGGACGCACGATCACGCCTTCGCGCAGCAAGCCCTGGAACACTGGAGCCGCCATCTGACCAAGGTCAACACAAATAAAGTTGCCTTTGGACTCGATCCAGCCAAGACCCAGCTCACGGAAGCCTGCTTGCAATTGCTGCATGCCGGATTCGTTCAGTTGACGGCTTTGCGCCAGATACTCGTCATCCTTCAATGCTGCACAAGCCGCAGCCAACGCCAGGCTGTTGACGTTGAATGGCTGGCGAACACGGTTCAGCACGTCAGCCACTACCGGGGTCGACAGACCATAGCCGACGCGCAAAGCTGCCAGACCATAGGCCTTGGAGAAGGTGCGCGAGACCAGCAGATTCGGGTACGCCGCAAGGAAGTCCAGACCGTCCGGCAGATCACTGCCTTCGGCATACTCGATGTACGCCTCATCCAGCACCACCAGCACATGCCCTGGAACATCCTGCAGGAATTCGTCCAGCGCCTCGGCACCGAACCAGGTTCCGGTCGGGTTGTTCGGGTTGGCGATGAACACCACGCGGGTGTTGGCGTCGATGGCGGCGAGCATCGCAGGCAGGTCATGCCCCCAATCCTTGGCCGGCACCACTTTGGCTTGCGCACCGACCGCCTGAGTGGCGATCGGATACACCGCGAACGCGTGCTCGCTGAATACTGCATTCAAGCCCGGCGCCAGATAGGCGCGCGCCACCAGTTCGAGAATGTCGTTGGAGCCATTGCCCAGGGTGACCTGGTTCAGCTCAACGCGGCACTGCTCGGCCAGCAAGGATTTCAGCGCAAAGCCATTGCCGTCCGGATAACGCGTCAGCTCGGCCAGCTCTTCGCGGATCGCCGCCAAGGCTTTCGGGCTGGCGCCCAGCGGGTTTTCGTTACTCGCCAGTTTGACGATTTTCGCCGGATCCAGATCCAGCTCGCGCGCCAGTTCGTCCACAGGCTTGCCCGGAACGTACGGCGAAAGTTGTTGCACGCCCGGCTGTGCCAGAGCGAGGAAATTGCCACTCATTGACTACCGCCCCTTACAGAACCGCTTTCGGGTAGGAACCCAGCACTTTGAGTGCCACTGCTTCCTGACTGATCTTTTCCAGCACACCTTTGATCAACGGATCACGGTGGTGGCCGACAAAGTCGATGAAGAACACGTAGGTCCATTTGCCGCTACGCGACGGGCGGGTCTCGATGCGAGTCAGGTCGATGCCATTGTCATGGAACGGCACCAGCAGCTCGTGGAGCGCGCCGGGTTTGTTGCTCATCGACACGATGATCGAGGTCTTGTCGTCACCGGTTGGTGGCACTTCCTGGTTACCGATCATCAGGAAGCGCGTGGAGTTATCCGGGCGATCCTCGATTTTCTCGGCCAGACGGGTCAGGCCATACAGCCCGGCCGCCATGTCGCCGGCAATCGCCGCCGAGTTCCACTCACCTTTGACCCGCTTGGCCGCTTCGGCGTTGCTCGACACCGCCACGCGCTCGACATTCGGGTAATGCGCGTCCAGCCACTTGCGGCACTGGGCCAGCGACTGCGCGTGGGAATAGATGCGGCTGATGCTGTCGGTCTTGGTGTTTTCACCGACCAACAGGTGATGGTGGATGCGCAACTCGACTTCGCCACAGATCACCATGTCGTGCTCGAGGAAGCTGTCCAGCGTGTGATTGACTGCGCCTTCGGTGGAGTTTTCCACTGGCACCACGCCAAAATTCACCGCACCGGCGGCCACTTCACGGAACACTTCGTCGATCGCCGCCATCGGCTTGCTGATCACTGCGTGACCGAAGTGCTTCATGGCCGCCGCCTGGGTGAAAGTGCCTTCAGGCCCGAGGTAGGCCACTTTCAACGGCTGCTCCAGCGCCAGGCACGAAGACATGATTTCGCGGAACAACCGCGCCATCTCTTCGTTGCCCAGCGGCCCCTGGTTACGCTCCATCACACGCTTGAGCACCTGAGCTTCACGCTCGGGACGATAGAACACCGGCACTTCGCCTTCGGCCAGCGAGGCCATCTTTACTCGCGCGACTTCCTGGGCGCAACGCGCACGCTCACTGATCAGCTCCATGACTTTGGTGTCCAGAGCGTCAATGCGAACGCGCAGTGCCTTGAGTTCTTGCTCGGACATCAGCCGTGTTCCTTCTCGAATTCAGCCATGTAGGCCACCAGCGCATTGACTGCAGTGATGTCGACGGCATTGTAGATGGAGGCGCGCATGCCGCCCACCGAGCGGTGACCCTTGAGATTGAGCAGACCGCGCTCTTCGGCACCGGCCAGGAACGGCTTGTCCAGACGGTCATCGGCCAGACGGAACGGCACGTTCATCCACGAGCGATCCGACTTGTTGATCGGGTTGCTGTAGAGGCCACTGGCGTCGATGAAGTCGTACAGCGTGCGCTGTTTGACGTCGTTGAGTTTGGCGATGGCGTCGACGCCGCCCTGCTCTTTCAGCCACTGGAACACCAGGCCGGACAAGTACCAGGCCAGGGTCGGCGGGGTGTTGTACATCGAGCCGTTGTCGGCTGCGACCTTGTAGTCGAGCATGGTCGGGCACAGCGAGCGCGCCTTGCCGAGCAAGTCTTCGCGGATGATGTTGACGACGATGCCGCTCGGACCAATGTTCTTCTGCGCACCGGCGTAGATCATGCCGAAACGCGAGACATCAACCGGACGCGAAAGGATGTCCGAGGACATGTCGGCCACCAGCGGCACGTCGCCGGTTTGCGGAATCCACTGGAATTCCAGACCGCCAATGGTTTCGTTCGGCGCGTAGTGAACGTAAGCGGCGTCTTTCGACAGGCTCCACTCGTTCTGGCCCGGGATGGCGAAATAATCGTAAGGCTTGGCGGTTGCGGCTACGTTGACGTGGCCGTAGCGCGACGCTTCTTCAATGGCTTTCTGCGACCAGATACCGGTGTCGATATAGTCGGCAGAGCCGCCTTCAGGCAGCAGGTTCAGCGGGATCTGTGCAAACTGCTGGCTCGCGCCGCCTTGCAGAAACAACACTTTGTAGTTCGAAGGGATATTCAGCAGGTCACGCAGATCCTGCTCGGCCTGGGTCGCGATGGACACGAACTCATCACTGCGATGGCTCATTTCCATGACCGACAGGCCCTTGCCGCGCCAATCAAGGAGTTCACCCTGGGCGCGCTGCAGGACAGCTTCAGGAAGCGCCGCAGGACCGGCGCAGAAGTTATAGGCTCGCTTGCTCACATCCAATCTCGCTCTGATTTGGTGGTATCACGCAATAAATCACACTACCGATCAACACGGCCCTGTGGGAGCGAGCCTGCTCGCGAATGCATCACCGCGGTGCGTCAGAGGTGCCGCAGCGCCTGCATTCGCGAGCAGGCTCGCTCCCACAGGGGATCTCCATGATGTCGAAATTTCATACCGGACAAATAACAAGGGGGCGAATTCTCATCCGCCCCCTCGCTTGTCCGCTTATTCCTGCGGTTCTTCGTCAGCTGCGGCGTCGAGTTGCTGATCTTCGGCAACGTCGTCAATCACGACTTCCGCGCCGGACACCAGCCCCTCTTCACCTTCGAGCTCTTCGCCCTCGACTTCCGACGGCTCCTGAACCCGCTCCAGACCGACCAGCGTTTCATCAGTGGCCAGCTTGATCAGGGTCACACCCTGGGTGTTACGACCCAGACTGGACACTTCATCAACACGGGTCCGCACCAGCGTGCCCTGGTCGGAAATCAGCATGACTTCCTCGCCTTCCTGCACCTGGATCGCACCGACCAGCTTGCCGTTACGCTCCTTGGTAACCATCGCAATCACACCCTGACCACCGCGACCGCGGCGTGGGAACTTGCTCAGGGCGGTGCGCTTGCCGAAACCACGCTCGGAAGCGGTCAGGATCTGCGCGCCCGACTCAGGAATCAGCATCGAGATCAGCTTCTGATCCTTGAGGATCCGCATGCCGCGGATACCGCGTGCACCACGGCCCATTTCGCGCACTGCGGCTTCAGCGAAACGAATCACCTTGCCAGCGTCGGAGAACAGCATGATTTCTTTCGCGCCATCAGTGATGGCAGCCGCAATCAACGTGTCGCCTTCCTTCAGCTTCAAGGCGATCAGGCCATTGGAACGCGGACGGGCGAAGCGTGCCAGCGGGGTCTTCTTGACGGTACCGGAAGCCGTCGCCATGAAGATGTACTCACCGGTCCGCGCAGCTATCAATTCGGACGTATCGCCGTCGATTTCTTCCAGCTCGACAGCTTCTTCAGCTTCAACCACTTCGCTGTCCATGATTTCATCGTTGACATCGTCTTCATCTTCGTCGCCAGCGCGTTTTTGCAGCGCCTCGAGATCCACCGACAGCATCGCGGTGATGGTCTCGTCTTTGTCCAGCGGTAACAGGTTGACCAGTGGACGACCACGTGCAGCACGCGATGCTTCAGGAATCTCGTAAGTCTTCAGCCAGTACACCTTGCCTTTACTGGAGAACAGCAGCAGCGTGGTGTGGCTGTTGGCAACCAGCAGGTGAGTGATGTAGTCCTCATCCTTGACGCCGGTCGCCGATTTGCCTTTGCCGCCCCGGCGCTGAGCCTGGTACGCAGCCAATGGCTGGGTCTTGGCATAGCCACCGTTGGAGATGGTCACGACGCGCTCTTCTTCCGGGATCATGTCGCCCAGCGTCAGATCGAGACGTGCATCGAGAATCTCGGTGCGGCGCTGATCGCCGTATTCGGCGCGGATCACTTCCAGCTCTTCGCGGATCACTTCCATCAGGCGCACGGCACTGTTGAGGATGCGGATCAGTTCGCCGATCTGGTTGAGGATCTCTTGATACTCGGCCAGCAGCTTCTCGTGCTCCAGACCGGTCAGACGGTGCAGACGCAGCTCCAGAATGGCTTGCGCCTGCTCTGGCGACAGGAAGTACTTGCCTTCGCGCAGACCGTATTGCGGATCAAGGTTTTCCGGACGGCACGAATCAGCACCGGCACGTTCAACCATCGCCACCACCGCAGAGGATTCCCAAGGCGTGCTGATCAGCGCTTCCTTGGCTTCCGACGGAGTTGGCGAAGCCTTGATCAGGGCGATCACCGGGTCGATGTTCGACAGGGCAACAGCCTGGCCTTCGAGAATGTGCCCACGCTCACGCGCTTTGCGCAATTCGAACACGGTGCGGCGGGTGACCACTTCGCGACGGTGACGGACGAAGGCTTCCAGCAGATCCTTGAGATTCAGGATCCGCGGACGGCCGTCGATCAGCGCAACGATGTTGATGCCGAATACCGATTGCAGCTGGGTCTGGGCGTAGAGGTTGTTGAGGATCACCTCAGGCACTTCGCCGCGACGCAGCTCGATCACCACGCGCATACCATCCTTGTCGGACTCGTCACGCAGCTCGGTAATGCCTTCGAGTTTCTTCTCTTTTACCAGCTCGGCGATCTTCTCGATCAGACGCGCCTTGTTCAACTGGTAAGGGAGTTCGGTGATAACGATCTGCTGACGGCCACCGACCTTGTCGATGTCCTCAACGATCGAACGCGCACGCATGTAAATGCGCCCGCGACCGGTGCGGTAGGCTTCGATGATGCCGGCGCGACCGTTGATGATCGCGGCGGTCGGGAAGTCCGGGCCGGGGATGTATTGCATCAGTTCGTCGACAGTCAGCTCGGGATTGTCGATGAGCGCCAGGCAACCGTCGATGACTTCACCGAGGTTGTGCGGCGGGATGTTGGTCGCCATGCCCACGGCGATACCGCTGGAACCGTTGACCAGCAGGTTGGGAATACGGGTCGGCATGACCGCCGGGATCATTTCGGTGCCGTCGTAGTTCGGCACCCAGTCCACGGTTTCTTTATGCAGGTCAGCCAGCAGTTCGTGCGCCAGCTTGGTCATGCGCACTTCGGTGTATCGCATGGCCGCGGCGTTGTCGCCGTCCACCGAACCGAAGTTGCCCTGACCGTCGACCAGCAGATAACGCAGCGAGAATGGCTGCGCCATGCGGACGATGGTGTCGTAAACCGCGGTATCACCGTGCGGGTGATACTTACCGATCACGTCACCGACAACACGGGCAGATTTCTTGTACGGCTTGTTGAAGTCGTTGCCCAGCTCGCTCATCGCGAACAGCACTCGACGGTGCACGGGCTTCAAGCCATCGCGCGCATCCGGCAGTGCACGGCCGACGATCACGCTCATCGCGTAATCGAGGTAGGACTGTTTCAGCTCGTCTTCGATATTGACCGGGAGGATTTCTTTGGCCAGTTCGCCCATGAGAAGCCTGATTCCTTTTTCTGGTGAAACCTCGTCATATCCATAGGGATCACGAAGCTCGTCAATGCAGGCTGAGTGCCATGCGCCGACTTACGACAAATCAACAAGTTGAACCCTGGATTTGCGCAGTGAAGACAACCCCGTGGGACTGCCTCGGAAAACGCCGGATGCTACCACAATCGCCGCCACGCACCTATCCCCCACAAGCGCATGGAGCATAGTTAGTTGACCGATAATCGTCTTAAAGGGGGACGAGAGAAGCTTAGAGCTTCTTCGAATGCAGAATTCGGGCTTGGTTTTGCGATGTTTATTGACATTAACGCCCTCATCGCTGGCAAGCCAGCTCCCACAGGAACAATGCCGAGCACAAACCTGTGGGAGCTGACTTGCCAGCGATGGCGACCTGTCAGACACAACAGTGCGTTAGTGCAGGCGCTTGCGGCACATCAACTGGGCCATTTTCGCGGTATCCGGACGCTCGACGATGCCTTTTTCGGTGACGATGGCATCGATCAAGTCAGCAGGGGTTACGTCAAACACCGGGTTAAACGCTTCAACATCAGCGCCGACACGCTTGCCACCGACTTCCAGCAACTCGGCGCCATCACGCTCCTCGATCGGAATGTCGTCACCGCTGGCCAAGTGCATGTCAATGGTCGAACTCGGCGCCACGACCATGAAACGCACACCGTGGTGCATGGCATTGACCGCCAGTTGATAGGTGCCGATCTTGTTGGCCACGTCACCATTGGCGGTGATGCGGTCAGCGCCGACGATCACCCAGGTCACGCCTTTGGTTTTCATGATGTGCGCGGCAGCAGAGTCGGCATTCAGCGTTACCGGGATGCCTTCGTTAGCCAGCTCCCACGCGGTCAGGCGCGAACCCTGTAGCCACGGACGGGTTTCGTCAGCATAAACGCGCTCGACCATGCCTTCGAGAAAAGCCGCGCGAATAACCCCCAGCGCCGTACCGAAACCACCGGTCGCCAGCGCCCCGGTATTGCAGTGGGTGAGAATCGCCTGCGCATTGCCCTGATGCTTGCGGATCAGATCGACACCGAGCTGTGCCATGGTCAGGTTGGCTTCGCGATCGCTTTCATGAATCGCGATGGCTTCGGCTTCCAGTGCCACCAGCGGATCGGCATTGTCCTTCAAGCGATCCAGCCGATCGTGCATGCGATTCAACGCCCAGAACAGGTTGACCGCGGTCGGACGGGAATCAGCCAACAGAGCGAAGTCCTCTTCCAGCGCCGCGTACCAGTCGCCTCCTTCGGCAATTCGCGCGCGAGCCGCGAGCACGATGCCATAGGCCGCGCTGATGCCGATGGCCGGCGCGCCACGCACCACCATCGAGCGAATCGCCTCAGCCACGCCGGCGGCGCTGGTGTAGGCGATCCAGGTTTCCTCGAACGGCAAAATACGCTGATCCAGCAGGTGGAGCGCGCCATCTCGCCAATCGATGGCCTTTACTTTCTCCGCAGCCAACAGTCGATCGCGCATCCCTCACCCCGCACTCATGAACAAAAGCCACCGATTATAGCGATCCCCCCGCGAAGACGCTCGGGTATACTTCGCCATCCTTTACAAAAGCACTGGAACCGACCCTCGATGCCGAAACCTGCCATTGCGCTCGACTTATTATTGCTGCCGACCTGGCTGGTACCCGTCGAACCTGCAGGCGTTGTGCTCAAGGAGCATGGCCTGGGCATCCGCGACGGGCGCATCGTGTTTATCGGCCCGCGCGCCGAAGCATTGAAGTGTAACGCCACGCAAGTGCGCGAATTGCCGGATGTGCTGCTCGCTCCGGGCCTGATCAATACACACGGCCACGCAGCGATGACGCTGTTCCGTGGCCTGGCCGATGATCTGCCACTGATGACCTGGCTGGAAAACCACATCTGGCCGGCCGAAGCCAAATGGGTCGATGAAGCGTTTGTCCGCGACGGCACCGATCTGGCCATCGCCGAGCAGATCAAGGGTGGCATCACGTGCTTCTCGGACATGTACTTCTTCCCGAAAGTCGCCAGCGAGCGTGTGCACAACAGCGGCATCCGCGCGCAGATCGCCATTCCGATCCTCGATTTCCCGATCCCTGGCGCCAGCAGTGCCGACGAGGCCATTCGTCAGGGCGTCGAGCTGTTCGGTGATCTGAAGCATCACGAGCGGATCAAGATTACTTTCGGCCCTCATGCACCCTACACCGTCGGCGACGAGAACCTCGAGAAAATCCGTGTCATCGCCGAGGAACTGGACGCATCGATCCACATGCACGTCCACGAAACCGCTTTCGAAGTCCAGCAAGCCGTAGAGCAGCGCGGCGAACGTCCGCTCGCCCGCCTTGGCCGCCTCGGCCTGCTCGGCCCGCGCTTCCAGGCCGTGCACATGACCCAGATCAGCGATGACGACCTGGCGTTGCTGGTAGAAAGCAACACCAACGTCATCCATTGCCCGGAATCGAACCTGAAACTCGCCAGCGGCTTCTGCCCCGTCGAGCGCCTGTGGCAGGCTGGCGTGAATGTCGCGGTCGGCACTGACGGCGCGGCCAGCAACAATGATCTGGATCTGCTCGGCGAAACCCGCACTGCCGCCTTACTGGCCAAAGCCGTCGCCGGTTCCGCCACCGCGCTCGATGCCCATCGCGCCCTGCGCATGGCCACACTGAACGGCGCACGGGCCTTGGGGATCGAATCCGAAACGGGTTCGCTGGAAATCGGCAAAGCCGCCGACATCGTCGCGTTCGACCTGTCCGGCCTGGCGCAGCAACCGGTGTATGACCCGGTTTCACAGCTTATATATGCCACCGGCCGCGATTGCGTGAAACACCTGTGGGTCGCCGGCAAACAATTGCTCGATGACCGGCGCCTGACCCGCATGGATGAAGAACAGCTTGGCGCTGTTGCCCGAGCCTGGGGCCAGCGCATCAGCGGCCATACCGAATCGTAAACACCCGGGCCACACTCCGGGGCTACAACCTTTTTCAAGTTTTTCGAGGAATTGAACATGAGCAACGTCGACCACGCCGAAATCGCCAAATTCGAAGCCCTGGCCCATCGCTGGTGGGACCGCGAAAGCGAATTCAAACCGCTGCACGACATCAACCCGCTGCGGGTCAACTGGATTGACGAACGCGTCAATCTGGCTGGCAAGAAAGTCCTCGACGTCGGTTGCGGTGGCGGCATCCTCAGCGAAGCCATGGCCCAGCGCGGCGCCACAGTGATGGGCATCGACATGGGCGAAGCGCCCCTGGCGGTCGCGCAACTGCATCAACTGGAATCCGGCGTCAGCGTCGAGTACCGCCAGATCACCGCCGAAGAGCTGGCCGAAGAAATGCCCGAGCAGTTCGATGTGGTGACCTGCCTGGAAATGCTCGAGCACGTGCCAGATCCATCGTCGGTCATCCGCGCCTGCTTCCGCATGGTCAAGCCGGGCGGCCAGGTGTTCTTCTCGACCATCAACCGCAACCCGAAGGCCTACCTGTTCGCCATCATCGGCGCTGAATACATCATGAAGCTGCTGCCGCGCGGCACACATGACTTCAAGAAATTCATCCGCCCGTCCGAGTTGGGTGCCTGGAGCCGCATGGCCGGCCTGACCGTCAAGGACATCATTGGCCTGACCTACAACCCGCTGACCAAGCACTACAAACTGGCCAGTGACGTTAACGTCAACTACATGATCCAGACCCTGCGCGAGGAGTAAGCCGATGGCTATCAGAGCAGTTCTTTTCGACATGGACGGCACCCTGCTCGACACCGCGC
This sequence comes from Pseudomonas sp. Irchel 3E19, assembly GCF_900187585.1. Classification (NCBI taxonomy): domain Bacteria; kingdom Pseudomonadati; phylum Pseudomonadota; class Gammaproteobacteria; order Pseudomonadales; family Pseudomonadaceae; genus Pseudomonas; species Pseudomonas sp. Irchel 3E19. The sequence goes on from NZ_FYDT01000017.1 coordinate 76,966, forward strand.
CGGACTTCATCGCCATCTGCCAGGCGATGCGCGCGGATCGTGGTTTGCCTGCGATGAACGACAAGCACATCCGCGACGAGATTTCCGGCGGCGCCAAAGCGATGGTCGCGGTGACGTTTTCGATGGACCCGGAATCGCCGGGCTTCGAGGAGTTGCGCCTGGAGTTCCTCGAACGCTACCTCGTCGGCTGCGCGGTGCACAGCAAGCTGTTCGACGGCATGGGCGAACTGCTGGCCGACATTGAAAAGGCCAACCTGATCTGGGGCGTGGTGACCAACAAACCGTTGCGCTTCGCCGAGCCGATCATGCAACAGCTGGGGCTGGCCGAGCGCTCGGCACTGTTGATCTGCCCGGATCATGTAAAGAACAGCAAGCCGGATCCGGAACCCTTGATCCTCGCGTGCAAAATGCTTGATCTGGATCCGTCGACGGTTCTGTTTGTGGGCGATGATCTGCGTGACATCGAGTCGGGGCGTGATGCCGGGACCAAAACGGCCGCAGTGACCTACGGCTACATTCACCCGGACGACAACCCGCGGCATTGGGGAGCGGACGTAGTGGTGGATCATCCGCTGGAGTTGCGCAAGGTTTTGGACAGCGCGCTCTGCAGTTGCTGATCAAAGTCAAAAGATCGCAGCCTATGGCAGCTCCTACACTGATTGTGATTTTCTGTAGGCGCTACCGAAGGTTCGGACCGCGTTCGGACGATCTTTTAGCTATTAATGGATTGTGAGGTTTTTATGTTTGATTACTCCGCTCGTCCCGAATTGCTCAAGGATCGGGTCATTCTGGTCACCGGTGCCGGTCGTGGCATCGGTGCGGCCGCTGCAAAAACCTACGCCGCGCATGGCGCAACCGTGTTGCTGCTGGGCAAGACCGAAGCCAATCTGACGCAGGTCTATGACGAGATCGAAGCCGCGGGCCACCCGCAACCGGCAGTGATCCCGTTCAACCTCGAAACCGCCCTGCCCCATCAGTACGATGAACTGGCGGCGATGATCGAGAGCGAATTCGGCCACCTCGACGGTTTGCTGCACAACGCCTCGATCATTGGCCCGCGCACGCCGATCGAGCAGTTGTCCGGCGAAAACTTCATGCGCGTCATGCAGGTTAACGTCAACGCCATGTTCATGCTGACCAGCACGTTGTTGCCGCTGCTCAAGCTGTCTCAGGATGCTTCGGTGGTGTTCACCTCCAGCAGCGTCGGACGCAAAGGGCGCGCTTACTGGGGCGCTTACGGCGTGTCGAAGTTTGCCACCGAGGGCCTGATGCAAACGTTGGCCGACGAAGTCGACGGCGTCGCGCCTGTGCGTTCCAACAGCATCAACCCCGGCGGTACACGCACCAGCATGCGCGCGCAGGCTTATCCGGGGGAAAACCCGCTGAACAATCCGACCCCGGAAGAGATCATGCCGGTCTACCTGTACCTGATGGGCCCGGACAGCACGGGCATCAACGGCCAGGCGTTCAACGCCCAGTAGTGCCATACGTCGCATTTGTTGCCGTGACGGATTCCCGTCGCGGCATGCATTTGCCGCTCATGACCGTCACAATCGAGTCAAATATCCAACACCCCTCCCCGCGCCTTATTTCCAAGCCATTGATTTTTATGGCTTTAAATAAAAACGAACCGAATGGCACGACTTTCGCTCTAAATTCCCTCAAAGCATGCCGTGTGAAGGCAATGGGGCCAGGCCTGATTCGATAGCTGACTAATCGTCATCAGGCAGACTAAACTTACGCCAAACGTCCTACGGGACTGATGGATCAGTATGACGCGCAGCCCATAGCCGCTCTCACCCAGCCTGTAAGACAGACTTACTGCTTAGGGGCTCACGCCATATGAAATCACCTTCCCAGACCAATGCAATTGACTTTGACAGTGCCAAATTGCAACGCTTGGGCTTTGGTCAGTTGCCTCCGCTCCTGGAACGCCCGACCAGTCTGGCGCAATTACGCCAGCAACTGAGCCTGCAACTGCAAACCAGTCTTGAGCCGCAACGAATCCTCGGTCTGTTTTTCCGCGAAGTTCAGCGTCTTGTGCCGCTGGATGCCTTGAGCTATCTGCATCAGGGCAGCGATCTGCGCCTGGAGTTCGGCGCTCGCGGTCACCATTCGGTCAGCTACACCCTCAGCCATGAAGGCGAACACATGGGCGAACTGGTGTTTCGCCGCAATCTGCGTTTCAGCGAGCAGGATCAGGGCAACCTCGAATCCCTGCTGTCATCGTTGCTGTACCCGATGCGCAACGCCCTGCTCTATCGCGCCGCAACACAAAGCGCGCTGCGCGACCCGTTGACCGGTGCCGGCAATCGAATCGCGATGGAGCAGACACTGCAACGCGAAATTGAGATGTCACGCCGGCATCTGCAACCGTTGTCGGTGCTGATGCTCGATATCGACCACTTCAAACGGGTCAACGACAGTCACGGTCACAGTGCCGGCGATGATGTGCTCAAAGCCGTGGCAGCGTCGATCAAGGGGCAATTGCGCAACGTCGATATGGTCTTTCGCTATGGCGGCGAAGAGTTTCTGATTCTGCTGTCCAATACCAGCCGTGAAGCCGCGGCAATGGTTGGCGAGCGGCTGCGCTATGCGGCGCAGGCGGCGGAATATTATGCCGATGGCCAGTTGATCGAGCTGACGGTCAGCCTGGGGTGCTCGACCCTGCTTCCTGGGGAATCGGCAGAAAGCCTGTTGCGTCGCGCCGACAGCGCGTTGTACGTGGCCAAGCGTGAGGGGCGGAACCGGTTGGCGATGGCCGGCTGATCCCTTCCCGCCTTCTACAAAACCGTGTGGGAGCGAGCCTGCTCGCGAAAGCGGTGTGTCAGTCGATCAACGACTGACTGACACACCCTCTCGCGAGCAGGCTCGCTCCCACTTTTGTTTACGACTAGCCGAAAGATCAGCTTTCGACTACGACTCTGCGTTCACGATTGACCAGCAAGCGCTCGGACGTCTCAAGCTGCATGCAGCGCTCCAGGAACAGATACATGTAGTCGTAGCTCTTGCAGATTGCCTGACGCAGTTCGGCCTGTAGGGCCTTGCTCGGGTTCATGCCGGCCAGGGTGCAGATAATCTCCAGCGCTTCCCACGGATGCGCATCGTCGTATTGCGCATGCATCTTCAGCCACTTCATCGCCCGCTTGCGATCTTCTTCGGGGAACGCTGCGGCATACACGCCCGTGGAACAGACAAGCGCCGACCATTCCCCGGTCGCGCCCTCGATCGCATAGTTGGTTGCCGCAATCGCCACGATCAGCGAATCCGCAGAACTGGTATGCCAGCACCAATGACTCAAGGCGTGCAACTCCGGCGGCACTTGCTGGGCCTGGAGATCTTCCAGACTTACACCGTGCGCGCGACTCCAATGCACCCAGTAATCGGCGTGATTGAGTTCAACGCGAATGTTGCGCATCAGCCAGCGCCGCGCCATGTCTTCACCGGGGTGGCGGGCGAATTTGGTTTTGGTCAGGTTCTGCGCCATATACAACGCAAACTGCTCGACCACCGGCCAGCCCCCGATCAGGTACTGACGCATGGTCTTGGCGCTGAGCTTGTTATCACGCATGCGCAAGTAAAGTTCATGTTCGACAACCCGGCGCTTGCTCGCGCTGCAATCCTGAAGCAGCTGTTGTGCCCAGCCAGGATAACTTGCAGCTTCCATGAGGGGTCCGGTTCGGTTGAATGTGTCGATCACTGTTCGGCTCCTTTTGATTTGTGATTGTAAGGATCGGCAAGAGACTTCAACGGAACGTGCCAGGCGCTTTGAATAACAGCGGTTGCGGTCTGGCGGGCCGACTTTGCAAACTGGCACAGGTAAACAACTGCGGGCGTTCTATGACATAACCCTGAGCATAATCCACGCCGATTTCAAGCAATGCCTGCTCGATCTGCGGTGTTTCAACAAACTCGGCAATTGTTTGCTTACCCATGACATGCCCGATGTGATTGATCACTTCGACCATTGCGCGGTTAATCGGGTCGTCCAGCATATCCTTTACGAAACTCCCGTCGATCTTCAGGAAGTCTACAGGTAAATGTTTCAGATAAGCGAATGAAGACATTCCGGCACAAAAGTCATCTAACGAAAAGTAGCAACCCAAGCCTTTGAGTTCATTGATAAATCTAATAGCGCTGCCTAAATTTGAAATTGCACTGGTTTCTGTAATTTCAAAACAAATCATTTCAGGCGGTATCGCATAGTTAACAAACTGTTCTTGTAGGAAGTGTAAGAAAGCGTCATCTCCGATAGTAATGCCTGAAAGATTAATCGCACACATCGCCAAGGGTGTTTGATGTTCTTTGTTAATACATTGGGCAATAACCTTAAATACGTTCTGCACTACCCAGCGATCCAACTGACTCATCAAACCATAGCGCTCGGCGGCCGGGATAAAGCTGTCAGGCAAAATCATCCGGCCGGCTTCATCGTGCAGGCGCAGCAGAATTTCAATGTGCCCACCCGTTTTGTCATCGGGTTTGAGCGGCGCAATTTCCTGGGCGTACAGGCAAAAACGGTCCTCCTCCAGCGCCATGTGCAAGCGTTGCACCCAGGCCATTTCGCCGAAGCGCAGGGACAACTCGGAATCGTCGGCATGGTAGACCTGCACCCGATTACGGCCCTTTTCCTTGGCCATGTAGCAAGCCATGTCGGCAGCGCGCAGCGAGGCTTCGAGGGTGGTCGGGGTTTGCGCGATATGCACCAGACCGATACTCACGGTGGTCTGGAAGGGCCGCCCCTTCCAGACAAAGTGCAGGTTTTGAATAGTCTGACGCAGGCTCTCGGCAATCTTCTCGGCCGCGTCCGGCGCGCAGTTCTCCAACAAAATGCCGAACTCGTCACCGCCCAGGCGAGCGAGGGTGTCGCCCTCGCGCAAGCCGGACTGCAGCAGCGTGCAGATGTGCCGCAACAGCTCGTCCCCAGCGGCATGGCCACAAGTATCGTTGACCAATTTGAATTGATCGAGATCGAGAAACATCAGCGCATGGCGCCCGGCCTGGCGCGTGAGGTTGTGCAGCGCCTGCTCAAGGCGATACTCGAATTCACGCCGGTTGGCCAACCCGGTCAGCGCATCGTGGGTCGCCTGCCAGGACAGATTGGCGATGTACTGGCGCTCCTGCGTCATGTCGTGCAACACCAGCACGGTGCCACTGACCTTGCCGGCGTTACGGATCGGCGCGCCGACCAGCGTCACCGAAACCGTACTGCCATCCAGGCGCTGGATCAGTCTGGAATGTTCGCTGCCACCACTGAGCTGACCGCTGAGGATGTGCTCGATCAACGTCAGCCCTTCGGCCTGAGCGTTGTCATCGAGCAGGTTAAACAAGGCCGCCAGCGGCAGCCCGGCCGCCTGCTCGGCTTTCCAGTGGGTCAGGGCTTCGGCAGCAGGGTTCATATAGTCAATGGCACCGCTCACATCGGTGGTGATGACCCCGTCGCCAATCGACTGCAGAGTGATATGCGCCCGATCCTTCTCCAACTGCAGCGCCTCGGCGAACGCATGCCGTTGCTTGAGCAGTTTGTGGGTGCGCAACAGCGCCAGCACGATCAGCCCCAGCGCGGTAGCCAGATTGGTCACCAGCAGCAGGCGCAGGATCATCCGCGACCCTTCACCCAAAGCGTCACTGAACGCTTTGGCCGCCGGGGTCACGCCGTCGTTGATCGCGAAAATCTGCGCTTTCCAGCGGCGGATATCGGCATCACTGGCCGCGTTCGCGACGATATGCTGGTGCATTTCGCGCGCCAAGCTGTCGAGCTCCACGAGGTAAGCGTCGCCCACCGTCCAGCGGTCGATGGCGGTTTCGAGGTAACTGAAATGACGGAAATTGAGGTAAAGCCAGATCAGGCTGGAGACATCGTCCGGGTGATTGCCGCCCTTGAGAATGCCCTCGCGCGCTGACTGCAGGTCCGGCGGCTGGCGATCCAGAGCCACCCGCAGCTGATGCCCGCCCTGAGGCACGGCAATCGCATTCTGGTATTTGAGGAAAATCGCCTCGTCATGGCTGTCGGCGTACAGGTTCAGATAATAGATGGCGTCTTTCTGGCCCTTGGACCACAGACTCTCACCCGCGACATAACCGCGAACGGCCGACAGGACGTAGAGACTCACACCCCCCAATAACGCCTGAAACAACACAACGGCAATGAATGGCCAGACGATGCCCAACAGCCGTGGCGTTCCGAGAGTCCGCTTTTGCTTCATGGGGTTCCTTGCATGGTCACTGCCTGATCATTCTTCCCTATCAGACCATCCCCCCAAGACTAGGAGGCGATCCCGATTAGAGCAAGCCGCAGATCCGCCTCAATACAGCACAGGCCGGGGGCATACATATATACCGCCAGCGGTGGTTTCAACACCGATTTACTGAGCATTCCGACTCCCCGAACCCATTTGGGGACTCTTACGAAGGAGTGCGATATGACCGATACACCTATAACGTTATCCGACACACCGGTCATCGCCGAGTTTCGCGCCACCCAGGCGCTCGGACTTGACGACAGCCCGAACATCGAAGAATTCGTCCAGCCTCCTAACGCTCAGGATCGAAGGCGATTCAAAGCATTGCAACGCAAAACGCCCGATCTTGTGCAAAACCTCACTGTCGACGACCTCAAGCGCAAACGCATCCATTGGCAAATCATCGAAACCGTACGTACCTTTCTGGCTGGCAAACCTTCATTGATCGGCCATCTCGGCGCTTCGGTGCTCGCCTCTGCCTCGGCGGATGAACTGCGTGCGACGCCTTCCGTATTCCTGCAGAAGGTACTGAGTGCGGCCAGTACCGAGGACCTGACAGAGCGCCTGCTGAAAACCCTCAAGTGGTACGGCGCGCGCGTCGGCGAGAAAGCACCGGCATCGGTACGCCATCAACTGGCATGCAAAGCGATCTGCCTTTATTTGCACGCCCCCTCGGCGGATGAGCCACAGGAAGTCGCCGGATTCCGCTGGGACGACCCGGCCCACTGGGGCAAAAGCTACCAGACGCTACGCGCCGATTTTGAACAACACCTGCTGGACACCCAAAGGGTTGCCAACCGCAAAGAAGCAATCCTGCTCGCCCGAGTCTACGAAACCCGCCTTTCCAAAGACTTCGCCGTGCGCGACATACCGGCCGAGCTGCCCTACAAAAGTTCGCTCGTGTGGGTGAACTTCATGCACGGCGTGCTCCTGGCGGATGAGCCCGACGAGGATCGATCGCAACCGCTGTCCTTTCAGCAATTAGTCGATCTGCCGCTCAAACGCAGTACCGATGCATCCCCCGAACAACTGCAAGACATTGCTCGACTGCGCTTGATACCGGCACTGGAGTGGGCGATCTGCAAAGGTATCGTTCAATCACGCCCCACATTCGATTACGACCAGAATGATATGCAGGTGGCGATCACCGCGCTGGACAGTCACAACGAACGCCTGACGCAGGCGGTGCTCGCACTGACACTACCGTGCCCTGACAGAATGAACATGGCCAAAGAGGCTAAAGATCGTCTGTTCGGTGCGGCAGCCTTCGAATCGGACGGGCGCAAATTACTGGCTGACGAGCACGACAGCAATCGGTTCATGGACAGCCCCTCATTCAAAGTGCCGGGGCACGCCTTCCTCGATGTGTATGCCGACGGGCAGTTCGACAGTGGAAAAAAATGGTTTGTCACCGCTGCCGATGGCAAGACACGCACCGACCACTGGATCAGCGTCGACCACCAGCGCGGCGTTCAGTCGCAGCGCAAAGACCTATCAGGCGTTTACCGGCAGCAGTTTTTTTACGGCAGGCAAAACACGTTGCCGGAAATCAACAATCAGTTTGAAAGCGACTTCAAAAAACACCTTTCAAGTATCCGCAACGCCTATAAAACCCTGATTAGCAGCCTGCTGAACTCACTGCCACTGGCCGACCGTCAGGCGCTGGAGCAGGGCAAAGTGCGCGTACTGAGCCTGCTTTCGAAGAAATCCAAAGACAAGGAGCAGGTCCGGGCAAGGAAAGGTTTTGTGCTACAGGTTATTCAGGGTGAGAAAATCACCTACTACGAACTCATCCCCAGCGCTGGTTTCATTCGTTGCCGACCCACCTTGCGGGTGACCCATACATCCGACGGTGTAGTCGAGGATATTGCGTTTCACACGCCTGTTCCGGGGCAATCAACTGCGCTTGATCTCAGCATGTCGTTGCGGCTGGACTGGTCCGCGCACCTGGATGGAAAGCCACCTGTCGAAGGCGCGTATTGCGTAGCGATCCTGTCCAGCCTAGGCGAAGTACCTGACGCCGCGCCTGCGCAACCTGAAGTAACGCCCCCACTGCCGCGACTCGACACCGTGGCCGACTACATCGCGTCGAATTTCCTCTACGTAGACGAAAAGGCATTACATGCCCGCGCTCGCGGCATAACCACATTTGACACCCTGCGCGACCGACCAGAGCCGATTGTGCTTCTTAAAGAGTTGGCCATGGAGCGGGTCAAACAAACAGTGCCGTTCTGGAGCAACATAGAGGACATCGCATCGGGCGATACTTTCAGGATAATCAGGGGCAGCATCGGGCTGGGTCTGGAAGTCGTTGGCTTCGTGTTACCCATCGGCAAATTCCTCTCAGGGTGCGTGCGTTTGATCAGGGTGGCCACCGGAGCCTCGCACCTTGCACTCAAAGCCAGCCTGCCTGCGTTTTCAAAGCTGGCGAGTAACCTGCTGATCAGCTCGTTGAAAAATCTCAACCCACTGGGCGGCGTCCGGCCGTTGCTGAAGATGTTGGGCAATGGCGCCTGGAAGGGCCTGAAAATCACTAGCCAGCTGGGTATTCGCCCATTCAGAAAACTGGCACACACCGACAGTTACCGGCTCAATCACAACCTGCCCCAGGCCGTCGATCCCGGGCGCTGGAGGCCGCTGACCCCAGGTGATCAACTGGCAACGATCAACGGCATCGACGATGTGCTGGTGCGCAATACCAGCACTGTGGACCTTCAGCGCTTTCACTTGGTGGATCCTGTAACGTCTCTACCCTACGGCCCCCGCCTGAGCCGCCACGGCAAAAACTTTGTGCAAGGCCGGTCAACCTTCAAGACCCAGCCTCTTGACCAGTCCCGCGTGGTGACAGAGGTTCCAGAACACGCCCGTATTCACGACCTGCTTGAAGTCGATGGCAGCACCACAATGCTGATTGATGGCACGCCCTATCGACTGGATGGCAATCAACTGCGCCGCGCCGACATGATCAATGATCAGGCACGGTTCAAAGCCCCGCCGTGCCGGGTGCGCCGTGCTCCGGACGCCGTTTGCAAAACCGTTTATGTCACCCGAGATCCGGCCCCACTGCCAGAAAACCCTATCGATGAAACAAAAGGCTGGGCCCCCTGGTTTGGTGACATTATTTATAGCCCGGCCATCCGCAAACAACCGTTGTGGACAAGCGCCATCAAACGCTACAAGTCGCTCGATGCCTCACTGCAATTACAACAAGGCATTTTTGCTCGAATCAAGGTCAACCTGCCCTACGAACAGGGGGGTAAGTTCGATACCCTGGAAGTGGGTGCGATCCTCGTGACGGCGAAAGACAACTCAAAACACTATGTCTTTACCCGACTGAGCGATGGCGACTTTTATATCAACGAACGCCCTGCAGTTGCTATTCCCGATAGCTTTACATTGAACAGGGCTGTCAGCTCAGACTTGGTAGAGGAATTGAAAACGGTTTATACCGGATCGCTCAATGCCAATAACATCGCCCGCATCCACGGGGTTGAACAAATCGAACACGCGTTGAAAACCATGGATGAAATAGCCATTCCCATCGGCGGCCATATCACACCGCCGGATACGCTCAAACTGCTCAAGGTCGACACCACTCCGGCAGAAGCGGTGATGTTCGATCATTCCACACGCATGATTGTCAGCAAACTTGAGACCGGAGCGGCGTCCTGGTCCCGCAGCAAGGACGCTCCAGAAGCCTTGCGCAAGAAAACCGCAGAAATCTTCGATACCTTATTCACCGAGAAAGTCGTCAACGTGACGGCGAACAGTGATCTGAAAATCAATCAGTCGATGCTAAAACTTCAACGACTGCTGCCGCGGAAATTTCAAACCGAAAACCCCAGAAATATCGCCTATGCCGACATTGTGACCTCGACCGGCAAGCGCGAGGTTTATGTCAGCGTTTCAGGCGGGCAAGGGCTGACCGGGAAATTGCCCTTGTTCGAACAATTGGGCCGTTCGGACAGCATCAACGTCAACGACATCACTTACTTCAACGTCGATGCCGGCCAGACATTCGCCAGGACATCGCTAAACGTCTCGCCTGACGGAAAGCTTCTGGCCATCCCGCATACGATAAAGGACGTCAATGCCTATACCGCGAAACTCACCAGCCGACCGACTTCACTGGACAGCGAAGCCAAGCTGATCAGCGTGCTCCGGCAAAAGTACCCGGACAACAAAATGATCAAGTCGATTGACGTGGCCACTACCCTGTCGCCGTGCAACAGCTGCGCGGTAGTTCTCAAAGAATTTGCTTATGACGGAGCAGTGGATGGGTTGAAGGTGTTGTGGGGATGACTTACATCCGCTGCAAATGCCCATAAAGCTTGGCGTACAAGCCGCCATCGGCAATCAGTTGCTGGTGATCGCCATCCTCGGCCACTTGCCCGCCATCGAATACCAGCACCCGGTCCGCCTGCTTCACCGCTGACAAACGGTGAGCAATGATCAGCGTGGTACGGCCACTCAAGAACCGCGCCATCGCTTGATGCAGGTTGTATTCAGTGGCGGCATCGAGGGCCGAGGTGGCTTCATCGAGGATCACCACTTTCGGTTCGGCGAGGATCATCCGCGCAATTGCCAGCCGTTGGCGCTGGCCGCCAGACAGACGCACGCCGGAACGCCCGACGATGCTGTCCAGGCCTTGCGGCAACGCACGGATGGTGGCGTCGAGCTGGGCGATTTCCAGTGCCTGCCAACAAGCTTCGTCACTGCGGGTGCGGCCCATGGTCAGGTTGGCGCGCACGGTGTCGTTGAACAGCGCGGGATGCTGCAGCACCACGGCAACGTTCTCGCGGATCGTCTCCAGGCCGATTTCCTCTTGGGTCGAACCACCGAAGCGGATGGTCCCGGCCAACGGCGTATACAGGCCCAGCAGCAATTGCACCAAGGTACTTTTGCCGCCGCCACTGGCACCGACGATGGCAACTTTTTCGCCGGGAGCAATGGACAGCTTCAGTTGATCCAGCACCAGTTCATCGCCATAACCGAAGCACAGGCCTTGCACCTCGATGCCCACGGTTTCGCGGCCCTTGAACGGATCGACACCGCCCGGATACTGCGGCTCATCGGCCCGCGCCAGCAATTCGTTGATCCGCGCCAATGCGCCCCCCGCCGCGTAGTAGGCGTATTGCAGATTGAGCAATTGTTCCACCGGGCCGATCATGAACCACAGGTAACTGAACACCGCGAGCATCTGGCCGATCGACAGGTCGGAGAACAGCACGGTGAGCATTGCCGCCGCGCGGAAGATGTCGATGCCGAACTGAAAAAGCAAGCCACTGGCGCGATTGGAGGCGTCGGTTTTCCACTGCGAATTGACCGCGTAGTTACGCACTTCCTGCGCGCGCAAACCGAGCCTGCCGAGGAAATAACCCTGACGGTTGCCCGCGCGCACTTCCTGAATCGAATCGAGCGTTTCGCTCAATGCCTGAGTGAAGCGCGCCGTGCTGTCGTTCTCCAGCCTCTTCAGGTGTTTGACGCGTTTGCCCAACTGCACCGTGGCGTAGATCACCAGCGGATTGAACAACAGGATCAGCAGCGCCAGTTTCCAGTGCATCCACATCAGGATGCTCGCGGTGCCGACCAGTGTCAGCATCGCCACCAGAAACCGGCTGAGGGTTTCACCGACGAATTTGTCGAGGGTGTCCAGATCCGTGACCAGATGCGTGGTGACCGTGCCGCTGCCCAGACTTTCGTATTCAGCGAGGGAAATCCGTTTCAGGCGCTCGATCAGGCGCACCCGAATGCGATAGACGATGTCCTTGGCCAGCCGCGCAAACAGCCGCGACTGCAACACTCCAAAACACAATGAACTGCAACGCAGGGTCAACGTCACCACCAGCATCAGGCCTATATAACCCGCTGCTTGCTGCCACATCGTCGGCAACACATGGTTCATGATTTTCAGCGCCGCATCGCCATGGCCGAGCAGGACTTCGTCCACCAGCAATGGCAGCAACAACGGAATCGGCACACTGCAAAGCGTCGCCAGCACGGCCACGCCGTTGGCGATCCACAGGGATTTTTTGTGATGCAGTGCCAGACGCCGGACTTCTGCCCAGCTCAGCCGGTCGACGCGCTTGACGGCTGGCGTGTCATCGGCCGGGTCAGACACAGGCCGCGCGCTCCAGCCATCGGCCGAGCAATGGCGACAGTTCGCTGAGCGGCTGATAGCCGTTGGTCAAGAGCGCAAGTTGGCCATTGCGTTCGGCGAGCAAGGTCGGGAAACCGGCGATGCCGAGGTCCTGCACCCAGCTGAAATCGGCCTGAGTGGCTTTGTGTTGATCAGCATGATCGAACAACGCGGCAAATTCGATGCGCGGTACACCCGCCTGTTCTGCCAGCTCGACCAACACGCTGGCCTGGGTGACATCGCGACCTTCAGCGTAAAACGCCTGCTGGATCAGCCCGACCAGTTTCCACGCGCAATCCGGCGCCAGGCTGCGTGCGGTGACGATCGCGCGGCAGGCAGGCTCGGTGTCATAGACGAAACCGTCAGGCAACGCCCCCTCAAACTTGAACGCTTGGCCTGTGGCCTCGGTGACCGCTTGCCAGTGTTCGAGAATGTAACGTCGAGTGGTCGGCTCCAGCGAAGCGCCGCTGCCGGTGCGCAAGCCGCCGACCACCAGATGCAGCTCGACCCCGGCTGCTTGCGCCTGCTCAACCAGTGCCTTGGCCACCGGAGCAAACCCCCAGCACCAGGAACACATCGGATCCATCACATAGAGCAGGCGCGCAGACATGGTTAAGCCTCGGAGGATGCTTGCTTGTAGTTGTAGCCGATCGGATGCGGCTGATTGCGCGCCTTGGCCAGTTCGATCTGCTTCTGCCGATCGATGGCGCTGCGGCGGGTTTTCTCGCTCAGCGTGTCCCAGCAGTGCGGGCAACTGACGCCAGCCACGTAATGCTCGGAGGTGCGATCTTCAACGCTGACCGGTGTGCGGCAGGCATGACATTGATCGTAGTCGCCTTCGCTGAGGTCGTGACGCACAGTCACACGGTTGTCGAACACAAAGCAGTCACCCTGCCACTTGGTTTCTTCCTGCGGCACCTCTTCGAGGTATTTCAGAATGCCGCCCTTGAGGTGGTAAACCTCTTCGAAACCCTCGCCCAGCATGTAGCTCGAGGCCTTCTCGCAGCGGATGCCGCCGGTGCAAAACATCGCGACCTTCTTGTGCACGGCCGGGTCGAAGTGTTCTTTGATGTAGTCGGGAAATTCGCGAAAACTGGTGGTTTTCGGATCGATAGCGCCTTCGAAGGTGCCGATCGACACTTCGTAATCGTTGCGCGTGTCGATCAACAGCACTTCAGGGTCGCTGATCAACGCGTTCCAGTCTTGCGGATCAACGTAGGTGCCGACCTTTTTGTTCGGGTCGACGCCTTCGACACCGAGGGTGACGATCTCTTTCTTGAGTTTGACTTTGGTGCGGTAAAACGGCTGCTCGTCGCAGTACGACTCTTTGTGATCGATGTCGATCATGCGCGGATCGTTCTTGAGCCAGGCGAGCAGGCCATCGATGCCTTCGCGCGTGCCGGAAACCGTGCCGTTGATGCCTTCTTCGGCGATCAGCAGGGTGCCTTTGATGCCGTTGTCGACCATCGCTTGCAGCAGCGGCTCGCGCAGGTTGACGTAATCTTCGAGGGTGACGAACTTATACAGTGCCGCCACGACAATCGGTTGTGTCATGGGTATTTCTCCAGGTGGCTACCCTCGCAAAGGGTGAACCGGATACGAAAAAAAACGCGCCGGGTAAGCGGCGCGTTGCGGATTCTAGCAAAAAACATCACCCTCTGCGGCAGCCACCTGTAGGAGCTGCCGCAGGCTGCGATCTTTTGATCTTAATGTTTGCTACCGCCAGCACAGGTCGGCGACGCCGGAGCGGCGCCGATCTCTGCCCATTCCTGCGGGGTGTAGGTGTGCAGCGCCAACGCATGGAACTCGCCCATCAGGTCGCCGAGCGTGCCGTAGACTTTCTGGTGGCGCTTGACCCGGTTCAGGCCGTCGAACTGCGCGCTGACCACCACAGCCTTGTAGTGGGTCTGTAACCCGCGACTGTGCATGTGGCTTTCATCCAGCACTTGCAGGTGTTCGGGCTGAAGCAGCGCCAGCGTCGATTCAATGCGTTGTTGCATGGTCATCACGAACTCCGCTTACGGCTTTTTCTTGGCCGGAGCAGCGCCTTTCGGGGCCAGCTCGTTGGTCATGTCTTCCAGCAGCTTGTTGACTACCGGTACCGCGCTTTCCAGTTTGGCCTGGGTCATCTGAGCCGATTGCTGAGTCAGCTGCGGCATTTTTTCCAGGACTTTCTTGCCCAGTGGCGACTTGTAGAAAGCGACCAGGTCTTTGAGCTCCGATTCGCTGAAGTTGCTGGTGTAGAGCTTGACCATGTCGGGCTTGAGCTTGTTCCAGCCGATGGCCTGATCCAGGGCGGCGTTGGCCTTGGCCTGGTAGGTTTCCAGCGTGGCTTTCTTGGATTCCGGGGCTTTGGTCTGCTCAAAACGCTGAGCAAACATTTGCTGCACTTGCATGTACACCGGAGTGCCCAGTTTGTCAGCGTGCGCCAGGGTCAGGAAAGCTTCGGCACTGGCATTGTGGCTGGCGGTATCGGCAAGCACCTGGCCGCTGGCGCAAACCAGTGCAACCGCGGTACAGATGGCACGAAGACGAGTCATCGAGTTTCCTTTTCTAGCTAACGAGGTAAAACCCCAAGGGCGACCATTCTGCGCCTAACAAACGCTATGGCTCAACCCCCGAGCCTTGCCGCGCTTGATTGGCGGGGTTTGACCGGTCAACAATCGGATTGATGGAACCACCTGGGCCAGACCTGGCCTAACCAGCGCAAACAGACCAACAGGAGTGTGCACGATGAGCCGTATCGAAACCGACAGCCTGGGCCAGATCGAAGTCCCGGACGACGCCTACTGGGGTGCTCAGACGCAACGCTCGCTGATCAACTTCGCCATTGGCCAGGAACGCATGCCGCTGCCGGTACTGCACGCCCTGGCCCTGATCAAGAAAGCCGCCGCCCGGGTCAACGACCGCAATGGCGACCTGCCCGCCGACATCGCCCGCCTGATCGAACAAGCTGCCGACGAAGTGCTCGACGGCCAGCACGATGACCAGTTCCCACTGGTGGTCTGGCAGACCGGCAGCGGCACCCAGAGCAACATGAACGTCAACGAAGTGATCGCCGGTCGCGCCAACGAACTGGCCGGCAGCCCGCGCGGCGGCAAAACGCCGGTGCACCCGAACGATCATGTCAACCGCTCGCAGAGCTCCAACGACTGCTTCCCCACCGCCATGAGCATCGCCACGGTCAAAGCCGTGCAGGAACAACTGCTGCCGGCGATTGCCGAGCTGTCCGGCGGCCTGGCCGAACTCGCCGCGCGGCACATGAAACTGGTGAAAACCGGGCGCACGCACATGATGGACGCCACCCCGATCACCTTCGGTCAGGAGCTGTCCGGCTTCATCGCGCAGCTGGATTACGCCGAGCGAGCGATCCGTGCTGCACTGCCGGCGGTGTGTGAACTGGCGCAGGGCGGCACTGCGGTCGGTACCGGACTGAATTCACCGCATGGCTTCGGTGAGGCGATTGCGGCGGAACTGGCGGCGTTGTCCGGCCTGCCGTTTGTCACCGCGCCAAACAAGTTCGCCGCGCTGGCCGGGCATGAGCCGCTGACCAGTCTGTCCGGCGCCCTGAAGACCCTCGCCGTGGCATTGATGAAAATCGCCAACGACCTGCGTCTGCTGGGTTCTGGCCCGCGTGCGGGTTTTGCCGAAGTAAGGCTGCCAGCCAACGAACCAGGCAGCTCGATCATGCCCGGCAAGGTCAACCCGACCCAGTGCGAAGCGCTGTCGATGCTCGCCTGCCAGGTGCTGGGCAACGACGTGGCAATCGGCATTGCCGCGAGCCAGGGTCACTTGCAGTTGAACGTCTATAAACCGGTGATCATCCACAACCTGCTGCAATCGATCCGCCTGCTCGGCGATGGCTGCAGCAACTTCCAGCAGCATTGCATTGCCGGTCTTGAGCCAGACGCCGAAGTCATGGCCAAACATCTGGAACGCGGGCTGATGCTGGTGACCGCGCTGAACCCGCACATCGGTTACGACAAATCGGCGGAAATCGCCAAGAAGGCTTACAGCGAAGGCCTGACCTTGCGAGAAGCGGCGCTGCAGCTGGGGTATCTGACCGATGAACAGTTTGATGCGTGGGTGCGGCCGGAGAACATGATCGAGGCTGGCGCCAAGGGCTGAGGTTTGTAGCGACTGAAAGTCAGTCTTCGCGAGCAAGCCCGCTCCCACATTCGAATGCATTCCTCTCATGGGATTGCGGTCAAATGTGGGAGCGGGCTTGCTCGCGAAGAACGATGACGCGGTTAACCTGCTGCCATACGCATGCGCCGCGCCTTCAACCCGGCAATCAACGACGGCCCCAACGCCACCAGCGCCGACCCCAGCACCACCAGCACCGCCCCGCCATAACCCAGGCCATTGATCTGCTCGGCATGCACATACTCCGGCCAGACTCCGGCGGCAATCGCCACCGCGCCAAACGTCACCAGCGGCGTAATCGCCAGCGTCGCACTGACCCGCGATGCCTCCCAGTGCGCCAGCGCCTCGGCGAACGCACCGTAAGCGATCAGGGTGTTCATGCAGCACGCCAACAGCAGCCAGCCCTGCAGCGGACTCAACTGCAACGCTTCAAGCGGATGCACCCACGGCGTCAGCAACAACGCGCAGAACAGATAAATCACCATCATCACCTGCAACGAATTCCACACCGTCAGCAATTGCTTCTGCCCAAGCGCGTAAAACGTCCAGACCGTCGATGCCAACAACACCAGCAGCACGCCGGCGGTGTAATCCGAGAGCGAGGTCAGCAACTCCGCCAGCCGCTGATTGAAGAACAACACAAAACCGATCAACAGCACCGCCAGCCCCATGCCCTGGCCGATGCTGAAACGCTCCTTGAATACGAACAGGCTGGCGATCAGCAACATGATCGGCCCCATCTGCACCACCAGTTGCGCGGTGCCGGGGCTCAACAGGTTGAGCCCCATCAGATACAGCACGTAGTTCCCCACCAGCCCGAGCACCGCCATCAGCACCAGCCAGCCACCCTTGGGGCCGAGCACTTTGCGGCTCGGCAGGCGTTTGGTCGACGCCAGATAAATGAACAGGCAACCGCCGGACACCAGCAGGCGAAACCAGGTCACCGTGACCGGGTCCATCACCAGCAACACCTGTTTGAGTTTGATCGGCAGGATGCCCCACAGAAACGCCGTCAGCAGCGCCAGGAACAAGCCGTACACCCAGCGACCCGATGAAATATGCATGCGAACCCCGAAGCCTGCTGACAAGAGCGATCATTCTAGGCGCAGTGCAGGACGCGACACAGGGACAGTTCGGGACACGCCGTGAATGAAACTGTGCAGGTCGCAGCATTAAATTGACGATGCGCCGTTGATCGGCTGGGCAGGCATCCCAAGTGCTTCAGGCATAAGCTCATTGGATCCGTTTCAGCGCATCACAAAAAGGAGACCGACCATGTTAGGCATGCGCCGCCAGGATCCCGCCCCCGCCACGCACTTTCGCAGCGACCGGGTGTGCCGGGTCAATGGCGAACTGTTTTTCAGCACTCGGGAAAATACCCTTGAAGGGCCGTTTGACAGTCATGAGAAAGCCGAGCAGGAGATAAAGGCTTATATCGCGCGGATGCAGGTTATGGATTCCAACAGATAAACCGCGGTGCTTCCTTCGCGAGCAGGCTCGCTCCCACAGTTGAAATGCATTCCAAATGTGGGAGCGAGCCTGCTCGCGAAAGCGCTAGAACGAACAACAAACTCTTTGGAGCCTAGCGTACCGCCTCAAACAACCCCGTCGCCCCCATCCCGCCGCCCACGCACATGGTGACGATGCCGTAACGCAGATTGCGCCGCTGCAACTCCCTCACCAGATGCCCGACCTGCCGCGATCCGGTCATGCCGAACGGGTGGCCAATGGAAATCGACCCGCCATTGACGTTGTATTTGTCATTATCGATCTCTAGCCGATCCCGGGCGTACAGGCACTGCGAAGCGAACGCCTCGTTGAGTTCCCACAAATCAATATCCGCCACTTGCAGGCCCTTGGCCTTGAGCAGTTTCGGCACCGAGAACACCGGGCCGATGCCCATTTCGTCCGGCGCGCAACCGGCGACGGTGAAACCACGGAAAAACGCTTTCGGCTTGAGCCCCAGTTGCAGGGCTTTTTCCAGGCTCATGACCAGCGTCATCGACGCACCGTCGGACAGTTGCGACGAGTTGCCCGCCGTTACCGAACCGTCGTCGGCAAACACCGGTTTCAATCCGGCGAGGCTTTCGTAAGTGGTGTCAGGACGGTTGCAGTCGTCGCGCTCGACGATGCCGTCGAGGATCTGCACTTCGCCGCTGTTTTTGTCCTCGACCCGGTACTTCACCGCCATCGGCACGATTTCGTCATCAAACAACCCGGCGGCCTGCGCCTGGGCGGTGCGCAACTGACTTTGCAGGGAATAACGATCCTGCGCTTCACGGCTGACGCCATAACGTCGCGCGACCACTTCAGCGGTCTGGCCCATCGTGTAATAGATACCCGGGGTCTGCTGCTTGAGCAGCGGGTTGATCAGGTGATCGGTGTTGACGCTTTTCAGGGTCAGACTGATCGACTCGACGCCGCCGGCGACGATGATGTCGCTGCACCCCGAGGCGATCTGGTTAGCGGCAATCGCAATGGCCTGCAAGCCCGAGGAACAGAAGCGGTTGAGGGTCATCCCTGCAACGCCAGTGCCCAGTGGCGAAAGCACTGCGACGTTACGGCCAATGTTGTAGCCCTGCGCGCCCTCGTTGGAGCCGGCACCGACGATGCAATCCTCGACGCTGGCCGGGTCGATGTCATTGCGCGACAGCAGCGCATTGACGCAATGCGCCGCCATGTCGTCGGGGCGGGTCTGGTTGAACTTGCCGCGAAAGGATTTGGCCAGGCCGGTCCGGACGCTGTCGACGATCACCACTTCACGCATGGCATACCTCGTTGTTGTTGTCGGTTGAGAGTGGTTCGAGCATAAGCCCACCAAATGACCGACCGCGACAATCATTCACCCCGCGTATGCGTGCCCATCGGCTCAGTCCTTGTGCTTTTTGGCCTTCTTGTCCGACTTCTCGAACGCCTCTTCCAGCGCGCGGTTGATGGTGCGCAACACCTTGACCCGGGCCCAGCGTTTGTCGTTGGCTTCGACCAGCGTCCACGGCGAGATTTCGGTGCTGGTGCGATCGACCATGTCGCCCACCGCCGTCCGATAGGCATCCCACTTGTCGCGGTTGCGCCAGTCGTCTTCGGTGATCTTGAAGCGCTTGAAGGGGATCTCTTCGCGCGCCTGGAAACGCTCGATCTGCGTGTCCTTGTCGATGGCCAGCCAGAACTTGACCACGATCACCCCGGCGTCGGCGATCTGCTCTTCAAAGTCATTGATTTCGCTGTACGCGCGCAGCCAGTCGGCCGGGCTGCAAAAGCCTTCGATACGTTCCACCAGCACGCGGCCATACCAGGAGCGGTCAAACACGGTGAACTTGCCCCGCGCCGGCAGGTGCCGCCAGAAACGCCACAAGTACGGCTGCGCCCGCTCCTCCTCGGTCGGCGCGGCGATCGGCACGATGCTGTACTGGCGCGGATCGAGGGCTGCCGCTACCCGGCGAATCGCCCCGCCCTTGCCTGCCGCATCGTTCCCTTCGAACACTGCAACCAGCGCGTGGCGACGCATGCGCTTGTCGCGCATCAGCCCGGACAGCCGCGCCTGCTCGGTGATCAGTTGTTCTTCGTAATCTTTCTTTTCCAGGCGCTGGGTCAGGTCGAGGCTGTCGAGCAGGTTGAGTTGATCGACCGCCGTGCCCAGTGGCGCAGCGTTGACCTCTTCGGTGTGCACATCCGGACGCTTCAGGGCGTTTTGCAGGCCCTCAAGCAGAATCTTGCCGACCGCCAGGCTGCGGTAATTGGCGTCCATGCCTTCAATGACATGCCACGGCGCGTAGTCACGACTGGTACGGCGCAGCACGCGCTCACCGTATTTGACGAACTTGTCGTAGGTTTGCGATTGCTGCCAGTCCAGCGGGCTGATGCGCCAACTGTGCAGCGGGTCATCCGCGAGAGACTTGAGCCGGGCCTTCATCTGTTTCTTGGACAGGTGGAACCAGAACTTGAAGATCAGTGCGCCTTCATCGCAGAGCATCTTTTCCAGACGCTCGGCAGCATTGATCGCCTGATCTAGGCGCGGATCCTTGAACAATCCATGCACCCGCCCTTGCAGCATCTGGCTGTACCAGTTACCGAAGAACACCCCCATCCGTCCCTTCGCCGGGAGCATCCGCCAGTAACGCCAGGCCGGTGGCCGCGCCAGCTCTTCATCGGTCTGCTGGTCGAAGGTGCGCACTTCGATCAGGCGCGGATCCATCCACTCATTGAGCAACTTGACCGTCTCGCCCTTGCCCGCACCTTCGATGCCGTTGATCAATACGATCACCGGAAAGCGCTTTTGCTGCTGCAAGTCGAACTGCGCTTCGAGCAGTGCTTCACGCAGCGCAGGAACGGCGGCCTCGTAGGTGTCTTTGTCGATGGCGTGACCGATTTCAGCGGATTCAAACATTGGACGGCTCCTTCCAGAATTCAGCAAGACTAGCGGATTGGGCACAGGCGCGGCGCAGAAATTCCCGCGGGCGGTGGATTGTCCTTGAGACATCGCGAGCAAGCCTTGCCATGGATCAAGCAGCACCTGCGCGATCAGCTAGAATGGCCGCCTTGTCGTTGCCGAGCCTGCCATGAAACCTGTATTGCCCCACGCCCAACTCGACTGGGATGACCAGGGACGCCCGCGTTCGCGAGTGTTCGATGACGTGTATTTTTCCGATCAGTCGGGGCTGGATGAAACCCGCTATGTGTTCCTTGAACAAAACCGTCTGGCCGAGCGCTTCGCGGCGTTGCCGGCGGGTGGGCGGTTGGTCATCGGTGAGACCGGGTTCGGCACCGGGCTGAATTTTCTCTGCGCCTGGCAACTGTTCGAACAACACGCGGTGGCAGGTGCGCGCCTGCATTTTGTCAGTGTCGAAAAGTACCCGTTAAGCCCGGCCGACCTGCAACGCGCGTTGGCGTTGTGGCCAGAACTCAAACCGCTGGCCGATCAGTTGCTCAAGCACTACGTGGCGATTCATCAGGGCTTTCAGCGCATCACCCTGGCCAATGGTCGTGTGACGTTGACGCTGCTGATCGGCGATGCCCTGGAGCAACTGCCGCAGCTTGATGCGCAGATCGATGCGTGGTTTCTCGACGGCTTTGCCCCGGCGAAAAACCCCGACATGTGGACCGCCGAACTGTTCGTCGAACTGGCCCGACTGGCGGCGCCCGGCTCGACCATCAGCACCTTCACCAGCACCGGTTGGGTGCGGCGCCTGCTCAACGCCGCCGGGTTCAAGATGAAGCGCACGCCAGGCATCGGCCACAAATGGGAAATCCTGCGTGGCGAGTTCCTTGGCTGGCCCCAGGAAGTGCCGCCACCCGCCGCCGAGAAACCCTGGTTCGCGCGCCCAGCGCCGCTGAGCGGTGAACGTCGGGCCTTGGTGATCGGCGCCGGTCTGGCCGGTTGTGCCACCGCGGCGAGCCTCGCGGCGCGCGGCTGGCAAGTGAGTTTGCTCGAACGCCACGATGCCGTGGCGCAAGAGGCCTCGGGCAACCCGCAGGGCGTGTTGTACCTGAAACTGTCTGCTCACGGTACGGCGTTGTCGCAACTGATCGTCAGCGGCTTTGGTTACACCCGCCGCCTGCTCGAGAGCCTGCAGCGCGGTACCGACTGGGACGATTGCGGCGTGCTGCAACTGGCGTTCAACAGCAAAGAAGCCGAGCGTCACGCGCAGTTGGCCGAGGCATTCCCGCACGACCTGTTGCAGTGGCTCGATCAACCCCAAGCGCAGGCCCGTGCCGGCGTGGGCCTGGCCCATGGTGGCCTGTACTATCCCGAGGGCGGCTGGGTGCACCCGCCGGCGCTGTGCCAGGCACACGCCGCGCAGCCGAATATCGAGCTGCTCAGCCATCATGACGTGCTGGAGCTGCGCAAGGTCGATGGCCAATGGCAGGCTTTCGACGGCGACCGTTTGCTCGCCAGCGCCGCCGTCGTGGTGCTGGCCGGTGCTGCGGAGATCAAGCGCTTTGCGCAAAGCGCCGAGCTGCCACTCAAGCGCATTCGCGGGCAGATCACCCGCCTCGCCCAGACCGCGCAAAGTCAGGCATTGGCCACGGTGGTCTGCGCCGAGGGGTATGTCGCACCCGCACGGCTGGGCGAGCACACGCTGGGCGCCAGCTTCGATTTCAACAGCGACGACCTGACCCCGACCAGCGCCGAACACCAAGGCAATCTGGCAATGCTCGAAGAGATCTCCAGCGATCTGGTCGCGCGTCTGAACATCAGCGAACAGGCTGTCGAAGACCTTCAGGGCCGTGCGGCTTTTCGCTGCACCAGCCCGGACTATCTGCCGATCGTCGGCCCGCTGGCCGACCGCGAAGCCTTCACTCAGGCGTATGCCGCACTGGCCAAGGATGCCCGACAGGTGCCGGACATCGCTTGCCCATGGCTCGACGGTATGTACGTCAACAGCGGCCATGGCTCACGGGGGCTGATCACTGCGCCGCTGTCCGGCGAGCTGCTCGCCGCCTGGCTGGACAACGAACCGCTGCCGTTACCGCGCAGTGTGGCTGAGGCGTGTCACCCCAATCGTTTTGCCTTGCGGCGGTTGATCAGGGGCAAGTAAATCCGCTCGCCGACACCGGTGACATATCAGTTTGGAATCGCGCAGATCCCGACATCCCCCACACGCAATGCTTCGGTGGTCAGGCTTCTGAACACCTCGTTCTCAGCCTGCTCTTTGTGCATCATTAATCCATCCATTTGCTTGCGGTATTCGGCACTTGTCAGCGTATCGGCCTTGTCGAACAGCGCTTGTATTTTGGGTGCATGGATTTCATCAATGGCGGAAAACTTCGAGGGATCGTTGCGTTTCAGGTGATCGCACCAGAAGGGCTGACGCACGATGAAATCTTTCCACTTGGCGGACATTTCAGCAGCGTCTACCTGGCTTTTGGCCGATTCCAGATCCGTCGCCTTCACGCCGCTCAGTGCCGCGAAGCGCATGTGTCGCGGTTGGCCCGGCAACTCATAATGTTCTGCCAGCCCGGTGCGGTAAGCCAGACTGACCTCCAGCGGATCGACACTCGCATTTTGCTTCACATGCTCCTGAGCGATCTGTTCCAGTTTTTCGAGCCTGAACAAACCGCGGCCCAATTTGAGCAATGCAGCCGTCGATGCCCTGCCGTCGCGGGTCACTTTATCGACCTCGACGGCGACTTCCAGATGGCTGAAGTTCAACGCTGCCGAATCGGTACAGTTGATCGGATTGGCGGCCAGGTCCAGCACCTGTTCTCGCAACGTGGCATTGGACTCAGCCGCTTCCAGCACGTCCCAGACGCGACGGGTCATGTCCTCGTTGACCCTGGCACTGTCAGCGGTACTGCCCAACTCGGCCAGCAAATGGAACAACCCTTCGGCGGCCGGCTCATCCTTGAACGCCGTCCAGATCGGTTCGCGACGGGCCCACTGGGTGCCGGCGATCTCCTTGAACCAGAGCGAGCGTGCCTGTTGTTCATCCAGGCGCGCCAGATCGTCTTCCAGGTAGCCCATACCGATACCCGTGCGGTCACGGTATGCCGTCAATAAATCACTGCTGGCCTGTGACAGCTCGTTATGGCGCAGGTTGATCGTCTCGCTGAACTGTCTGGGCGTGTCGAACAACCAGGCCGGCAATTGCTTGATGGCATTGTTGCGCAGATCCACGCGGTCAAGATTGGGCAAGCGCGAAAGCCCTTTGGGCAGCTCCGTGGCATGAGTATTACGCAGAGACAGGTAGCGCAGATCAAACATCTTGCCGACATCGGGCGTGGCTCCCAGGCGATTTCCGCTGAGATTCAAGCTGTACAGCGTGCGCAGGCCGGCCAGCTGCGCAAGTGATTGTTCGGTGAGTTTGATGCTGTTGTCGGCCAGGCTCAGCCATTTGAGTTCGGGCATAAGCGACAAGGCCTGGGGCAGCGCTGTGAGTTGATTGGCGTCCAGTTGCAGCGTCTCGACTTGTTTGAAAAATTTTAAAAACCCGCCAATGTCATCGCCCAACTGCATGTTCTTCAGCGACAGCTCTCGGACATGTTCGAAGCTGACCTCGGCGGGCAGCGACGGCAGACTGCCGACGCGCATGCCGTCAAGCTTGAGGCCGCAAACAGGTCTGCCCTGAGCATCAGGCAACAGAATTCGGCGGCGGAAACAGTCCTCAATCCGAAAAGCTGTCTCCTGCCGGCTTTTGAACTGTTCGCGGACTTGCGCCGCATCCGCTGTTTCGTCCTTTTGTTCGCTCCAGGTGCCCAATGTTTCGCGCAAGCTCTGCAGATCGAGGCGCAACTGTTTGACCCGCTTGGCACGTGTCACGGGGTCGTCACCAAGGTTGTCGAGAAACGCCTCGGCTTGCGCTTCGGTAAATAAAGGAAACAATTTGCGCACCTTGCGCAGCAAGGTCCGGCCATGGCGAGAAGAAAATAAGGGTGGGTCAGCCTGAACACAGTTCGGCTCTGCGATCACCGGCTCGAACTCACCACCGGCCACCATCCGCGCACCTTGCTCACGCTCGCCCAACGCCGTCTCCAGTAATCGCTTGCGCAATCTCGCACCGTCACTTGGCGTCGGGTCGGGAAAACCGGCAGCAGTGCGTTTGCTGGGCGGGAGCGCCTTGAGAATCGCCTCGTACAAGCTGTCCGGCCCCGCTGGCGCCAATCCCGACGAGAGCCCGTTACCGTCGAATGCTTCGTAACCGCTTGGGGATTTCACTAGTTTGCAGGTATTGAGTGGCGTTGCCGATGTTGCGCCGATCGCCTCCAACAGCGTTCCGTTGAGCGTGCCTTCATGCAGCTCCAATCGCACATCGGAGCTCCAGCCAGCCAGGCGGGGCAGCATCTGGATCGCCAGTTTCTCGGTATCGCCATTGGCGATATCCGGCAGATAAAAACCGGCCAGCGCTCGATCCAGGCGAATGTTGTGGCTGGCCGGGCGAACCGATTGCGCAAGTGCCATCGATACCCGCCCGGTGTCTCGCAGCAACGTCCGCTGAACGCTCGACGCCCGGTCAATCAATGCCTGCGCATAGCGTACGGGGAGATCGGGATACAGCTTGCGCAGTTTCAGGACTTCGTCGACGTCGCTTTGGTCGTAGGTTTGATAGAGCTGCTCGAACAACGGCCGCTGATCGGTTTTGACGGCGGCGCCGAGTTTTTTTGCCAACTGTATGCTCTGCTCGCCCCGGGCGACGTTTGCGCCTAGCAAAGCCGCCACTTCCTTCTGCGACAGCCCTTTGACGACAGTCTTGAGCAACTCGCCGCTGCTTAACTGATCTTCAGTGACGACGACACTGAGCGCATCGTCCTGCGCCTGCACTTCAGGGTAGGTTGCAATGACCTGCTCGTTGTCGTCGATGACCTTGATGTAGCGGTCAGTCGGCCATTGCTTGAGCTTGGGCAAGGTATACAGCTGCTCTTGGGTATAGCGGGTGCTTCGAGCATTTCCCGCCTGCATGTCGGCGATAAAATCGCGCACCCGGCGTTCAAGACTGAAACGCTCGATGGTGTCGCGTAACCGCGGCGGCAGCGACAAATTTTCCTCGAACGTACGATGCAGTTCGTCATAGGGGGTTTGCGTGAGCCGGCGCATCATATCCAGACGAAGGTCCTCAACGCTGGCCAGCGTTGGATCAATACGTTTGAGCGTGTAGCCGGGACCGGCCCATTGGCTGGCCTCTTCGGCCGGATGGCGCCAGCCTCCTTCAATCCCTTCCTGCAGCTCAGGCGCGAAGGCCGTCTTGCGCGTCGGATGTTCAAGGCGCCAGGTCTTCGATTCGGCGGAGTGCTGACCGGCGTACAGCAAATCGCCGATTCGTCCAAAGGTCTTGCCCCGTAAGTGAAAGAGGCCTTTGGCGTCAATGAGCGCAGTTGCAGTCTGCGGCATTGATTGCGCATAGGCGGCCAGTTGCGGGCGCCACAAGCGTGCCTTGCCGGCGGGATCGAGAATCGCCGCAAACCCGGCAAAAAACTCCGGGTGCGCGCGCACGGTTTTTTTCACCAGCGACCCGATGATTTTCTGCCCGCCCGCCGTGGCGCCCATCAGCACAATGTTCTCGGCCACGCTGAGCAAGTGCGCCAAAGCCTCCTGTCGATCACCCTGTCCCCAGTCCTCGACGCCTTCAAAAACTTCGCCCAGCAGTTGCCCCACAGCGACGCCCATCATCAACTGGCCGAGTACCGGGATAAAAAACCCAGCCAGAGAAGCGACAGTCACACTGACTTCGAGGTAATTGAGCAGTCGCTTTTTGCGTGCCTCCTCATCCACGTCCGTAGTCGGTACGACGAGCTTGCGCGCATCGATCTGCAGCTTGCCGAGATGGCTTTGCACCATGAAATCAACCAGCGAAACGGTGATCGGCAGCGCTTTGATGATGCCCAGATCGCGCTTGCCGGCGTACGCCTTGAAGAAGTCGACCTTGTTGTCTTCGTCGAGGCTGTTGGCGAAATAATCCTTGTAGCGTCTCACACTCAGTTTCAGCGTCAGGTATTCCTTGAACGAGGCGAAGCTGGGGTAATCGTAAACCGGTCGATCAGGCTCGCCAGGCATGTAAACCAGGCACCACTCGTTGGGGTGGGTTTCGATCGAGCGCAGCGAAAACACCACCACGCCCCAGATGCAACTGTCTCGAATTTCGATACCCTGCATGATCAACGGCTGATTGCGGTAATGCAGGGTTTGCGCGCTGACCACACCATTCGCGTCGATCAGCCGCTGCAAAGTCTCGCCACCCGCTGGCGTGATATGTTTTTTCGCCAGAGCGAGGCTCACATCCAATTGCAGTTGCAGCTTCTTCAGGGTGCCAATGTCTTTGCTCACACGACTACCGACAACGGCGTTGCCGTCCTTGTCGCGCAGCCCGAAAACCTGTTCGAAGTGTGCCTGGTAGCGCTTGCCCAGATCCAGCGTGCGACACACTTTGGCGAAAGCCTGCGGTGTCAGCCCGTCGATGCCTTGCGGCGCGCTGTCGACGCTGACGACGCTGCCAGCCGGAAAGCCGTCCGCCGTCTCTTCATCGGCGGTGAAATTTTGCATCGCCGCTTCCAGCAGTGACTGTGTCGCCGGGGGAATGCTGACTTGGGCCGGTTTGGCTTGGGCAGAAGGCGCACCCGGCGCTGGCGAAACCGAAGCCGTCTCAACGGTCGGGACCTTGGCGGCCGCGGTCTGAACGGCGGCACTGCCCGCCTGCGTCGTGGCGTTGACCGCCTGGGTGGTCGCGATCAGGTTTTGTACTCCCGCCGTTTCCGGGGCCGGTGCACAATCACAATCGGCACCGGGCAGTTCCAGATGGTCATGCTCGACGTCGAACTCCACGTTCTGCCACTTCTCGCTCAGCGCAGTATTCAGAGCGTTGATGCAGAAAGCTTTCATCGGTTGCAAGCGCTTCAGTTCGACGTCTACTTTCTCTCTGATTGCGTCGAGATCACGAGCCGTCTTGTCGACGGCTCCCAGCGTGGCCGGTGACGTTTTCAGCAGCCATGGCGGCAGGCTTTTTTGCAAGGCCTCGGCGGTGTCGAGATCGCCGGTGGCCTGCAAAAAAGCAGCCAGCATCTGTGTCTGCGTCAATGGCGCGGAGGGTACTTTTTTCTCTTCAGTCGGCATCGGCAATATTCCTTTATTGCTGGTTCGAGCCTTTACCCTATCGATACTGCGCTTTGATTAAAAATACGAATAACTGCACGGTTTTCCGCTGTTCAGAGCAGAAAATGCAATGTTTGCCCTATCTATATACCGCACGGATAAGCGTTGAATCTGCTAATGGTCCGCCGGTCAGACAAGCCCGCTTATAACTTATCGTTCTAAAACTCCACTTACCGCAGCAGGTCAGTTTCTGAGTACCCGCCCTTTGCGAGGTACGGCTTGACCCCTCTCCCCAACGGAAAAACCGGTAAGGACTTTATGTGCGGATTAGCTGGCGAGTTACGTTTTGATCAACAACCTGCAGACCTTGCAGCGGTAGAACGCATCACCCATCACCTGGCACCTCGCGGGCCTGACGCGTGGGGTTTCCATGCCCAAGGGCCGATTGCTCTGGGCCATCGCCGTTTGAAAATCATGGACCTGTCGGACGGCTCGGCGCAGCCGATGATCGACAGCCAGTTGGGCCTGTCACTGGCCTTCAACGGCGCGATCTACAATTTTCCGGAACTGCGTGCCGAACTCGAAACGCTGGGCTACGCCTTCTATTCCGGTGGCGACACCGAAGTGCTGCTCAAGGGCTATCACGCCTGGGGCGAAGCACTGCTGCCAAAACTCAACGGCATGTTCGCCTTCGCCATCTGGGAGCGCGACGCCAAGCGTCTGTTCATCGCCCGTGACCGTCTCGGCGTGAAGCCGTTGTACCTGTCGCGCACCGGCCAGCGCTTGCGCTTTGCTTCGGCCCTGCCGGCATTGCTCAAGGGCGGCGACATCAACCCGATCCTCGACCCGGTGGCGCTCAATCACTATCTGAATTTCCACGCGGTAGTGCCTGCACCGCGCACGCTGCTGGCCGGCATCGAAAAACTGCCGCCAGCGACCTGGATGCGCGTTGACGCCGATGGCACCACCGAGCAGAAAACCTGGTGGACCTTGCCGTACGGCCCCCACGATGACGAAAAAAATCTGACCCTCGAAGACTGGGTCGACCGCGTCCTCGACAGCACTCGCGAAGCCGTGGCGATCCGTCAACGCGCGGCCGTGGATGTCGGTGTATTGCTGTCCGGCGGCGTCGATTCGAGCATGTTGGTCGGCCTGTTGCGTGAAGTCGGTGTGGAAGACCTGTCGACCTTTTCTATCGGTTTCCAGGATGCCGGTGGCGAGCGCGGCGACGAGTTCCAGTACTCCGACCTGATCGCCAAGCACTACGGCACCCAACATCACCAACTGCGCATCGACGAGAAAGAGATCATCGAACAATTGCCCGCCGCGTTCCGTGCGATGAGCGAGCCGATGGTCAGCCACGACTGCATCGCGTTCTATCTGCTGTCGCGCGAAGTGGCCAAGCACTGCAAAGTGGTGCAGAGCGGCCAGGGCGCTGACGAACTGTTCGCCGGTTATCACTGGTACCCGCAAGTGGACGGCGCGGCCGATCCTTACGCGGCGTATCGCGAGGCATTTTTCGACCGCAGCTACGACGACTACGCCGCCACTGTGCAACCGAAATGGCTGACCGCCAATGACGCCGCCGGTGACTTCGTGAAGGAACATTTCTCCCAACCCGGCGCTGATGAGGCGGTGGACAAGGCCCTGCGTCTGGACAGCACGGTGATGCTGGTGGACGACCCGGTCAAACGCGTCGACAACATGACCATGGCCTGGGGGCTGGAGGCGCGCACACCGTTTCTCGACTATCGACTGGTCGAACTGTCGGCGCGGGTTCCCGGCAAATTCAAGCTGCCTGATGGCGGCAAGCAAGTGCTGAAAGAAGCCGCACGACGGGTCATTCCGAGTGAAGTGATCGACCGCAAGAAGGGCTACTTCCCGGTGCCTGGCCTCAAGCATTTGCAGGGTGACACGCTGAACTGGGTGCGCGAACTGCTGCTTGATCCGAGCCAGGATCGCGGCCTGTTCAACCCGGCCATGCTCGACAAACTGCTGACTGACCCGCAAGGCCAACTGACGCCGTTGCGCGGTTCGAAGCTGTGGCAACTGGCGGCCCTGAACCTGTGGCTCAGTGAACAAGGAATCTGATTGATGAAACCCCACGCCACGGCCATTAACCAACGCCTGATACGCGGCCAGACTCCGTCGTATGAACGTTTGCAGGCGCGTCTGGCCGAAGACGGCAGCGAACTCGCCACCGCCCCGATTGCCGTGCATTGCGGCTGGGGCCGGTTGCTGATCGGGCATACTTTTCCCGACCCGGCGACACTGGCCCGGGAGCTGCTCAACGAGCAGCCCGGCGAGCGTGATATCGCCCTGTACGTCGCCGCGCCGCAGCAGATTCTCGGCCTCGAACCGACGCAACTGTTTCTCGACCCGTCCGACACCCTGCGGCTGTGGTTCAGCGACTATCGCCCGTCCACCCGAGTATTTCGCGGCTTTCGTATTCGGCGTGCGCAAAGTGACGCGGACTGGCAGGCAATCAATCACCTGTACCAGGCGCGCGGCATGTTGCCGATCGATCCGACGCTGCTCACCCCGCGTCATCAGGGCGGCCCGGTTTACTGGCTGGCCGAGGATGAAGACAGCGGCGCGGTGATCGGCAGCGTCATGGGCCTGAATCACCACAAGGCGTTCAACGACCCGGAAAACGGCAGCAGCCTCTGGTGCCTGGCGGTTGATCCGCAGTGCTCGCGCCCCGGTGTCGGCGAAGTGCTGGTGCGGCACCTGATCGAGCACTTCATGAGTCGCGGCCTGAGCTATCTGGATCTATCGGTGTTGCACGACAACCGCCAGGCGAAAAACCTCTACGCCAAACTCGGTTTCCGCAACCTCTCGACCTTCGCGATCAAGCGCAAGAACGGCATCAATCAGACGCTGTTCCTCGGCCCAGGGCCGGAAGCCGACTTCAATCCCTATGCGCGGATCATCGTCGAAGAGGCCCATCGTCGCGGTATCGACGTGCAAGTGGATGACGCCGAAGCCGGACTGTTCACCCTCAGTCATGGCGGGCGCCGAGTGCGTTGCCGCGAATCGCTGAGCGACCTGACCAGTGCGATCAGCATGAGCTTGTGTCAGGACAAAAGCCTGACTCACAAAGTGCTGAAAGCCGCAGGGCTCAAGCTGCCCGCGCAGCAATTGGCCGGCAACGCCGACGACAATCTGGCCTTTCTCGACGAGCATCAGCGGGTGGTGGTCAAACCACTCGACGGAGAACAGGGCCAAGGCGTCGCGGTGGATTTGCAGAGCATCGAAGAGGTGCAGCAGGCCATCGAATCGGCCAGGCAATTTGATAGCCGAGTGCTGTTGGAGAGTTTCCACGAAGGTCTCGACCTGCGGATTCTGGTGATTGGTTTTGAAGTGGTGGCGGCAGCGATTCGTCGTCCGGCGGAAGTGATCGGCGATGGTCAGCATTCGATTGGTGCGCTGATCGAAGCCCAGAGCCGACGCCGGCAAGCGGCCACGGGTGGCGAAAGCAAAATCCCGCTGGATCACGAAACCCAGCGCACTTTGCATGCGGCCGGTTACGACTACAGCAGCGTCTTGCCCGCGGGCGAGCATCTGTTTGTGCGGCGCACGGCGAATCTGCACACCGGCGGCACGCTGGAGGATGTCACGGCGATTCTGCATCCGACCCTGGTGGATGCGGCGGTGCGGGCGGCGCGCGCACTGGATATTCCGATGGTCGGCCTTGATTTGATGGTGCCGGCGGCGGATCAACCGGAGTACGTGTTTATCGAAGCCAACGAACGCGCAGGCCTGGCCAACCATGAACCGCAACCGACGGCTGAGCGGTTTGTCGATTTGTTGTTTCCGCACAGTCAGCCGGTTGTCTGAACATTTCCTGATCGTTCCCACGCTCGGCGTGGGAACGCTTCACCGGACGCTCTGCGTCCTCTCTTGGGACGCAGAGCGTCCCGGGCTGCATTCCCACGCCGAGCGTGGGAACGATCAGTGCTCAACCCATCAGGAGTTTCCATGACCACGCAAATCCCCGAACCGGATCTCAACTACCTGCAAAAAGTCCTTCTGGAAATGCTCGCCATTCCTAGCCCAACCGGGTTCACCGACACCATCGTGCGCTACGTCGCCGAGCGTCTGGAAGAACTCGGCATCCCTTTTGAAATGACCCGGCGCGGCACCATTCGCGCCACGCTCAAGGGTAAAAAGAACAGTCCCGATCGCGCGGTCTCGGCGCATCTCGACACCATTGGTGCCGCCGTTCGGGCGATCAAAGACAACGGGCGTCTGACGCTCGCCCCGGTCGGCTGCTGGTCGAGCCGTTTTGCCGAAGGCAGTCGCGTCAGCCTGTTCACCGACAACGGCGTGATTCGCGGCAGTGTGTTGCCGCTGATGGCTTCCGGGCATGCGTTCAACACTGCCGTGGATGAGATGCCGATCAGTTGGGATCACGTCGAACTGCGCCTGGATGCCTACTGCGCGACCAAGGCCGATTGCGACTCGCTGGGCATCAGCGTCGGCGATGTGGTGGCGTTCGATCCGCTG
The DNA here is from genome assembly GCF_900187585.1 of Pseudomonas sp. Irchel 3E19. Lineage (NCBI taxonomy): Bacteria > Pseudomonadati > Pseudomonadota > Gammaproteobacteria > Pseudomonadales > Pseudomonadaceae > Pseudomonas > Pseudomonas sp. Irchel 3E19. The sequence goes on from NZ_FYDT01000017.1 coordinate 109,520, forward strand.
CCGGAGTTCACCGAAAGCGGCCATATCAGCGCCCGTCACCTGGATGACAAGGCCGGCGTCGCTGCGCTGCTGGCATCGCTTAAAGCCATCGTCGACAGCGGCCAGGAGTTGATGATCGACTGCCATCCGCTGTTCACCATCACCGAGGAAACCGGTAGCGGCGCGGCGGCAGCATTGCCGTGGGACGTCAGCGAGTTCGTCGGCATCGACATCGCACCGGTCGCGCCCGGACAGCATTCCAGCGAACACGCGGTGAGCGTGGCGATGCAGGATTCCGGCGGGCCGTACGACTATCACCTGTCGCGGCACTTGCTGCGTCTGGCCGTGGAAAACGAACTGCCGGTGCGCCGCGACCTGTTCCGCTACTACTTCAGCGATGCACATTCGGCGGTGACCGCCGGCCACGACATTCGAACCGCCCTGCTCGCCTTTGGCTGCGATGCAACCCATGGTTATGAGCGCACGCACATCGACAGTCTGGCAGCGCTGAGTCGCTTGCTCGGGGCGTACATCCTGAGCCCTCCGGTGTTCGCCAGCGATGCGGCGCCGGCCAATGCTTCGCTGGATCGCTTCAGTCATCAGATCGAACATGACACGCAGATGGAGAGCGAAACGCGAGTGCCGCCAGTGGACAGTCTGGTGGGGCAGCGCTCGGACAATTAAATCTCTGTTGCCAGAACCATCGCCTTCGCGAGCAGGTCGAATCGTCGCACCGTCGCTCCCACAGGGAAACGCATTCCAAATGTGGGAGCGAGCCTGCTCGCGAAGGGGCCAGATCAAGCAGCACAAAACTGGCAGTCGATCGCCAATCGCCGTAGCATCCCGCCATTGATTTAGCCGAGGTGCCCATGCTTATTCCCTACGACGCGCTTGAAGTCGACACCCTCACCCGCCTGATCGAAGATTTCGTCACCCGCGATGGCACTGACAACGGCGATGACACGCCGCTGGAAACCCGCGTGCTGCGCGTACGCCAGGCGCTGACCAAGGGCCAGGCGCTGATTGTCTTCGACCCGGAAAGCGAGCAGTGCCAGTTGATGCTCAAGCACGATGTGCCCAAGCATCTGTTCGATTGAAATCCTCAGCGCACTTTTTGCGTGGCCTGCTTGCGCTGGATTCGCTCATAGACCTCCGCGCGGTGCACGTTGACCTTCTGCGGTGCGTCGACGCCAAAGCGCACGCTGGAGCCGTTCACTGACAGAACGCGTAAGGTGATGTCATCACCGATTGATATCAACTCACCAACGACACGGCTGAGCACAAGCATGAGATTCGTCCTTCAAGGTTAACGAACCCTGAAGATGCGCGGCTTGCGGCGGCTCTACAATGCGTCGCGGGCAAATCAGTAATGCCCTACAACGTCGTAGCGCAGTGCCCTTCAGATGTTTCCTGCAAATCGCTATACAGGCTTCGCCTCAAGCGGCAGAAAAGCGTGGACCAAACAAAATCACGCTGGCACCGATCACGCACAGCGCCACGCCGATCCAGTCCGAACCCAACGGCCGAACACGCTCGACCACAGCCAGCCAGCCGATCGACGCCACGATGTAGATCCCGCCATAAGCGGCATAGGCACGACCGGCATAGGCCGCTTCAACACGCGTCAACAACAGCGCGAACAAGGTCAGGCTGAGCAGCGCGGGGATCACCCACAGGGCACTTTTGCCTTGGCGCAGCCACATGAAGAAGGCAAAACAACCGGCGATTTCAAACAGTGCCGCGAGAAAGAACCACAGATAATTGAGCATTGACGCGTCTCGACAGGGTGACCATTGCGGCCACCCTAACCACGCCGCACTTGTGGGGCAAGTTCAGCCGTTGCTCTGTTTGGCCTTGGCGCGCATTTTCTCGGCCATGGAGGTCATTTCGTTGTAGAGCAGTTGCGGATTCTTCTGTTTGATCGCCCAGGCCATTCTCCCCTGCTCGTGGGGCAGGATCATGAATTCGCCGGCAGCCACTTGCTGATAGATGTAATCGGCGATGTCCGCAGCGGTGATTGGCGAACTCTCCAGCAACTTGCCAACCTGCGCCTTCATCGCCGGGGTCGGACCACGGAAAGAATCGAGCAGATTGGTCTGGAAGAACGACGGACACACCACATGCACGCCGACTTCCTGCTGTGCCAGTTCGATCAACAGGCTTTCTGACAAGGCCACTACGCCCGCTTTGGCAACGTTGTAGTTGCTCATCGCCGGGCCTTGCATCAACGCGGCCATGGAGGCGATGTTGATGATCTTGCCCTTGCTTTGCTCAAGCAGCGGCAAAAACGCCTTGCAGCCCTTGACCACGCCCATCAGGTTGATCGCGATCTGCCAGTCCCAGTCTTCCAGCGACAGTTCGCTGAAGAACCCGCCAGACGCCACGCCAGCATTATTGACGATGATGTCGATGCCACCGAGTTTCTCTTCACAGGCCTGGGCGAACGCGGTGAGCTGGCTGTAATCACGCACATCGCAGCGTTGAACAAAGCCGTCGCCGCCGACCTCACGGACCATTTTCAGGGTTTCCTGCAGGCCGGGTTCGCTGACATCGGACAAGGCCAGTTGCCAGCCTTCACGCGCCCAGCGCAGCGCGATTTCGCGACCCAGGCCCGAGCCTGCACCAGTGATCATCATGCGATTTTGCATAGCGGACAGCCTTGTTGTTCTTGGGAAGATGCGCCGAGTGTAGCGAAGGATCAGCCGCCAGCCTCGCTCCATCAGATTGCTGAATGGTGGGGGCAAACCGTGGCGCGTTTGATCCGTTGAGAGGGACTAAGTTCTGAACTTGCAGCAGTGGAAAAGGAAATAAGAGCGCGATCCAAATACATTAAAAAAACATTGAATTTTCTGTCACGCGCACCAGTCGGAATTTATAAGCCGTCTGGAAATACTTAGTCTCCAGTCGCCCTTGAACACCAAGACTTCTCGAACACTTTCAACAAGGAAATAGACATGGGCACAATTCTTATCATTATCCTGATCCTGTTGCTGATCGGTGGTCTGCCAGTCTTCCCGCACTCCAGAAGTTGGGGTTACGGTCCATCGGGCATTATCGGCGTGGTGTTGGTCGTGCTGCTGGTGCTGTTGTTACTCGGTCGGATATAACGACTCAAACGTAAAAAAAAGAGGCCCTTTTCAGGGTAATGCCAGTCAGTTAAGCTGACTGGCATTTTTGTTTTTGATCGGATACTTCGGCGATTTGAGCCTGATTGCCCGAGGATAAATGCGCTCCTCGCGTCGATGTGGCAGGACATAATGCGGGGCTGAGGCATGCAACTCTGCGAGATATTTGGGGATGTTCCC
>NZ_FYDT01000016.1:0-117724 GCF_900187585.1 Pseudomonas sp. Irchel 3E19
CGCCAATTTGGCCATGACACTGGCAGGTGCTTTTTTCTCGAAACGCGCTAGAACATCGGCCCACATCGTTCGGGTCCTCCTGGCTGAAGTATCAGGGGATTTTACCTAAGACCTTGAAAGGGATGGCTCTTACGACAGCACCAACAGCGGCAACCAGAATGCCGAAGAACTGACTCCGAGCATCGACGAATTGCGCCGCGACCAGCGCTGGGCCGTGCGCGACTTTCTCGGCCTCGGCCGCACCACCGTGGAGTTGATCTGATGGCCGTCCCCATTCGCGCCCAGCAGAGTGACACCGTCGATGCACTGTGTTGGCGTCATTACGGCCGCACCGCCGGTGTCACCGAAGCAGTACTCGAAGCCAACCCCGGCCTTGCCGATCACGGCCCGACCTTGCCGCAAGGCCTCCTGGTGCAAATGCCAGAAGCCCAAGCCGCCGCCCCACAACGGCAGATGGTGAACCTATGGGATTGAACCGCCCGCACCGCGCCCTTGAACCCAACCACTCTGGATCATGGAATGAAACGCATGCCTGACCGTCCCGACACCTGGGCCTGGCTCGCCGCCTGGCTCGAACAGAACTGGCCCACCCTATACGCCGGCCTGCTGGCCCTAGTCATCGCGGGCCTGCGCGTGATCTACGGTGGCGGCACTCTACGCCGCATGCTGATCGAGGCCCCGCTTTGCGGCGCGCTCGCCCTGTCCGCCAGTCACGGCCTGTCTTTGCTGGGCATTCCAGCCACTACCGCCCCGTTCTTCGGCGGCGTGATCGGACTGCTCGGTGTCGAAGGCACCCGCGCTGCAGCGAGGAAGTTTTTTACCCGCAAGGTAGAACAACTATGACCACTCTGTTTCCCAAGGAGGCAGCATGAAAAGCACCCACGAAACGCTTGTAAAGCGAGTTGAGCAACTTGAGAAATTCCGAGTAGAGATCCAGGCAATTTGTGAGAGCGGCAAACACCGAACGAAGCACACACAGTTACAGATGTGCAGCTTTCTCGACCGCCTCAGGAGCAAGTCGCTTGAAGCGGATATCTCCAAATGCCCAGACAATTCAGAAGTGCTCCAGATCGAGGCCAAAGCCCGCAGCATCTACGAAAGCTGGGCAGACAGACCGGGCTTTGTACCTTGGGAGGCCGGCGGAAACTCGACCATGCAAGAAGTTGCAAGAGCCGAGGCTCGGCGACTTTTTTCCATGGGACCCAGCAATAACCTACCCACCTGCTGAGGGCCAACGCATGACCACCATTTTACGTCATGGCGACCGCTCGCAAGCGGTGCGTATCCTGCAAAGGAACCTCAACCAACACGGCGCAAAACTGAGTGTTGATGGCGATTACGGCGACGCCACCGAAAGCGCAGTGCGCGCCTACCAGCTCAAAGCTGGTCTGGTGGCTGATGGTGTCGCCGGCAGCAAGACGCAGGCCGCTCTCGCCGGCACTGACTGCCAGCAACTGCTGAAAAACGCCGACCTGGTCAATGCCGCCGAACGCCTCGGAGTGCCGCTCGCCAGCGTCTACGCCGTCAATGAAGTCGAGTCCCAAGGCAACGGCTTCCTCGAAAACGGCAAACCGGTGATCCTGTTCGAACGGCACATCATGTATCGCCAACTGGCGAAGGTTCGCCACGAAGGCGACGATCCGGCCGTGCTAAAAAGCCACGCTGATCAGTTGGCCGCAACCAACCCGGCCATCGTCAATCCGAAATCCGGTGGCTATGCCGGCGGCAGCGCCGAACACCAGCGCCTGGCTACTGCTCGCCTGATCGACGACACCGCCGCGTTGGAATCTGCGTCCTGGGGCGCCTTCCAGATCATGGGCTTTCACTGGCAGCGCCTGGGTTACAGCAGCGTGCAGGACTTTGTCGCCACCGTGAGCGCAGGCGAATCGCAGCAGTTCGATGCATTCGTCCGTTTCATCGAGACCGACCCGGTGTTGCACAAGGCACTGAAGGGCCGCAAATGGGCCGAGTTCGCCAAGCTCTACAATGGGCCGGATTACCAGCGAAACCTGTACGACATCAAACTCCAGCGCGCCTACGAACGGCACGACGACTGCGGTTGCGGTCAGGCGGTAGCAGCATGATCGACTTCGACGCGGTGCAACGGCTGAATGTCCAGGACGGTGATCTGCTGGTAGTGCCAGAGAACAGCGATCAGCAGGACATGGTGCAGCTGCGCGACGCGCTCCGCATCCAGAACCCTCAGCGCAAAGTCATCATCATCCGCGGACCGATCCAGCACATGGACATCGGCGACATGAATCAGCTCGGCTGGTACCGGGCGTGAGCATCTTCCGGCAGGCCTTGCTCGGCATTGCGTTGCTTGCAGCGCAGGGGCTGCTGATCTGGAGCCAGGAGCTGCGCATCAGCGGCGCGAATAAGGACACCCGACTGGCCGAGCAGGACGCCAGCCGCGCCCGAGAACAAGCCGAGCGCAACCTCGCTAACGCCAACGCGTTGCGCGACTCCCTGCAACAGGAACGCAAGGCCCAGACCACTTTGCGCGCGCAACATGATCAACTGCGCCAAGGCCTGGCAAAGCGCGAACTCACCATCGAGGCTCTGAAACGTGAAAACGTCGATCTACGCAATTGGGCTGCCCAGCTTTTGCCTGATGCTGCTCGCCGGCTGCGCGAGCGCCCCGCCCTCACCGGCGCCGACGCTTATCGTCAGTGGCTGTCCGGCCGTGGTGCCGTGTACGCTGCCGGCGACCAGCCCGCGCAGTAACGGTGACCAGCTCACCGATCAGGACCGTGTCGAGGCCGCCTGGGCGGATTGTGCGAGTCAGGTCGATATGGTCTACCAACACCAACAGGCCCAGCCATGAACAAACCCGACAGCCTGAAAGCTCACCTGCTCGCCACCGTGGCCGAACTCAAACACAACCCTGACCGGCTGCTGATATTCATCGACAACGGCAAGATCCGCTGCACCGCCGCGCACACACTCTCGTTTGAGTACAGCTTCGACTTACAGGTCATCCTCACCGACTTCGCCGGCCACCCCGACAGCGTCATGTTGCCGCTGCTCGGCTGGTTGAGCGTCCATCAGTCCGAGTTGCTGGAGAACCTGAGCAAGGCCGCTGACGGCATCCAATTCGAGGCTGACATTCTCGACAACAGCAAAGTGGATATGAGCCTGACGTTACCGCTGACGGAGCGTGTGGTGGTGGGCAAGGATGACCAGGGCAAGACCACCATTCGACATCCTGGCGAGCCGCAACGGGCTGCTGACTTTCTTGATCCGAACTGGATACCTGGTGCGCAGGGTACTGGTAGTGAGTGGGTGCTGCCGAAATGACCGATCGACTGGAAGCGCTGGAAGATTGGGCGGCGGGATTGCTTGGGCAGCTTGAACCTGCGTCGCGCAATAGGTTGGCTCGAAGCGTTGGTCGAGCATTGCGGCGCAGCCAGCAACAACGAATCATTGCCCAGCAGAATCCGGACGGCAGCAAGTACGCGCCGCGAAAGCAGCGCAACGTACGTGGCAAGCAAGGGAGAGTAAAACGGAAGGTGAAGATGTTTCAGAAACTGCGCACATCCAGTCTTCTGAAGATGCAAGGTGATGGGAACGCCATTTGGATAGGCTACACCGGGCGAATCGCCCGGATTGCCAAGGTGCACCAGTACGGCTTGAAGGATCGAGCCGAACAGGGCGCACCGAATGTGAAGTACGAGCAGCGGATAGTGCTTGGTTTTACCAACGCCGAACACGATATGCTGCGCGACACCCTTCTTGAGCACCTCACTCGGGACTACCCTACGTAAGAGCTGGCCATCGCCGCAGAATATGCCGACGCCTGAGAAAGGTTGAGACGGCACCGATTCAGATCGATGTGGATGTGAAAGGCACCCTCACGTTCGTTATAGCTGCACTCGATATCACGCCCTTCGCACAGCGCGGTACAGTCGTCGATCAACTGATCAGTCTTGCGCTGACGGCCCAGATCAGACTTGTTCACGGTGTAATCGTGACGCGTAATCCCGGAGAAGGCTTTTTGGATGCTGACGTTAATCAGTTCATCCAGAATTGCTGAAAAATTAGCCATTTGCTATTCCTCTGTAAGCCTGATCACCGAATTGGGATCAGATAAGTAGACTATAAGACAATGATAAGGAATAGACAAGGAGCGATTAACTTTATCATAAAGATCCATTAACTGAATTACCAAACCTCTTCCTAACGTTGACCTACATTGAAAAAAAAGGGGACTTGTACCACTAAGAGTTACAGCTTCTGACAACGGCATCGATTGCAAAAAGGCGCCACCATCGGCGCCATGAATGACTTAGCCACCCTCGCCCGCCTGATCGAAAACCTCATCCGTCTCGGCACCATCGCTGCCGTCCAGATGAAGCCTCCGCGTGTGCAGGTCAAAACCGGAACCCTCACAACCGGCTGGCTCCCATGGATCGCCCCCCGGGCCGGTGCCGACCGCGAGTGGAATCCTCCAACCATCGACGAGCAAGTCATTTTGTTCAGTCCATCCGGCCAACTCGGCAACGGCATCGTCCTGACCGGCCTGTTCAGCGACAACACCCCGGCCAATGGCGACCGCGAAGGACTGCACCGCTGCACCTACCGCGACGGCACCGTCATCGAGTACGACAGCCTCGCGCACCACCTCAACGCCACCTTGGCCGAAGGCGGCACCACCAAACTGATCAGCACGGGCGGCATCCACATCGTCGGCCCGATCACCCACGAAGGCGACTACACCCAGACCGGCAACCAGAACGTCAGCGGCACAGTCACCGTGTCCAAAGACGTCATCGCGGCGGACATCAGTCTGGTGAAGCACCTGCACGGCGGCGTCATGCCTGGCGGCGCGAAGACGGGCAAACCAGAATGAACCGAGAAACCGGCGCAGCCCTCGGCCTGGTCGAACACATCGCCCAGTCCATCACCGACATCCTGACCACTCGCATCGGCACCCGCGTCATGCGCCGCGAATACGGTAGCCTGCTACCCGAGCTGGTGGATCAGCCGTTTAACGACTTCACCCGCTTGCAGGTCTACGCCGCCACGGTCATGGCGCTGATGCGCTGGGAAACGCGCATCAGCCTCAGCCGTATCCAGTTCATCGGCGCGAACCTTCAGGGCCAAGCGGCGCTGGAGTTCGAAGGCACCATCGTCGACAACAATCAACCGCTGAGCCTGAGCGTGCCTCTACAACTGGGGGGCAGCGTATGAACACTTTTGTGGCCATCGACCTTGGCCAACTGCCGGCGCCGCAGATCGTCGAACAGATCGATTACGAACAGATCCTCGCCGAGCGAAAGGCTTACGCCGTCAGCCTCTGGCCGATCGAGGAACAACCCGAGATCGCCGCCCGGCTCAACATGGAGTCGGAGCCGCTGACCAAATTACTCGAGGAAAACGCCTACCGCGAAACCGTTTGGCGCCAGCGGGTCAACGAGGCATCGGTTGCCAACATGCTGGCGTTGGCCAAGGGCACCGACCTCGAACAGCTCGCCGCCAACTTCAACGTAAAGCGGCTGGTCATTCAAGCCGCAAACCCGACAGCCGTGCCACCCCTCCCAAAGCTGATGGAAAGCGACGACAGCCTGCGCGAACGTGCGCAAATGGCATGGGAAGGTCTCAGCACCGCCGGCCCGCGCAACAGCTATATCTTTCACGCCCGGTCCTCTGACGGACAGGTCGCCGACGCTACAGCCGAAAGCCCGGCGCCGGCCGAAGCCGTGGTCACCGTGCAATCCGTGCTGGGCGATGGCACCGCGTCGCCGGCACTGCTCGACAAGGTCAAAATCTACCTCAGCGACGACGACCGCAGGCCCGTCGCCGATCGCCTTACCGTTCAGGGTGCGGAGATCATCTACTACCAGATCAAGGCCAGGATCTTTCCGCTGAGCAACGGACCTGAAACCGAATTGGTCCTCGCAGCAGCCGAAGCCCAGTTGCTCCAGTTCGTGCATCAACGCCGGCGCCTCGCATTGGAGGTTTCCGAGTCCATCGTGCACGCCGCGCTACACGTCGAGGGCGTGCGCAAAGTAGTGCTGGAAGACTGGGAGGACATTGTCGCCACCAAGTACCAGGCGCCGTATTGCACGAGCGTGGAACTGAAATTGGGGGTCGAGTCATGACCTACCAGCCACTGCTACCCGGCAACTCGACGCCACTGGAACGCCAAGCCGCGCAGGCCTTGGCAGAAATCCAGCGCGTGCCGATTCCGCTGCGCACGCTCTATAACCCTGACCAGTGCCCCCTGCCCTTACTGCCGTATCTGGCCTGGGCATTTTCGGTTGATCGCTGGGACAGCAAATGGACAGAAGCCGCCAAGCGTGCCGCCTGCCGTGCCGCGTACTACGTGCACTCGCACAAGGGCACCATCGGTGCTTTACGCCGGGTCGTTGAACCGCTCGGCTACCTGATTGAGGTCGCCGAATGGTGGCAGACCGTTCCGCCAGGTACACCGGGCACCTTTGCCTTGCGCATCGGCGTCCTCGACTCCGGCATCACCGAAGCGATGTATCAGGAACTGGTCTGGCTGATCGACGACGCCAAGCCGCTCACCCGCCATCTCACCGGCCTCGACATCATCCTTGAAACCCGACTCGACGCCTTCGTTGGCTTCGCCGTTTACGACGGCGACGAAATCGACGTGTATCCCTGGAACAACCCGGACATCGACGTATCCGTCCGGGGTTACAGCGGCGTGAGCCTCTACACCCTCGACGAACTGGACGTGTATCCCCATGGTTGATCAGAACTCTATTTTCGGTGGCATGCTGACGACGCTGGGCGTTGCCAAGAAAACCAACTGCGACGCCCTCGGCATTCCTTGGGAGCCGCGTTACATGCTGATCGGCGATGCCAACGGCACCGATCCGGTACCCAGCCCCGCGCAGACCAAGCTGATCAATCAGCGGTACCGCGCCCAACTCAACCAACTGCGCGTATCGCCGACCGACGACAACGTCCTTATCGCCGAGCTGGTTTTGCCACCTGATGTTGGCGGGTGGTGGATTCGCGAACTGGCGCTCGAAGACAAGGACGGCGTGTTCTCAGCCGTGGCCAACGTGGCGCCAAGCTATAAGCCCTTGCTAGCACAGGGGTCGGGCCGCAACCAGGTTGTGCGCATGCACGTCATCACCAGCGGCACGTCGAATATTCAGCTGAAAATTGATCCATCGGTGGTGCTTGCCACTCGCGAATACGTCGACACCAAGATTCTGGAAGAACTGTACAAGCTCGACAGCAAGCAGTCGGTCCGCGCTGCGACGACTGCGAATATTGCGTTGTCGGGGCTTCAGTCGATCGACGGCGTGGCAGTGGATGTCGGCGATCGCGTGCTGGTGAAAAACCAGAACGCCGCCAAGGACAACGGGATTTGGGTAGCGGCAGCGGCCGGTTGGTCGCGTGCGGCAGATGCTGACTCGAATACAGAGGTGACCTCGGCGTTGCTGGTGTCTGTTGAACAGGGCGCTACGCTGGCTGACACCCGTTGGCAGTTGATCACCGACGGGGCGATTGTCCTGGGCACCACACCGCTGACCTTCCAGAACATCACGCAAGGCTTTGCACCAATCAACGCGCCGGCGCTCATCAATCCGACGGCCAACACTGCGCCGCAGTTTGATGCCAGCCAGAAGCTCGCTACGACTGAGTTTGTACAGCGGGCACTGGGTAATTTGGCTGGTGTGGCGGACATTGGGAATGGCACCTTTGCCAATGCTGGCCACGCTGGGAAAAATTTAAACATCGGGGCAGGCAACTCCTTCCTGCCGTCAACGGTAGGCATTGCTGACGGCGCAACCCTGCATTACAAAAACACGGGGATTGGAAGCCACACGCTGTCTCGCGTAGCGGCAGACGTAATTTCCTGTGACGGAGCACCTTTGACGTCGATCGTAGTCGGCACGGGTGAAGAGCTGGAATTGGTCAAGGTCGGCTCCAACTGGATCGGATCGGGAACGGCGGCGCTTAAATTCAGCGCTGCCTTCATGGCCTCTTTAGCTAGCGGCTATCAGAAGCTTCCAAGCGGGCTAATTCTCCAATGGGGTTCGACCGGCATCACGACGACGTCAGTAGCCGCGACCTTTCCAGTGGCCTTTCCAAACCGCTGTGCGTGGATTTGCAGCCAAGACAATGGCGGCGCTCCAAGTGTTTCCATTTGGACTTTCACTGTCGCAGCAAACGGTTTCACAGCGCATAACATCGGATCTTTGAACAAGGGCTCATCTGCCGTCATCGCTGCGGTCGCGTCAGCATGCGCATGGTTTGCCGTGGGCTATTAGGGAGAAATATCTATGTTCGCTTCACCGTCTATGCGCGGCTTTTTTGATCCTTCGATTCATTCGTCCATGCCGGACGACGTGATTGAGATTACTGCTGAACGCCACGAGCACCTGTTAATGGGCGAATCGCAGGGCAAGATGATTGATTTCACTCCTGCCAGCGGTCCGGAGTTGATCGATCCGCCACCGCCGACTTACGAGACGCAGATCGCCGAAGAGCGTGGTTGGCGCGATCGGCAATTGCTCTTAACTGACCCTCTGGTGTCCCGTCATCGTGACGAAGTCGAGGAAGGCGGATTGACCTCGATCACCGCAGAGCAATATGCCGAGCTGCAACGCTACCGCCGGCTGTTGCGCGACTGGCCGCAGGGCGAGAGCTTCCCGTTGGCCGATCATCGTCCGGCCGTGCCCCTCTGGCTGAGCGAAGTGATTGGGTAATGCCCCATCGGTTATCGCCACCTGTAACACCTCTCCCTACAATCCCGCGCGCTCGCCCATCCGGCGCGCGCGCGGCAGCCTGTGCACTGTCATCCCATTTACTGCGCAGGCAAAACCATGGCCGATTATCTTCACGGCGTGCGGGTGCTCGAACTCAACGACGGCACCCGCCCCATTCGCACCATCCCCACCGCCGTCATCGGCATGGTCTGCACGGCCGACGATGCCGACGCTACCGTTTTCCCGCTCGACACGCCGGTACTGCTCACCAACGTGCAGACCGCCGTCGGCAAGGCCGGCACCACCGGCACCCTCGCTGCCAGCCTGCAAGCCATCGCTGACCAGACCAAGCCCTACACCATCGTCGTGCGCGTCAAAGCAGGCGCTACCGAGGAGGAAACGGCCAGCGCGTTGATCGGCACCACCACCGCCGACGGCAAATACACCGGCATGAAAGCCCTGCTCGCCGCCAAGGCAAAAGTCGGCATGGTGCCGCGCATCCTCGGCGTACCAGGTCTAGACAGCCAACCCGTGGCCACCGCATTGGCAAGCATCGCCCAGCAGCTGCGCGCCTTCTCCTACGTCAGTGCCTGGGACTGCAAAACCAAGGAAGAAGCCGTCGCCTATCGCGAGAACTTCGGCGCCCGCGAAGTGATGGTGATCTGGCCGGACTTCCAGAACTGGGACACCGTCACCAGCGCCACGGTGAAAGCCTCGGCCGTCGCTCGTGCACTCGGTCTGCGCGCCAAGATCGATCAGGAAGTGGGCTGGCACAAAACCCTGTCCAACGTCGCAGTGAACGGCGTCACCGGCATCAGCGCCGACGTGTTCTGGGATCTACAAAACCCGGCCACCGATGCCAACTACCTCAACGGCAACGAAGTCACCACCCTGATCAACGAAGGCGGTTTTCGCTTCTGGGGTAGCCGCACGTGCAGTGACGATCAGCTGTTCGCTTTCGAGAACTACACCCGCACCGCGCAGATCCTCGCTGACACCATGGCCGAAGCGCAGATGTGGGCCGTAGACAGGCCCATGCACCCGTCCCTGGTGCGCGACATGATCGAGAGCATCAAGGCCAAGTTCCGCGAAATGGTTGGCAGCGGCTACCTGATCGGCGGCGACTGCTGGTACCCGGAAGAGATCAACGACAAGGACACGCTCAAGGCCGGCAAGCTCTACCTCGATTACGACTACACGCCCGTGCCGCCGCTGGAAGACCTGACCCTTCGCCAGCGCATCACCGACCGCTACCTGATCCAGTTCGCCAGCAAAGTGAACGCCTGAATCGGCGCTCCCCTGCGGGGGAGTCCGTACCCCGGAGACCAACGCCATGGCCATGCCTCGCAAACTCAAAAACATGAACCTGTTTAACGACGGCAACACCTACCAGGGCGTTGCCAAAAGCGTCACCCCGCCGCCGCTCGGTCGCAAGATGGAAAGCTATCGCGGCGGCGGCATGAACGGCCCGGTCAAGGCTGACCTCGGCTTCTCCGATGATGGCATCCAGTTCGAATGGAAAACCGGCGGGCTGGATCTGATCGCGCTTCGGCAGTTCGGCAGTGTCAACGCGTCCGGCGTGCAGCTGCGCTTTGCCGGCTCTTTCCAGCAGGACGATACCGGCGAAATCAGCGCCGTGGAAATCATCGTGCGTGGACGTCACGAAACCATCGAGATGGGCGACGCGGCGCCTGGTGAAGACACCGAACACAGCATCACCACCACATGCAGCTACTACAAGCTGATCGTCGACAACGAAGACATCATCGAGATCGACTTGCTCAACTTCATCGAGAAGGTCAACGGCGTGGACATGCTGGAGAAACAGCGCTCTGCCATCGGCCTTTAACCGCCCCCTAAAATTACCCGGAGCACACTATGAACACCGAAGACACCAACACCGAAGCTCTGCCGGCAGTCGATGACAACACCGTCAACCTCGACACGCCCATCGTTCGCGGCAAGTCCTACATGACCAGCCTCACACTGCGCAAACCATCATCCGGCGAACTGCGTGGCGTTCACCTGGTGGACCTGCTGAACCTCGACGTCGCCGCCCTGCTCAAGGTGTTACCGCGCATCACTTCGCCAAGCATCACAGCCACCGAAGCCGCCGGCATGGACCCGGCCGACCTGCTCGCCTGCGGCAACAAGGTTGCGCATTTTTTGTTGCAGAGGTCGGTGAAGACGGACGCCTCCCTCGTTGCGTAGAAGACGCCATGGCCGATCTGGCCGTGGTCTTTCACTGGGCGCCAGCTGATATGGATCAGCTCGGCCTGCAAGAACTGATGGACTGGCGCGAGCGCGCCAGGGTGCGGAGTTCCACCGATGGCGAATGACTTAAAGCTTCAGGTACTGCTCAACGCGATTGACCGGGCGAGCGGCCCCCTGAAGGCCATCGACAAGGGCAGCATCGGCGCGGCGCGCGCACTCAAGGACGCGCGCGACCGCCTCAAGGAACTCAACGCGCAGCAGAAAGACGTCAGCGCCTGGCGCACCCAGCGCGCCGCCGCTGAACAGACCGAAACCGCCCTCACCTCGGCCCGCGACAGAGTGCGCGCGCTCAGTCAGCAGTTCGCCGCCACGGGCGTTCCGACCAAAGCGCTGGCCAAGGACTTCCGCACCGCCGTGCGTGAAGCCCAGCGGCTCAAGGAACAACACCAGCAACAGTCCGAACAGTTACAGACCCTGCGTTCGAAGCTGTACAGCGCAGGTATCAGCACAAAAGACCTCGGTACTCACGAACGCCAGCTGCGCGAGCAGATCGGCGCCACCAACACCACAATCAGCGAACAGGGCAAACGGCTGGTCGCGCTGAATGCCCAGCAGAAACGCATGGCCGCCGAACGCGCCAAACTGGCGAAGACCCAAGGCCTTGCCAGTGACATGGCGGTCAACGGTGCGGCCGGGTTGGGCGTTGGTTACGCGGCCAGCCGCCCGATAGCTAAAGCCGTGGGCGCATTTGCACCGAACGAAGACTCAGCCACACAGCTGAAAGTGTCGATGATGGACAACACCGGCAAGGTGGCCGAGGACTTCCAAAAGATCACCGACCTCGCCACCAAACTCGGCGACCGCTTGCCCGGCACCACGGCCGACTTTCAAGAAATGATGACCATGCTGCGGCGCCAAGGCCTCAGCGCGCAAAGCATCCTCGGCGGTACCGGCGAAGCTGCTGCGTATCTGGGCGTGCAATTGAAAATGCCGGTGGCCGAAGCCGCCGAGTTCGCGGCCAAGATGCAAGACGCCACGCGCACGTCCGAGAAGGACATGATGGCGTTGATGGACACCATTCAGCGCGGGTTCTACTCCGGTGTCGATTCAACCAACATGCTGCAGGGCTTCAGCAAGATCGCTCCGGTGATGGACACCATCAAGAAATCCGGTATTGAGGCTGCCAACGAACTGGCCCCGTTGCTGATCATGATGGATCAGGCCGGCATGGAGGGTGGTGCGGCCGGTAATGCCTTCCGCAAAATCTTTCAGGCGGGCTTGAACAAGGACAAGGTCGACGACGTCAACAAAATCCGCCAACTCAAGGGCCAGAAGATTCAATTCAGCTTCACCAACAAGGAAGGCAATTTCGCCGGGCTGGAGAACCTGTTCGCCCAGGTAGAAAAGCTCAAGGGGCTGAACGACGAAGACCGTACCGAGACCATCAAGGACTTGTTCGGTGATGACTCGGAAACCATGACCACCCTGAACACGATGATGAACAAGGGGCTGGCGGGTTACAAAGAGGTGCAGCAGAAGCTCCAGAATCAAGCCGACCTGCGCACGCGGGTCAATGAGCAACTCAGCACCTTGACCAATGTCATGGAAGCCGCCGAAGGCAGCTTCACCAACGCCATGGCCGAGTTCGGTGCCGCCGTCGCGCCGGAGCTGAAAGAGCTGATCAACACTCTCGGTGAAGTCGCCAACAACGTCGGCGCCTGGGCGCGGGAAAACCCCAAACTCGCCGGCGGCCTGGTCAAAGTCGTTGCGCTGGTTGCCGGTCTGTCGTTCGTGTTCGGTGGTTTGGCCATCGGAATGGCCAGCCTGCTCGGCCCGTTTGCCGTGATTCGTTACGGCATGGCGATGTTTGGCATGCAGGGTGGTGGCACGCTGAGAATCATGCAAAAGCTCGCCCCCACCATCACCGGTCTGGCCCGCAATGCACTCCCCATGCTGGGCCAAGGCCTTCGCACGCTGGCCAGCACACTCAGCGGCGCGCTGGTAACCGCCCTGCGAACCGTCAGCATTGCACTTTGGGGCCTCGCCACCAACCCGGTGGCGCTGGCCATCGGTGCCGTCGTTGCCGTGCTCGCCGGTGCGGCTTACCTGATCTACAGCAACTGGGACGCGGTGAAACTGTACTTCAGCAACGCGTGGACCGAGATCAACGCCGGTTTCAGTGGGGGTATCGGCGGCATCCTCAACACGCTCGCCAACTTCAGCCCCATCGGCCTGATCTACCAGGCCTTCGCTGGCGTACTGAGCTACCTCGGCGTAGATCTGCCGAGCCGCTTTACCGAGTTCGGCAACATGCTGGTCAACGGCCTGGTAAACGGACTGCTCGCGGGGTTGGGGCAGATCACGAATGCCGTCAGCTCTATCGCTGATTCGGCCATCAACATGTTCAAGGAAAAGCTCGGCATCCACAGCCCGTCCCGCGTGTTCACCGCGCTCGGCGGCTTCACCATGGCCGGGCTGACCCAAGGTCTGCAAGGTGGCCAGGATGGCCCGCTGGGCGCCATCACTGACATGGGCAAACAAGTCGTGTCGGCCGGGCAACGGACGCTCGGCGCCGTGGCTGGCCCGCTCGGCGCCATCGGGCTGCCGCAGTTGCCGACCGGCGCCGCCGCATCCTCTTCAGTGTCGATCGATAATCGCGCGCCCATCAGCCCGGCGACGGCCGCTGCCTACGACAGCCACGACACCTACGAAATCAACATCCACACCACGCCCGGCATGGATGAGCGCGCCATCGCCCGCGCCGTGCGCGCCGAGTTGGCCCGCGTCTCCAGCGAAAAGAGCGCCCGCCAGCGCAGCAAACTGTCCGACCTGGAGTAACCCGCCATGATGCTTGCCCTGGGCATGTTCGTTTTCAGCCTCTCCACCGCCGCCTACCAGGAACTGCAACGCCAAACCGAATGGCGCCACGCCAGCAGCAACCGCGTCGGCGCCGCGCCGGCCCGCCAGTTCGTCGGCCGTGGTGATGACTCCATCACCCTGCCCGGCATCATCCTGCCGGAACTCGCCGGAAGCGCCCTGAGCCTCGACGCCTTGCGCTTGATGGCCAACACCGGCAAGGCATGGCCTATGGTTGAAGGCAGCGGCCGCATCTACGGTCTATGGATCATCGAAAGCCTCAGTGAAACCAAGACGATTTTCTTCCGCGACGGCACGCCGCGCCGCATCGAATTCACCCTAACCCTCAAGCGCATCGATGACGACCGTATCGACCTGATCGGCGCCGGTACCCGCGCTGGCGTCAGCATCATGAGGGCGCTGCTGTGATCGATGCCGCTCTCTCCCGCGTCACCGGTTTTCTGGACAAGGCCATCGAGCGCTACAAGCGCGAAGCCGCCTATCCGGTGCCGGCGTTCCGTATCACCGTGGACGGCAACGACATCGCCCAACTGATCAGCCCGCGCCTGATGAGCCTCGACCTGACCGACAATCGCGGCATCGAGGCCGATCAACTGAGCATCACCCTCAGCGACCACGACGGGCTGCTCGCCATCCCGCCCAAGGGCGCGGTGGTTCGTTTGTGGCTCGGATGGAGTGATACCGGACTGGTCGACAAGGGCACCTACACCGTCGATGAAACCGAACACTCCGGCTCCCCTGACGTGCTGAGCATCCGCGCCCGCTCGGCAGATCTGCGCAAAGGCCTGAAAACCAAACGCGAGCGCAGCTGGAGCAACACCACGCTCGGTGACGTGTTGGGCGATA
Source organism: Pseudomonas sp. Irchel 3E19 (assembly GCF_900187585.1). Classification (NCBI taxonomy): domain Bacteria; kingdom Pseudomonadati; phylum Pseudomonadota; class Gammaproteobacteria; order Pseudomonadales; family Pseudomonadaceae; genus Pseudomonas; species Pseudomonas sp. Irchel 3E19. Next base: position 14,634 of record NZ_FYDT01000016.1, read on the forward strand.
TCGCCCTAGGCAACGGTCTGACGGCCACCATCGCCGGCGCGCTCGACGGTTTGCCTATCCTGCAACTGGACCAGGCCAACGAGTCCGACGCCAACCTGATCAGCCGCGTTGGCGAAGAGTTTGATGCCGTGGTGACCGTCAAAGCCGGTTGCCTACTGTGCCTGCCCGCCGGCGGAGGCAAGACCGCCAGCGGTGCAGAACTGCCCCACATCACCCTCACGCGCGCCGACGGCGACCAGCACCGCTACCTGCAAGCCGACCGCGACAGCTACGACGGCGTGCGCGCTTACTTCTACGATGTGAACAGCGCCAAGAAACAGGAGGCCATTGCCGGTGGCGGGGAAAACCTCAAGGATCTGCGCCACACCTACAGCGACCGGCAATCCGCCTTGCGTGCCGCACGGGCAGAGTTCAACCGGTTGCAACGTGGTAGCGCGACGCTCAGCTATACCCTGGCCATGGGCCGGCCGGATCTGATCCCGGAGCTGACCTACACGCTCGAAGGAGTTAAGCCAGAGATTGACGAGATCGTCTGGTATGGGGGGAACGTGCAGCACACGCTTAGTGCGGACAACGGGTACACCGTCAGCCTGGAGCTGGAGAGCAAGCTGCCGGAGGATACCGTTGAGGATCTGGCGGAAGAGAACAAGGGGGATTTCACAGGGATCATCGCGTACTACCGCGACAAGAAGACCGGGAAGGAGAAGACGGTGATGGCTGGGGATCAGAGCAAGCCACGGCGGTTGCGTTGGTTGTATGCCACGGAGAAAACGGCCAAAAGAGCGGTTGACCGGGAATGGAAGCGACTGGAAAAAAGTTGATTTTTGAACATAATGGCCACTTGCCAATCTTGTGAAACCATAAAATGAAGAATCTCGACTTTCAGAATTTCAGCGAATTTGAAGCGTGGGTAGAGGGAATCAAACTAGAACAATCAGAACGAAAAAAAAACCAACCTTGGAGGTTCTCCGATTTATTATTCAGAGGTCACGCCAATGAAAAATGGCCACTCTTGACGACTTTGGAAAGAGAACATCCAGACGTCAATACAATCGATGAATATCTCCGAATAGTGGCGAGAATCAAACTTCAAGTTGAGCTTCATACTGGAAGAAAGTGGGGGGAAATTCTTGACGACAGAGGGCAGATTATAGACGTAGGCGACATAAGTTACGGAGGAACAATTCCTGCACTAGAGTATTTAGTCTACCTACGCCACCATGGCTTCCCTTCCCCACTGCTCGATTGGACTCGATCCCCGTACATTGCGGCGCTGTTCGCATATTCCAGCTGCAAATCAGAAGATGGTAGAATTGCGATATTTGTCTACCAACAATATTCTGGAAAAATAAAATCACGATACTTACACGGCGGATTTCTTCACAACATAGGCCCTTACATCGACACCCATAAACGTCACTCTATTCAGCAGGCTCAGTATTCACTCTGCCTGATCAAATCCAAAAACCTGATCAACAATGATTACACTCTATACTCCCACGAAGACTATAGAACCAACAACCCAGATGACCTATATAAAATAACTTTACCAACAAGCGAAAAATATAAAATCCTTGCAAAATTAGATCAATTTAATTTAAACCTTCACTCCCTGTACGGAAGCGAAGAAGCACTGATGTCAACTCTAGCACTAAGAGAATTTCATCTTAGATAAAGAACCCGGGGAAATGTCACATTCTATTTGCGCTTTGCGCCGCGCGTGCAGAGTTTAACCGTCTGCAACGTAGTAGCCCGGCGCTCAGTTCGACCCCGGCCATGGGGCGGCCAAATTTTAACCCGGAGCTGGACCTACACGCTTAAAGGGGTGCAGCCAGTGAACCTAGAATCATTTGGTATTGCGGTGTAGCCAATAGCCATCATTCTGGTTATCTTGGGAACAAACCAAAAACAGTGGGTTTGATATACGAGATTGATCAAACCAACCGCTTAGATGACCAAAAACAGGATAGAGGTCGTAGAATGGCTAGATCGCCAAGGTGGCAACCCATAGATCACATGAATGGGGTTTATGAGTACAAATTAAGCTCCTGGAAATATTTTTCAGACTTTATCACCGGAGTACTTATAAATCACACCACCTACGTTTTCAGGGGCCATGGAAATAGCGACTGGAAACTAGAACCCACACTTGACCGGATTTTGAAAGACCCTGAATCGCCTATTAGAGAAAGTCATCTCGAAAAATTTAAATTTGAGACACGCGGCCGAAGAGGCTCAAATCCTATACGTATAGATGAAGATAATGACTGGTGGGCTCTCGGACAACACCACGGATTAGCAACCCCACTGCTCGACTGGACTGAATCTCCTTTTGTAGCGTTATTCTTCGCCGCGAATATGGCTCGATCTGAAAAAGCCGAAAGGTTCAGCGTTCACGCAATATCTCAAGAGTCAATTAGGATTATTAATGAGCGAATAAATTCTACCGTTGACGCCCCTTTAACTAACGGCCATCGCCAGACTGTTAAAATAGTTAGACCGCTCAGCGATGAAAATAAGCGACTGGTAAGTCAGCGAGGCTTATTTACAAGGGGCCCTAACAACATTGACTTAGAAACATGGGTTAAAAACAACACTCACGAGGGTTACAGATCAGTACGTCTGCTGAAAATCACCATGCCATCAAAGGGTGCTGATGATTGCATCAAATATTTAAATCGCATGAACATTAACCACTCAACACTCTTTCCTGATCTTCCAGGAGCATCTGAATTTTGCAACCTTCATCTAAAATTACAAAAGTACTGATCAAAAAACCGAGACTAGTTGGCATTGATCACTCTGCTTGACGACGGTTCGCATCATGACCTCCAAGAAGCTCCAGCGCATAGCTGGAACTTCTTTACACAAAGCCTTACTTCGATGACTGCGCGAGCGCCTCCATGATCCTCAGCATATCCTGACGCTGCTGATCATCCAACTTTGCCAATAGCTGCAAAAAGAGATGCTCCAAGGGGGTAAGGTTTTCCATCGTGCGTACTCCATTTCCTTGTGAAGGGCGCGGTGGTTTCACACCACCTTCATCGCCCGGGAGTCACCCATCCTCAGCACATTTTTCTGTGCCACCAGCCTCTTCATGAAAATTCTCGAGGCCGGTTTGAATGAGATCGCCGCACAGACGAACACCCCTGCTGAATCACACCACTTCGAAAATGTAAGTACTGTTTACCCCTCAAGGACGGCTCTTTCAGAGCTGTCCGGGCTCGGCACGAACGGCGAGCACTTGATTACCCGTAGGGTTGAAGTCGCATTCGTAGATGTGTTTTTGATAGGCGCCGAAGCCATTCTGAAATTCGATCTTGTCGCCGATGAACGTCAGAGTCCCCGTCTCCTTGTTCAGCCAGCGGAAGTGACTCATTTTTGGCTCGAAGGTGCCATCGGTCCAACGCGCGGAGTACTTCCCCAGTCGCACGATGGGGTCCTTGCAATAGACACCGGCGGCGACGGTGTATTTGTCCCCCATGCACTGAAGATCCTTACGGCACGCGGCCTCGTCGACCTTTGCAGTTTTCTCCTCGGTTTTATCTTTGCTGCCACCCGAGCACATCGAAAAGCCCACCGCGACGATGACGCCGAGAAAGACCAGGCCGCCAAGGGTTTGTGCTGTAGTGACGCCAGGGTTTGCTACACCGCAGTTTGGGCAGGTTTTCGCAGAGGTATCTACTTGATGCTTGCAAGACTTGCAGGGCTTCAACGCCATTTGTACTGCTCCTTTCAATATCCATGAAAAAGCCGGCCTTCGTGACCGGCGTGCTGCTTCCACTCAAATGAACTGTGCTTGATCGGGTGAGTTGCGCGCACTTCACACTTCGATGTTTGCGGCCTTTGCAAAGGCTGCTGCCATACGGAACAACACGTCGCGATCCGTTTCGTTGACCTGTTGATAAACCTCCAGAAACTTTGCGACGTCACCACTGATGCTGTCAGCCGGACGGGGCTTTCGCTCGCCAGTTACCACGTAAAGCAGGTCCACTCCCAAGGGCGCAGCATGGGCCAAATAGGCGGTATCTGGGTTTCGTTCGCCTTTTTCATAAGCAAGCTGGGTGTTTTTTGTCACCCCACATTTTTCTGCCATCAACGTTTGGTTAAGACCGATCCGCTGCCGTTCTTCTTTAAGGCGCTCGCCTATAGTCATAAAAATTGTACCTTTGGCGTTGACATTCCCAATTTACAGGGACAATATCATCGCATCATTACGCGAAATCACACGAATTTGAACTATGCACGCCACCTACGCACCCGAGCAAGCCTGCCAGGCCGCTAGAACGCGGCTGGAACGCAAGGGCATGTCCGTAAAGGACTTTGCTCTTCAGAACGATCTGCACCCCTCAACCGTTTATGCGGTGTTGAACGGCCAGAAGAAGTGCCTGCGGGGCGAAGCCCACCGCGCCGCAGTACTTCTCGGTATCAAAGACTGCGTGATTGAAAACTAAGCCTGTTGGCTCAGGGAGGAAACCAGAAGATGAAACGTCCAGTTCTAGCCAACAGGAAAGACGTAGTCAGTGCAGTGATCGGCGCCTATCAGGGAGGCCGCATCTACGCCGCTGCTGACTTGGGAATGCCACTCAAAAAGTTCGACAACCAGGCCTATGAAAACGCCGGCAGCCGACCGCTGAGTGATGACCACATTCATCGTCTCGAACAGGTCGCAGGAACGACGTTCCTGCCCGACTACATCGCAGCCAAATACGGCGGAATGTTCGTCCCGCTGACAGCATCGGCGGACCTAGACAACGTCGAGTTGTACAACCGCTCAGTCAAAGCCGCCGCCAAACGCGGGATGGTTGATCAGATCATTGCCAAAGCACTCGACGACGGTGTCATCGAGTCCTGCGAAGCCCAAGCAATCATCAACGCTCTGATGCACTACATGTCCGCCCGCTACGCCGAAGTGCTGGCCACCATTCAACTGCACGGTCGGGGGATCGCTGGGTGAGTACATACAAACTGGTTTGCCCGCACTGCCTCGGCCGCATGCGCATCCGCACGAGCGAAGGCACACACATTTTCCTGCGGGTGGCCTATCTGCAATGCACCAACGAGGCCTGCGGCTGGTCAGTACGTGCCGAGTTCGAAATGACTCACGAAATGAGTCCTAGCGGCATGGCCAACCCATCGGTGCGCCTACCCATTGCCGATATCGCCTTGCGCCGCGCCGCGATGAAAACCGCCAACGATCAACCCGATCTGCTCGACCAAATGGAAATGGAGTGTGCGCAATGAACCACGATCAGTTGACCCACGATTACCGCAGCAGCATGCAGCGTGCCGCGTTCGCTTACCTGCAAAGGCACGAAGCGCAGTACCTGGTGGACTCGGACCTGCTCTATGAAAACTGCGTTCGTCATTTGGCCACGTCGCTGGAAGTGCCTGTCTTCATGGCCGAGCGACTGGTGCACAACGCCTGGACAGAATTGCAGGTGATCAATCAGCGCAAGTGGATCGGTGTGGACTGGGGCAACAGCGCCGGCTGCACGGTCGTGCACTTGATCGACACCCGTGCCGATCTGCGCTACCCGGTACCGGCGAGGCTGCTGCCGCAGACCCTGCTCGCCCAGCGCGATTCCGCGCACAAGCACCACCCTCAGTAACCCCTTTTTAAATAACCCGCCCTGCCCCGCTTCCCGTGGGTTTGGGTGAGCTTTGCCTGAAATCCGAGGTGGATTATGGAAATCGACATCGCCATCACCGCAAAACTGCCCCGCGCACAGGCCGAAGCCTTGCTCCAGGCACTGCGCGCCCAGTACTCGATGCAGTTCAACGAGTACTGGTATGACGATCGCTTTCGCATGATCCCCGAGGGTTTACGGCACGGCTCGCTGCTGTCGGCCTTCCCGGTGATGGCCGCGCAAAAACGCCTGATTGGCGCCCTTAAACACAGTCTCGGCGAAGTGAAGTAAGCCCCCGATGAACATGAAACACGATTTGCGCGCCGATATTCTGCAACGCCTTGAATCCGACTACGGACTCAAACACAAAGCCGGCAAATACATGCGCCAGGGCGAATGCCCGGCGTGCAAGAAAAAGGAGCTGTACGCCTTCCACGATGACCCATGGATGATCCGTTGCGGCCGGGGCAAGTGTGGCCAGACCTGGCACGTCAAAGAAATCTACGAAGACCTGTTCGAAGACTGGAGCAAGCGCGCCCCGGCCAGCGAGCAACACCCCAGCGCCACCGCCCGAGCCTATCTGGAATTTGCCCGAGGCTTTCGGCTTGATCTGATTCAAGGCTGGTTTACGCAGGAAACGTATTTCTCTGGCGAGCTGAATGCCGGCAGCGCGACGGTGCGCTTTGCGTTGGAAAAAGGTGGTTATTGGGAACGCCTGATCGACCGGCCGCACCGATTCGGCAAGATGAAGGCGCGGTTCAAGCCCGGTGACAGCCCGCGTGGATTCTGGTGGTGCCCGCCGTGCGTCGAGCTGCTGGACGTCAAAGAGCTGTGGATCGTCGAGGGCATCTTCGATGCTATCGCTCTGGTGCATAACGGCATTGCAGCCGTGTCGGCGATGTCGTCGGCCTTCTTCCCCGAAGATTCGCTGAAAGAGCTGGCCCGGCAGCGCGGCGGTAAATTGCCCAAGCTCATTTGGGCATTGGACAACGAACCCGGCGCGCACAAATACACCAAGCGTTGGGTGCGTCAGGCTCGCGCTTTGGGCTACGAGTGTGAAGCGGCGCAGATCCCGCAGTCGGACAGCCGCAAGGTCGATTGGAACGATCTGCATCAGCGCTGGGCATTCATCGATGGCGAGAGCGAACGTACCGAGCAGATCGACAAGGACCTGGCCACCGCTCTCTATCACGGCTCCTTGCTGATCGCCGAAAGCGCGTCAGAGAAAGGCGTGCTGATGTACGAATGGCGCGAGCGCCATGAATTTCACTTCGGGTTCGAGAGCCGGCTCTACTGGTTCAAGATGGACTTGGAGAAATTCAACAAGGCCATGCAGGCGCTGGAGTCTTCCGAACGTCATGAAGACCAATTGCTGAACGACAAGCAGCGCCGCGACAAGGCCCTGCGCCAATGCGGCGGTGTCGTTGAAATCGCCAACTGCTACCCGCAGGCGCTGTACTTCCAGCGCAACGAAGTCACCGACGAATCCTGGTACTACTTCCGCGTTGATTTCCCGCACGACAGCGGCAGTGTCAAAAACACCTTCACCGGTGGCCAGGTCGCTGCCGCCAGCGAGTTCAAGAAACGCCTGCTCAGCATGGCAGCCGGCGCGGTGTTCACGGGGAGCGGTCAGCAGCTCGACAAGATCATGAAGGATCAGCTGTTCGGCCTGAAAACCGTTGAGACCATCGACTTCATCGGCTACAGCAAACTCCACAGCTGCTATGTATTCGGCGACCTTGCCGTGCGCGGCGGCATCGTCAGCGTGGTGAACAAAGAAGACTTTTTCGAGTTCGGCAAGCTGCGGCTCAAGACGCTGCAAAAGTCGATCGCCATGCACATCCAGCGCGACAGCAAGCAGTACCGCACCGACTGGTTGCCGATGCTGTGGCTGTGCTTTGGCGCCAAGGGAATTGTCGCCCTGGCGTTCTGGTTTGGCTCGCTGTTCGCCGAGCAGATCCGCGCGCAGTACAAGTCCTTTCCGTTCCTTGAGGTCACCGGTGAAGCCGGCGCCGGCAAGACCACGCTGCTGACTTTCCTGTGGAAACTGCTCGGCCGCGAGCATGAAGGTTTTGACCCGTCGAAATCGACCCGTGCCGGTCGACAGCGCGCCATGGGCCAAGTCTCCAACATGCCGGTCGTGCTGATCGAAAGGCGACCGCAACGAGCCGGATAAAGCGCACGCCAAGGGCTTCGACTGGGACGAACTGAAAGACTTCTACGGCGGCGGCACGCTCGGCACCAAGGGCATGAAAACCAGCGGCAACGAGACCTACGAACCACCGTTTCGGGGCGCGATTGCGATCAGTCAGAACGCCGATGTCAGCGCGTCCGAAGCGATCCTGACCCGGATTATCAAATCGCACTTTGCACGCCCGGAGGTCACCACCGAGAGCCGTGCAGCGGCAGACAACCTGAACCTGATCCCGGTCGAGCAACTGAGCCATTTTTTGTTGCTGGCTGTGCGCGCCGAAGCCCAGGTGATGGCCAAGTTCGCCGAACGCGTGCTGGTTCATGAACAGCAACTGCGCCGGCTCAAAGAAATCCGCGTGGAACGGATCATCAAGAACCACAGCCAGTTGATGGCCCTGGTCGATTGCCTGCGCCTGGTTTGCCCGCTCGATGACAACCACGTCGCCACGACGCACCAGGCACTGATGGTCATGGCGTTGGAGCGGCAAGCCGCGATCAGTGCTGACCACCCGCTGGTTGCCGAGTTTTGGGAAGTCTACGAATACCTCGAAAGCCTGGGCGAAGGCCCGCAGGTCAACCACAGCACCGACCCGAAACTTATCGCGATCAACCTCAACGAGTTCGCTGAAAAGGCCAGCGAGCATCGGCAGAACCTCGCTGACCTCAAGACCCTGCGCGGGCTGCTAGTCAACAGCCGCAGCCACAAATGGCTGGAATCCAACAAGGCTGTGTACAGCGCCGTGCGCGCTTCACAAGCGGCCGGCAACGCGATGTTCAACAAACCCACCACTGTGCGCTGCTGGATTTTTCAGAGCGCGTAAACCGCGACCAGCGCTGCAACGCTGGGCACATTCCAAAGGAGAAGCACCATGCAAGTAGAAGTCATCACCGGCGATGCCGGCACGGGCAAGACGACAAAACTGAGGTCGATCGAGGCGCAGCAACTGGCCGAAGGTAAACCGGCCGGGATCATGTACGCGGAAGCGTATTCGCATCGAGGCCTGCTCATAGCCTTGGAGGTCAGGTTGGAACGCGGCGAGCGGACGCTGCTTGTCGACGATTGCTCGAGCAAACAGATTGAGGAGATTTTGCAGTGGCAGCGGGAGGCCGCTGGCAGCGAGCGCTTGAAAGACTTGGCGATTCACCTGGTTCGCCGCGCGGGCTGAACGACGCTCATGCCAGAAAGAAGTGGTGCCGAGGGGCTGCAACCCCTCGGCACCGACCACCCCAAAGGAGAAGCACCATGCAAGCACAAAACCCAAGTGGCAGCGGCACAGAGGCTATCACGAACACCTTCAAGGTCGGTGACGACGTGAGTTATGTAGCCGGGCGCAGCACTGGCCACAGCGTCAGTTTCAGCGTGCGCGAAGGAACCATCGCGGAAATTTCGGCCGGTGTCGCCATCGTCAAATCCCGCAACGGGCGCCACTCAACTCAGCCTCTGAACAAGCTCACGCACCAAGGCCAGCGGAACGCCCTCACCCGTGCATTACTCGGGGAGGCTTGAGCGTGGACGCCTCAGCAACGAAACGCGCGCGCCCTCCCATGGCAAGCCACCGGCTGGACCTGCCGAGCCAATGTGACATTTGCGGGAAAGCTCGATCGACTCGTAAGCACCAGGTTTGTAGCCGGATCCGGCAGCAGCGCAAGGCTGACGAATGGGCCGAGCTGATGGCGGCGCGAGCTGAAGCGAAGAACAACAAACCTCGGCGCTACGCGCGCTGAACTGATTCACAGGACGAGCAACGGGGAGCTGCAACTCCCCATCGTCCGCACAGGAAAAAGCACCATGCAAATGCTCAAACGGACATTGAAACACTTTCATTTCTGCTGCGGCCTCGGCGGCGGCGCCAAAGGTTTCAACAAATCCAAGCCCATCGTGGGCAACATCCAAGCGCAATGGCAGTGCATTGGCGGCATCGACATTGATGCGGCTGGACTGGCCGACTTCGAGCGCTTGAGCGGGGTCAAAGGTACGCTGCTGGATCTATTTACACGCGATCAGTACATCCGCTTCCACGGAAAAGAGCCGCCACCAGGTTGGCGCGAGGCCACGGTAGAAGACGTTCGCCGTGCAGCCAATTTTCAACGCCCCGACGCGGTGTTCATTTCCAGCCCCTGCAAAGGCGCTTCAGGGCTGTTGTCCGAAAAGATGAGCCTGACCCCAAAATATCAGGCGCTGAACGAACTCACGTTGCGCTGCATCTGGCTGTTCGGTGAAGCCTGGAAAGACGATGCCGTACCGCTACTGGTCTTCGAAAACGTTCCTCGACTCGCAACCCGTGGTCGGCACTTGCTCGACCAAATTAACAAATTGCTGTCGCACTTCGGCTATGCCGTGGCAGAAACCACTCACGATTGCGGTGTGATCGGCGGGCTGGCGCAAAGCCGCAAACGCTTCTTGCTGGTGGCCCGCCACATTGAGAAGGTCCCGCCGTTTCTGTACGAACCGGAAAAGAAGACGCTCAAGTCTGTCGGATCGATTCTAGGGCGCATGCCGCTTGCCGGCGATATCGAAGCGGCCGGTCCTATGCACCGGGTGCCAGCGCTGCAATGGAAAACATGGGTGCGTCTCGCTCTGGTCACCGCCGGCAAGGACTGGCGCAGCCTGAATGACTTGGCAATCGAGGACGGCTACTTACGTGACCTGGTGATCGTTCCGGAATATCGCGCTGGCTACCTTGGCGTGCATGACTGGCACGACACTGCTGGCACAGTTGCTGGCCGTACTAGCCCAACCAACGGCGCCTTCTCGGTCGCAGATCCTCGTGGCAAAGTCAGCGCCCTCCAGTACCAGCAGTACGGCGTTCGTCACTGGGACGAAACGAGCGGCGCGGTGATTGGCGTCAAGTCACCCGGGCAAGGAACGTTCAGCGTTGCTGACCCACGAAAGCCCGAAGGCACGTTTGGCAAGTACTTGGTAACGCCATGGGATAACCCAAGCGGTACCGTCATAGCTGGAAGCACAACCGGACAAAGCGCGTTCGCAGTTCAAGACCCACGCCCCGGCATGAAACGCACAAAGGGTGACGCCTACCTCAGTGGCGGTCACTACGGCGTGGTTGGCTGGAATGACCAGTGCGGCGCCGTCTCGGCGAGCGCCAAGCAGGACAACGGGCGCTGGTCGGTGGCCGACCCACGCATGCCGGAAGCCAATGAACGATTGACTTGCGTGATTGAAAGTCTTGATGGGACTTGGCACCGCCCATTCACCACGCTGGAGCTGGCGGCACTGCAAAGCCTGGTAGATCCGGAGGAACAGTTTGAACTGGACGGTCTGAGCGATCAGGCATGGCGTGAGCGGATCGGCAACGCCGTGCCGCCTTTGGCAGCCGAAGCTATCGCTGATGTGATGGGGACCACCTTGTTGCTGGCTGCTGCCGGCGAAACCTTCATGCTCAACAGCATGCCAATCTGGGTCCGGCCGATAGCGGTGGGTCTGAGCGTTTCGCAGCAGGAGGCCGCGCTATGAAGGTTTTCCTGTTGCTGTACCTATGCGCGGATGCGTCTCGGACGGATTGCCAAGTCTTTCCAGCGCAACACTGGATTGGCGATACGGCATATGAACAGTGCCTCGACGCTGTTCCCGGACTCACCAAAGCCCTGACCGCAACAAACCGTCAACGGCACAAATTCGTCTGCGAGATCCAGACGGACGCCGCAAAGCCGGTGGAAGAAGTAGCCCGGCCGAGGTTCATTCATCAATCGTTTCGGATGTGAGGGGAGCATCATGAACACGGCTTTCATTTTGATGGCCCAGTACAACGGCCAGGCAATTATCCCGCTTGATCGCGTGTGCCGGGACTACTTCACACACCTGACGCCCGACATGTTCCAGCGCAAGGTGTTAAGCGGTCAGATCAAGATCCCGATCACCCGGTTGGAGCCGAGCCAGAAGTCCGCCAAGGGCGTTCACATCAGTGACTTGGCGGCTTACCTCGATCTCCAGCGCGCCGCCGCGGTGAAAGAAAATAACCAGCTCAACGGCTTAAAACCCGCCTATTGAGCCACTTCATTGATGCGGCGCCCAGTTGGACGGGCGCCCTCAATATCTTCTCGTGCCATTCCCACCCCACATACCGATCACCCTTACCGCGCAGGTGGGTGTAGCGTCGCAGCGAATTCCAGTCCCTGTGCCCCGACACACTCGCTACGCGTGGGATGTCCCAGTCCATTTCAAACAGGCGGCTGACACCCTCGTGGCGAAGGTCGTGAAAGTGCAGGTCAGCGATACCCAAAAACTTGCAAGCCTTCGCCCAGGAAGTGGAAATAGACTCGGGGCTGTACGGGAAAATATCGTCGCCGGCCTTTGGCATTGTCTGGAGTATCTGCCACGCCTCATCTGGCAAGTAACACCAGACGTCGTTGCCGATCTTCTGCCCGGGGTTCTTCATGTCCCTAACCAGGACACGCTGGCCAGCCTCGTCTACATCGGCCCAGCGGATGCGGGTGATTTCATCAAGGCGGCGGGTTGAGAACAGGGCGAAGCCTACGACCTTCAACATATTGGTGACGCTTCGACGCCGCGCCTGCATGTCCTCATAGTGCGTCATGAGCTTGCCCAGTTCATCCAGTGTCGGGCGCCGGTCCCGCTCGCGACTCTTGAGGTTGTAGCCGAGTTTACGTAGCACTCGCCGGGCGCCTGCCATGGCCAGCGGATCCACCTGAAAGCCCCATGCGTCCCTGGCGATGGAAAGCACGGCTCCGAGGTGCGCGAGATCGTTGCCGGCGGTTTGCGCCTGGACGCCTCCCCCTTCGCTACTCATCCGCCACAGCGCGAAGTCCACCAGGCATTGCGTATTGATGTCGGTATCGTTGAGCTTGCCGAAGTAGCTGGCACCAATGGCCGTAAGTGTGGCCTTTTTGGTTTTGCCCAGCGGCCGCGCTTTTTCGACCTCGCGAAGGTATTGATCAATCATCTCTTTGGCGGTAGCGCCCTTGCGGCTCGCCCGCTCGATCGCACCAGGCTCATCAAGTTCCGATTCACGCTTACGCGCCCACGCCTGCGCAGCCTGTTTTCGGGCGAAGGTCTGGCTCTCTTGGTAGACTTGCACCCCATCACGCTTGATGCGGATCTGAGCGGTGTAGCTCACAGACCCATCCGCCAGTTTTCTTGCCCTGATAGCTGCCATATCGAAAGTGGTACGCATCGGTTTTAAAGTGGTACATCGTACCACCGAGACCTGAAAAACGCCTGAAAACGCCCTAAAACACGCCGAAAACACGTTGAGTAAAATGTTACAGAATCAGAGCCTTAGCCCAGTAAAACCAATGCCTACGCTGTCTCGGCGCTTTAGTGTTGCACCCATGATGGATTGGACCGACCGCCATTGCCGTTTCTTCCTACGCCTCCTGTCGAAGAACGCTCTGCTCTACACCGAAATGGTCACCACCGGCGCGCTGCTAAACGGCGATCACGAACGCTTCCTCCGTCACAACGAAGCCGAGCATCCTCTCGCCTTGCAGTTGGGCGGTAGCGTTCCATTGGACTTGGCCGCCTGCGCCCGCATGGCCCAGGAGCACGGTTACGACGAGGTGAACCTCAACGTCGGCTGCCCGAGCGATCGTGTGCAGAACAACATGATCGGCGCGTGCCTGATGGGTCATCCGCAACTGGTGGCGGATTGTGTGAAGGCGATGCAAGACGCGGTGTCGATTCCGGTGACGGTGAAGCATCGGATCGGGATTAATGGGCGGGACAGTTACACCGAGCTGTGTGATTTCGTCGGGACGGTGCGGGATGCCGGGTGTACCAGTTTTACGGTGCATGCGCGGATTGCGATTCTGGAGGGGTTGTCGCCGAAGGAGAATCGCGACATTCCGCCGTTGCGTTATGACGTTGCTGCGCAGCTGAAGGCAGATTTTCCGGAGTTGGAGATTGTGCTGAACGGCGGGATCAAGACGATGGAGGCCTGCCATGAGCATTTGCAGACGTTCGACGGTGTGATGTTGGGGCGTGAGGCTTATCACAATCCGTATTTGCTGGCGGAGGTGGATCAGCAGTTGTTCGGCAGTTCAGCGCCGGTGATCAGTCGGGCTGAGGCGTTGGCACAGTTGCGGCCTTATATCGCCGAGCATTTGGCAGCGGGTGGCGCGATGCATCACATCACACGCCACGTGTTGGGTCTGGGCACCGGGTTTCCGGGGGCGCGCAAGTTTCGGCAATTGTTGTCGGTGGATATTCACAAGGCCAAGGATCCGTTGGCGTTGCTGGATCAGGCGGCGGAGTTGTTGGCGGGTCGTTGATCGGCGCGTTGCATGTGCGGGCAACGAATCAGCTTTGCCCGCGGTTTTGTTGTGCTGACAGGACGTCGTTAGGTTATGCCCGCGTTTAACCATGTTTTATTCAAGCGATTCACCCTCCTCGCTTTACTCCTTACCGTCCCTGCCACCGCCTGCGCCAGTTGCGATTTTTTGAAAGGCTGCGGTGATGGGGAAGATGGCCCTTTTGAATCAACCCAGATGTCTGGCTTTCTGGTTTTCACGACGACGATGATCACGGTCGATGGGATGTCGGACATGTCCGGACTGAAAAAACGTGTGTATTCGCTAGAGGAAATCGAAGCGGCGCGGTATTTCCTCGCCAGCGACGGCATGCTGCAGGCCGCGTACTTCACTTCGGCTTTGCAGCATTTTCGTCAGGATTTGCCCGACTCGGAATTGAATGACCTCGCCGTCGCGGCACTGATCAGCAGTCAGTAATCAGCTTGCCGCCGCTGCCGTCCAGTTGACCCAGCCAAACTGCCACGTTGCCAGAATCAGCAAGCCGAACGCGATCCGATACCAGGCGAACGCGGCGTAGCTGTGGTTGGCGATGAACTTGAGCAGGCCGCGCACGGCGATCATCGCGAAGATGAATGCAGTGACGAAGCCGAGGGCGAAGACCGGCAGGTCGCTTTGCTGGAACAGGTCGCGGTATTTGTAGCCTGAGTACACGGCGGCACCGACCATGGTCGGCATGGCCAGGAAGAACGAGAACTCGGTGGCGGCTTTGCGCGAGAGGCCGAACAGCAGGCCGCCGATGATGGTCGAGCCAGAGCGCGAGGTGCCCGGGATCATCGCCAGGCACTGTACGAAACCGACCTTCAGCGCGTGAGACCAGCGCATGTCATCGACATGGTCGACGCTCACCACGTGGCTGCGTTGTTCGGCCCACAACATGACGATGCCACCGACGACCAGAGCGACGGCAACGGTGATTGGGTTGAACAGGTATTGATGGATTGTGTCAGCAAACAGAACGCCCAACACCACGGCAGGAAGAAAGGCGATCAACAGGTTGAGGGTGAAGCGTTGTGCGTTGCGTTCGGTGGGCAGGCCTTTGACGATTTCAACGATCTTCGGCCGAAACTCCCAGACCACGGCAAGAATGGCGCCGAGCTGAATAATGATGTTGAACGCCATGGCGCGTTCACCGCCGAAGTCCAGCAAGTCGGCGACGATAATCTGGTGGCCCGTACTTGAGATGGGCAGAAACTCGGTCAGGCCTTCTACCGCACCTAAAATCAACACCTGGAAAAGGGTCCAGAAATCCATTAATCCTCCATCAGAGCACTCAGCGCGAGCGGCCCGTTAAACTGCACTCAGGAATTGAGTATCTGAAGTGAAACAATCGGTATATCGACACCTATTGCCTGACTAGGCGACGGAGAATATGTCTTATCAAAAGACACACTCAAGCCATGTTAGTAATCGTCCGCCTACGAACGACTCGGGACATATTTAGGCCTTTATATAGAAAAAAGTTGCCAAGCCGATAAAGCGTGATCAATATCACATTCTTCTAGATGGCCAGACAGTGGCCAAAGGACACAAACAAAGCTGTCGCATTGAGTTCAGAATAGTGGCACAATTTCATATTGCCACCATCTAACGACTAGTTCAGACACCCAGAAAAATCAACTAAAAGCCTGAAAAGCTTAATTATTGTTAGAAAACTCGGGAGCCACGTCTAAAAACAGCGTGAATGTTACCAATTGTCAGTCACAGATGAGAACTGGTGCTTTAACATCCCGATGTCAGCACCTAATTCGAGTCAATGCATGATGCTATCAGGGAACTTGGCGACTAGAAGTCCGCGCCCGACAAACGACGAACCCGGTGTTCTAACGCTGGGCCGCACCCGTGGTGTGGCCGACCAATTTAGAGCGCTGCTCGCCAAGCACGTGCGCAGCGATATGGCACTTGATACCGACGCCTACACTAGTTCCTGCAAGCACCATGAACACACGGGCTCGTATCGAGCCATCTTCATTGTCATCGATAGCCCGCAGGCCCTCGAAGACAATCTCGCGCTGGTGGAGAACCTGCGCACCGACAACTTGAAACCGATCATTTGCGCGGTCATCACCGGTCGCGGTGCCTTCAACAAGATCAAGTATTTTCTTGCCGGGGCGGACTTCTGTATCAAGCTCAATACTCTTTCCGACGAGGGCGCCGAGTTGCTTGGCGAGTTCTTCAACAGCGAAGAATGGCAGCGAGATATCAATCTTACGCTCGACCCTACTCGAATCTGCCTGTCGGGCACCAGCAAGAAGCTGGATATTTCTTTTGCTGAAATGAAGATCCTGGAAGCGTTTGCGCAAACCGGCAATCACATCCTCAGCCATGATGAAATCGCTAACATCATGGGGCTCAATACCAATTTCTACGACCCCCGGGCGCTGGAAAAATCAATCAGCCGCTTGCGTGGAAAAATCAAGGACATGTATGGTACAAACGCGATTCAGAGCATCCGCGGCTATGGCTATCGCCTGATGCGGGGCCTGATATCGACTGCCTGACTCATGGGCAGCCACCCTTTTGCATGCTTACGAAGGATCGTCTGATGCAACCATATAGCTCTAGTTGTACTTCACGCCTACCTATAAAAAAGCGATTGAATGAGCGCGCCAACATAACAATAAACTCAACAACATAGCAGCAGAACGAGTGGAACTTATCAAGGGCCATTTTCGGGTCCAGACCCTGCCTGTGGATTACTTCCAAGGAAGTCATTGCTCGCCTGCCGATTCACCTTTTAGCCAATTTTGGTACGCAGTTAAGGAGAGAGACATGGAAACTAGTACAACCCTCCCCAGAAAATATTTTGTTGTCGTGACTCACAGTACAACATCGCAGCGCGAACTCGAGAGCATCCTTTCCAGCGAACGGTTCAATTCGTTTGGTACGTCTCAGGCGCAAATGTTTATTGAAGGTGCCAATTCGCCCTCTTCCGCCCCCGTGTTGATGGAGTTCACTTACCCAAGCGGCACACGAAAGAACGTTACCCGCACTATCGAACATGATACTCAGCGCATATTGGCCACGCTTGAGTCCGAATGGCTTGCCGCTCAATCGGCGAATCCATTTCACGGCACTCCAGCAGTAACCACTGAAGCCGGCAACCCGTCGCCCGCTTTCGAAAGCGCTCCCGCCTACACCGAGACCTGGCATCTCGACAATGATCAAGGCGCATTGATCAAAGAAGACATAGAGATCAGTCTCACCGGACTGGAAACTGCGCTGGTCAGGAAGATGCTGCACCACGAAGAGCGCGTTGTCAGTCGCGACGAGTTAATCCTCAGCATAGGCCGAGAGCCGGAGCAATACCGTGGGCTGGAGATGTGCCTGAGTCGCCTGCAAGACAAATTCAAAAGCGCCAGCAATGGTGAGCGACTGTTCCGCGCCGTAAGAAACCGCGGATATTGCCTCATTCAAGAAATCGTGGCTTAAAGACAGCGGTATCTGCAAACACCACAAACAGAAAACAGTGCGACTACAAAAACAATAAGAGCACTCTGTCTGGTTTCACCTCCCTTGATATAGAAATTCCCTGCCCCCTTCCCTACAACAGTAACAAATCCAACATCATCTATTCACCCCCTTCTCTGCGACCTTTTCTAACACCCTTATATTTAATTATTAAAAAGTTGGCACTGTGCCATCTTGTTAGAACTCGTCAGACACCATTCCCGCCAATAAATTAGTCTATTGACTGACGACAGTTCGGCATATCGACGTTGTTACCTCAGGACACTCGTTAAAACAAAAACAATAACTCTGACTAACAACTCGGCTTTCAACTGTTGAAACCTGAATGGACGTCTTTTGGGGATATCGTATGGATCTTTCTCTCAGTATCAATCGAAGCACGGGCCTCAAGGGACTGACCTTTTGGGGCCAATGGGCGCTGGCGCAGGGTTTTATCGTTGCTTTGCTGTTTGTATTGGCGGAGCAGCACACGGGAACCGTCGCGTTCTATTACCGGATGTGCGCCACACTGGCGGTGTTGGCCTCGGTGCCGGCGTATACATTCAGTGGCGTATATCGAAAGCGAGACAACTATCTGACCGGCTTGGGGCGTCTGTTGATGGGCTGGTCGATGACCATGGCGGCGCTGGCTTTCATCGCGTTTGTCTGCAAGGCCGATGAGTTGTTTTCCCGACAGGTGATCGTGAGCTGGGCAGTCTACGGCTTCTTGGGTCAGGCACTGTTGTACGCTCCATTGCATGCGTTTTCGAAGTTCTATCAGCGCACCCGTAAAAGCGAGCACAAGACGCTGATCGTTGGCACGGGTGAGCTGGCGTTGGGCCTGGCGAAGAAGTTGAGCCAGATCGAAAACCTGCCGTTGGTAGGGTTGATCAGTAACGGCAAGGTGCCTGCACTGGATTCGGATGCACCGCGCGTGGTTGGTGCTCAGGAAGATCTGCTTAAGCTGATCGAAGCCCACGACATCCGCCGCTTGTACATCACCCTGCCGCTCTCGGAAGCGGCGAAAATCGAAGCGATGTATGTCGACCTGCTGGGTGCCAACGTTGATGTGGTCTGGGTGCCGGACTTGAACAGCCTGACGCTGCTCAATCACTCGGTGAAAGTCGTGGACGGTCTGCCGGCGATCTACCTGAACGAAAGCCCGCTGACCAGCCGCCCGACCGCGGCGCTGAGCAAAAGCCTGATGGAGAAAAGCGTCGCGCTGCTGGCGATTATTATGCTGAGCCCAGTGCTGGCGATCATTGCCCTGGCGGTGAAGATCAACTCGCCTGGCCCGGTGTTTTTCAAGCAGGATCGCCATGGCTGGAATGGTAAGGTGATCAAGGTCTGGAAATTCCGTTCGATGCGTGTGCACGATGACAAAGACGTCAAGCAGGCCAGCCGCAACGACTCGCGCATCACTGCCGTTGGACGCTTCATCCGCCGCACCTCGCTGGATGAGTTGCCGCAATTGTTCAACGTGCTGCAAGGGCACATGGCACTGGTTGGTCCACGTCCGCATGCTGTCGCGCACAACCATTTCTACTCGGGCAAAATCCTCGCTTACATGGCGCGCCACCGGATTAAACCGGGCATCACCGGGCTGGCTCAAATCAGCGGCTGCCGCGGTGAGACGGACACCATCGACAAGATGCAGAAGCGTGTCGAGATTGACCTGCAGTACATCAACAGCTGGTCGTTGTGGCTGGACTTGAAGATCCTGGTGAAGACACCGTTTACGTTGCTGTCGAAGGATATTTACTGAGGTTCAGCGTTACCCAAGGCAAGACCGCAGGGGGACGAAAGTCCCCTTTTTTGTGCCCTGGATTCAGAGCTGACCGAAGATCACTGTGGGCGTGGGCTTGCTCACGAATGCGTGGCGTCAGTCAGCGTAGATGTCTGATGTACCGACGCCTTCGCGAGCAAGCCCGCTCCCACAGGGATTTGTGGTTGGCTCGGGATTTGTGCTGTGACAAATAGCCAGTGTGGGAGCGAGCCTGCTCGCGATAGCGGTGGGTCTGGCAACATTGATGTTGGGTGTGCTGACGCCTTCGCGAGCAGGCACGCTCCCACAGGAATTTGTGGTGGGCCACGGTTTGGGGTTTGACACATATCCCTGTGGGAGCGCAGCTTGCCCGCGATGGCGTCAGGCCAGTCAGCATCGATGTTGAATGTGCCGCCGTCATCGCTGGCAAGCCAGCTCCCACAGGGATAGCGTCAGGTTGAGCGTTGATCGATCAGCCGTTACTCGGTGATCTTCTCGAAGTTGCGGTAGAACATATCGTCATCCCGGCTATCGGTCATCGAGTGCAATTGATAACCGCGATTCAACCGCGCGCCACCATCTCGCGTCAGCGGTGCCCACACCAGGTTGGCGCGGCGCATGGTCGACATGCTCATCATTTCGTCGAACGGTATCGACAGATAGAGACCCTTGTCGAAGCTACCTTCCCCATACTCGGCACTGCTGGCCGTGGTGATGGTCGCCCAGGCGCCAAAGCGCACGCCGTTGGAGAACTCGCGAGAGATGTCCAGCGTACCGCCCCAGTCTCCGGCCAGGTAACGCCCGACGCTGATCGCCGCCAACGTGTCGTAAGGCAAATCCGTATAGCCAGTGATATGCCCGGTCACTACCGAGTAATCGCGCAGACCAAAACCCTGATCGAATTCACGCTGACGCACGTAGTTCAGATCTGCGCCCACCGACCAGCGCTCGCCAGTCGGGCGGAACAGCACCTCGCCCCCTACCCCGGCGAACATCGACTCCAGATAACCGCCGTACACCATGCCATACCAGTCTTTATCCAGTTGCTCGGTGTGGCTCAACTGGAACATCGGCAAGGTCACTTCAGACTCGGTCAGGTACTGACGCAAATCCGTGCGCACACGCGGCAAGCCGCTGGGTGCGTCATAGGTGAATTTGTCGAAGTTGTTGATCAGATTCGCGCTGAGCAAACCGCTCCACCAAGTGCTGCGATTAAAGCGGTACTCGGCGTCCGCATCGGCACTGAATTGATAGAGCAAGCCATCCGGGCCGCCGACGTTCTGTTTGAAGCCCAGACCCACGCCATAACTGAAGTGCTGCGGCGCTTCGGTGTAGAGGGTTTTTTCGTTGTGCGGCATCGCCGGATTGACTTCGGTGGTGCGATGCAGCGACAGCAGCGGTTCCTCGTTGTTGATCACTTCGCGGAAGGTCTGGCGCGGCACGCTGGTTTCTTCCAGCGGCAGGTCGTAGCGCTTGTTGACCAGGGTGAACCAGTCAATGTCGTCGTTGACGCTGTTGTCGAGAACCCTACTCGCACGACCAACCGCTTTGGATGAATGGAAGTAGCGCTGCTGCTCGCCGTACACGATCAACTCGGAATCACGCTGGCTGATGCGCTCGACCTTGTACCCGGCGTTCTGCTGCAAACGCTGGGAGACGTTGGCCCAGTCGACCTGCTCCATCGACGTGGTCGGCATCTTCGCCGGCAACGGTTCGGGCGTCGGATCGTAGGTCTTGGCCGGCGCCTTGCGGCTGACGAAATTGGTGTGAAAGGTGATGCCAAACATCGCCGTATTACCACGCTCCCACGCCGCGCTGACGTCAACCGAATCCGCCACTTTGAACACCGCGCCGAAGTTGATCGGTGAGTCCTGCTTGATGATGTTGTCCTTCGGTTCGTGCTTGTAGTCGTTGCCTTCGTATTCGAGTTTCAGGCTGAGGCGATCCCAGGGCGTCTGATAACTCACGCCACCGAAAAATGACGGCTTGCCGCGAAAGTACGAACCCGAGTTGACGTCACCGGTGCCCTCGAGGGCCGGGCGGGTATCGAAGCGATCACTGACGTAACCCAACGGGTTGTCGAGGTCGCCGCGATTGCCCAGATAACCCCAGGCAATGCCGGCGCTGAAATCAAAATTGTCGAAGCGCTTGTTGGCGACAAAGAACTCACTGGAGAACAAACCCGTACCACCGATATCTCGGAAGCCCAGGGCCACATCGGGCAGCCAGTGGCTTTCCTGCCAGAGCCGGACTTTGGCGTCGACCGCCTTATCCTTATAGCTTTGGCTGCCGCTGAGGGCCTCGGAGCCGTACGGGCGGTTGGTGATCGCGGTGTAACGGAACGAACCTTCGAGCCAGTCCAGCGGCTGCAGCGACACGCTGTAGCGGCTATACGGCTCGGTGCGGTTGGCATTGACGCTCAACTCGCCGGCCGGGGCCATGCGCGCGGTCGGCGTCTGCAAAAGGCCGGTGCCACCGAAGTCATTTTGAGTAATGCGCGGCTCGGCGTGCGCCAGACCACAGGGCAATAACAACACAGCTGCAAAACGTAAATTCAACGCACCACCTCAGCCAATTGCGTGGCAATAAATTCGGCCAACTGCTGATTCAGTTCAGGGACAGGCGGATCAAGATCATCATTTTTCACCGGCACCAGAATCTTGCTGCCGGCCACGGGAAACTGCCCGCTCTCGCGATTCCAGTGGGCAATGCCGACGCGTCGCGAAACGCCGTTGGGCTGGATCAACCACAGGTAATCGGCCTCGGAATCGTCAAGCGGCGTGCAGCTTTCCAGGTATTCACGGGCCTCCAGCAACGGCTGGTACGGCAAGTGACACGGCTCGGCGACGGCGCCAAGCACTTGAACTTCATCGACGCGCTTGGGGTAGATCAGTCGATCGCCATCGTCCAGACGAATGTTGCGGGCGAAGCCGACTTCAATCGCCACCGGGTCGAGATCGGCGATCTGCCGTCCGGTTACCGGCATCTGTCGTACTTGCTCGGCTAGCCGCTGCGCCAGCGCCCCACGGCTCGGCATGTCAAAGAGCATTGCCATGCGCTGCAACACGTCCAGATCGAACAACACGCTGGCCTTGAGTCGCGTCTGCTCTTGCAGCAACGACTGCCGCAACAACACGCCCGCCAGCCAGTAACCTTCGGCATTCGGCACGGCTTCGTTGATCACGTCGAGCAAGCGCCCGCCCGCCGGCAGTTCGACCGGCCCGGGGTTGGCGACGTCGCCGCTGACCGTGACGGCGGCCTGGCTCACGCTGCTGATCAACAGCAAACCCGCCGATAGCGCTTTAAGCCGCTTCACGGCAGGTGCCTGCGATCAGGGGTCAGTTGCACAATCCTGACGCGCAATTGCGAGGTCAGTTGCTGCTCACTCTTGACGATGAAACCGTCACGCGGATCGACCCAATAACGATTGGTCGCACTCAGGCCGATGGCCGGGGCGTCAATCTGCTCATCGACACGTAGCACGGTGTATTCCTTGTCGAGAATGTCCAGGGTTTCCGTTGAGCGGCGGATGAAGCGACTGTTGACGATCACCCCGACTTCCTGGCCCCTGTAGAGATCGATCCAGCGCCGAGTCGTGAAGCCATCGGCCACTTGATGCAGGCCACGTTTGAACGGCGAGTCATCCGACAGGCGTGTGCCGTCGAGATCGCCTTCCAGGCCCAGGCCAATGCTGCGCACGGCCAGACCATTGCGCAGCAGCAACACTTGCTTGCCGGAAGCGACCCAGAACTGCAGGTCGTCGCGCTCGCGCACCAGCGCCAGCACCCCGGAGCCGGACGGCGTGGTCAGTTTGAGTTGCGGATAGTTGACTTCGGCCACCTGGGCCGCCGTCACGTCCACCTCGTCCGGGCCGATCACCGCCGATTTGAGGTTGTTCAACGAAGCGCTCATCAGCGGGTTACAGCCACACAACAACAGGGCCGCACTCAGGCAGACGCCAACTTTCAACGTGTTCACAGTCGGCGACCTTATTTGCTGTTGTTACTGTATTCGCTCCAGTTCTTCGCAGCGGAAGCCCCGGTCCCGACAATCGACGCCGACGGCACCAATTGGCTGATGAAGCGATTCCAGCGCGTCACGTTGGCCGGGCCAACATAGACCACGTCCTGCGGGCGCACTTCGAAGTGCGTGGCGAGTGCCATGGCTGTCGGCGATTCGGCGTTCAACTGGTAGATCTTCGCCGGCTCCACATCGAGGTTTTCCACGCCACGGATGACGTACACCGCGTTGCCGTTGGAGGTGGTCTGGCTCAAGCCGCCAACCGAGCCGAGGACGTCGGAGAGGTTCATGGTCGCGGTCTTGAAGCTCAATGCGCGCGGCTGGTTGACCTCGCCCATGACGTAAATGCGTTTGTTGTCGTTGTACGGCAGATATAACTGGTCGCCACCTTTGAGGTAGACGCCCTGCAACTCGGAATCCTGCTGATTGAGCGAGTCGAGATTGAGCGTATAAACGCGTCCGTTGCGCGTCAGCGTCAGGCCGGACAAGTCGGCATTGTTGGTGTCGATACCCGCCGAACCGAGGGCCTCGACCACGCTCAGTGGATTGGTCGAAATCGCTTGCGGGCCGCCCTTGGCCACTGCGCCGGTAACCACGACTTTCTGACTGGCGAAGCGCAGCACCGCGACATCCACCTGCGGTTCGGCAATGAACGCCGACAGCCGTTGTTCGATGTCGGCACGCAATTGCTGGATAGTCCGGCCGGCGGCCTGGACTTCCTTGATGAACGGGTAATACAGCGTGCCGTCGGAGCGCACCAGTCGGCCGTTGGCATCGATCTGTTGTTGCGCGCCGGACGGGGCTGTCAGCTCGGGATGATCCCAGACCGTGATGTACAAGACATCGTTGTTACCGATGCGGTACTCGGCCGGGGTCGCCAACAGCTCCGCCGGCAGCGACTCACGCTTGTGCGTGGCGCGGGTGGTGGAGATCAGCTTGGGGGTGATCGGGATCAGCTCGACCCGGCTGCTTTCACTGGCCCCTTGGCGGGTGATGTCACTGGTGCTCAGGTATTGGCCCGGGGAAAACATGCAACCTTGTAAAGCGAGACTTGCCAACATTAAAAGAGAAAAACTACGAGTCATAATGGCACTACGCTATTCAAGGGCGAATCTAAAAAGAAGTCACCCGACTTGCGTCGGGCGACCCTTACTGCACTAACAAAAACGTCTGTTAGTTGTGTGTGCCGGTAGTACCGGTGGTACCTGTGGTACCGGTGGTGCCGCCGTTGGCACTGCCACCGCTGTTGGACGCCGCTACTGCACTGGCAACCATTGCAGTACTGGCTGCAGGCGCTTGAGAAGCCGCTACATTGCCACCTACATTGGTTACCGCCGTCAGCGGCGCTTCAGCTGCGGCAGCCCAGTTGCTCAACATCGTCAACAGGGCAACTGCCATCACTTTCTTCATATCAACTCCTTTCTAACATTCGACCTGTTAAAAACCGGCCGGCGTTAGAGGTGGTAGAGTTCAAGTCCGCGAAAAATGCGAACAAGATCCGTTGTTCTTTCACAGTCTTACCCAACTGATAAAAGTCGAACGGCAGGTTTATATCTACGGACTTGCAAAAGGCATTTCCAGCGTATTTTCCCGACGATATCTAACACCTGACCGAAACTAACATTTCACATCAAAACGACATCAGCCGAGATAACCCTTGGGATGGTTGGATTGCCAGCGCCAAGTATCGGTAACCATGTCCTGCAAGTTGCGCGTGGCTTTCCAGCCCAACTCTTTCGCCGCTTTCGAAGCGTCGGCCCAACTCTCGGCGATATCCCCCGAACGACGCGGCATCATCCTATACGGCACGGGTTGCCCGCAGGCCTGCTCGAAGGCGTGCAACACTTGCAGGACGCTGTAGCCATCGCCGGTGCCGAGGTTCCAGGTGTGAATGCCAGTACGTCCAGAGATGGACTGCAATGCCTTCAAGTGCCCGTCCGCCAGGTCGACAACGTGGATGTAATCGCGCACGCCGGTGCCGTCGACCGTGGGGTAATCGTTGCCGAAGATCGACAGTTCTTGCAGGCTGCCCACCGCCACCTGGCTGATATAAGGCACCAGGTTGTTGGGGATACCGTTGGGGTCTTCACCCATGTGGCCGCTGTGATGCGCGCCAATCGGGTTGAAGTAGCGCAGCAAGGCGATGCTCCAGCGCGGCTCGGACTGGCACAGGTCGCGCAGCACGTTTTCGACGATCAGCTTGGATTGGCCGTAGGGATTGGTCGGATTGCCGGTCGGGAAATCCTCGCGGATCGGCATCTGCTCGGGCTCGCCGTAGACCGTCGCCGAGGAGCTGAACACCAGCCGGAACACCCCGGCCGCTGCCATCGCCTGACACAGCGTGATGCTACCGCTGACGTTGGTTTGGTAGTACGCCAGCGGCTTGCGCACGCTTTCGCCGACGGCTTTGAGCCCGGCAAAATGCAGCACGGCGTCAATTTTGTGCTCCTGGAAAATCCGGTCGAGCAGCGCGCGGTCGCAGACATCACCGCGAATCATCAACGCGCTCCTGCCGCAAATGGCTTCCACCGCGTGCAGTGCCGCGTCGCTGCTGTTGCAAAGATTATCCAGCACGACAACTTCATAACCTGCTTCAAGCAAAGCAAGTGTGGTGTGCGAGCCGATATAGCCGGCGCCACCGGTTACCAGAATCTTCATAGCGCGGTCCGTTATTGGATAAGTAGCCGATGTCGTGTCAAGCCTGTTGTTGTGCAGATGTGTCGCAATCCACACAAACAAGGCGACAACAACCGAAAACAAAACTAGTTCAATGACTGGCAATATTTATTTTTGCAGGTCACACTGTATTGCCCGCTACTTATTAGCACTGCAAGTGCACTCATCACTATCAACAGATACCGACTAAAAATAACTAATAGCGCACTAACCGACATCGCATAACATTGGCGTGTTTTACCACTCCGACCATTTGCCATTAACAACCTGACTCAGGTATTAAAGTAAGCCTTCAATCAACATTAAAACTTGCAGCCATCGTTAATGGCCCGCAACCGTCGCCTGTGTTCCATGACTGTCCAGGATACTTTTATGATTCGTAAATGTTTGTTCCCCGCTGCCGGCTACGGCACGCGTTTCTTGCCGGCCACCAAAGCCATGCCAAAAGAGATGCTGCCGATCGTCAACAAGCCGTTGATCGAATACGCCGTTGAAGAAGCACGGGACGCCGGTCTGCAACATATGGCCATCGTCACTGGCCGCGGCAAGCGTGCGCTGGAAGACCATTTCGACATCAGCTATGAACTGGAGCACCAGATTCGCGGCACCGAGAAAGAGAAGTTTCTCGCCGGCACCCGTGAGCTGATCGACACCTGCACCTTCTCCTACACCCGTCAGGTGGAAATGAAAGGCCTGGGCCACGCCATTCTCAGCGGTCGCCCATTGATCGGCGATGAACCGTTCGCCGTGGTGCTGGCCGATGACCTGTGCCTGAACCTGGAAGGTGACGGCGTTCTGACGCAGATGATCCAGCTCTACAAGAAATTCCGTTGCTCGATCGTCGCCATCCAGGAAGTCCCGGCCGATCAGACGCACAAGTACGGCGTGATCGCTGGCGAGCTGATTTCCGACGGCATCTACCGGGTCAACAACATGGTGGAAAAACCGGCACCGCAGGACGCGCCGTCGAACCTGGCAATCATCGGTCGCTACATTCTGACGCCGGACATCTTCGACCTGATCGCCGACACCCAACCGGGCAAAGGCGGCGAGATCCAGATCACCGACGCGCTGATGAAACAGGCGCAGAACGGTTGCGTGCTGGCCTACAAGTTCAAGGGCCTGCGCTTCGACTGCGGCGACGCCGAGGGTTATCTGCAAGCGACCAATTTCTGCTACGAAAACGTCTACCTCAAGGGCCGCTGAGACGGCTCCGACACCCGACGCCCACTCTTCACTTCAGGCAGGTGACCATGAACATTGCACAACATTCCGTAGAGATTGAACGCGAGGTGGGCAACCTCGGGGTGGTGAGTTGGTTGTCGCGCCATCAGCCGTTGCCCAGCGCCAACGAGCCCTGGCTGGGTACTATCTTGTTGGTGGAGCGCATCGGCATGTTCCCATCGTCCGGCGATATTCCCCGGACGATGGCCGATCCCTATCCCCTGCTCGCCCATCTGAAAAAGCTCTACAGCGAGCAGGCGCTGGAAATCGATGACCGCGACGGCCTGAAAGTGATTTTCAGCGACTGGCGCTTTCGCGTGCGCATTTGCTGCAACGACCCGGCGATCATCATCAACGTGGAAACCCGTTGTGATACGCGGTTGATGCCGCAGAAGATTTCCGAATTGCTCAATCAAGTCGACGCGTTTAATCAAGACGTCTGATAGCACTCTCGCTGCTGATCGTTCCCACGCTCTGCGTGGGAATGCATCTTGTGACGCTCTGCGTCACCCGGTGAAGGGACGCGGAGCGTCCCGGGCGGCATTCCCACGCGGAGCGTGGGAACAATCACTGCCGGGATGCGGAGCAGTTATCGTCAGCGCCCACTATCCAGCGGTAAAAATAATCGGCAATCACCTTTCCACCCGTAGCCGGGACTGGATGAATCTTGTCCGGACCAATCATCGCGGCCGCATAGCGTTTGACGTCGGAGCCAAAGGCGCATTGCAGATTGGCGTAGCCCAGATGCTGCTCGTGCGCCCAGGGTTGCAGAACCTGCGCATACGCCGACATCGGATAGGCACTGGACCGCGTGGTGTCCTGACGCATGATCAGGTTGATGCTCGCGGCTGGCTGGATCTCGCGGATCATCCCCACCAGACCCTGCACATTGTGCAGATACGCTTCGGGCTTCACCCCAAAGCCCTGATCGTTGCCACCGAGCATGATCAGGTAAACGTCGGCGGGAATCTTCGATACCGCGGCTTTCCACTGAGTCTGCCACTGCGGATCCTTATGATAAAAGTCAGCGGATGCCGCGCCAGACGCCGCGAGTTTGGAAACCCGAATGCCGTTCTGATCATTGCTCATCCACAGGCCGAACAGCGTCGGTGCCCCCTTCACCACTTCCAGTCTGAATGCCCAATCCGCCGCAGTCGGTGTGCCCGGCAATGGCACTTCCTGAACGCCTGAGCCTGCGAGCGTCAATGGCTTCCAGTCTTGCGATGGCGCCCAACGATAGCGCACCTCACCGGGTTCGCCATTGCCCCGATAAAGCAACTTCGCCTGGGTGACCGCCGTGTTGATGCGAGGTGTCGGGTTGGCATCGATCTGTAACCAGGCGCCGGGCTGCCCTGTCACCGTGCGGCTGTCAGGACTGGCCTGGCCGAGGCCGGATACATCCCAGCCGCCACCAAAGTACTTTTCGCTGCTGCGGGTGTATTTGAAATGCGTGCCACCCAGCGCCGCGCCATGGTTGAAGCCAACGTAACCGGGGCCGGCGAAACCGACCTCCCCGGCCACGCGCTGCACCAGTTTGTTCAGATAGAAATCCTGCCCGGCGCTGTAGCTGTCGCCGATTACCGAGACGGACAAAACCTTGTCGGCCTTGCCTTCGCGCCACTGAGCAAAGCGCTCGCGCGCATCGCCCACCTCAACCACTGACGCCGCAACGGGCTGGACGTCATCAACTGCCAACATGCATAAATTCCTTCATTCAGTGACGGCCCCTTCGCGAGCAGGCTCGCTCCCACAGTAATCGTGTGTAGACACAGATCCAGTGTGGGAGCGAGCCTGCTCGCGAAGCTTTTAGCTTTCTTAGGCCTGCACCACCGGAGTGATGGGCGCCAACGGTTTTTTGCTTGCCGCGCGCTCACCTAGGAACAGCACAGAGGTGAAATTGAACCGACTGAAAATCATCGACAACACCACCGGCCCGAGCAAGCCGCACGCCACGCCACCGAATACCAGCAGGCTTTCATCCTTCACACCCAACCGCCCCAGCACAAACCGCGACGTGGCCGCGAACAGCACATGGAACAGGAAGATCGCATAGGAATACCCGCCCAGCCAGGTCAGCCACTTCGAGCGCATGTCACTGGACAGCAACGCAATGCACGACACGCACCCCACGATCAGGCCAATCAGACTGCGGCGATCAACGATCAGCTCGCGATCAATTGCCGCCACATACAGCAGCGTCAGCGAGATCAGCACAAACACCAGCGGGCCGATCACCTTGAACCGCTGCTTCAATGCATCGACATTTTCCTGGCCAATCATCCCCGCCACAAAAAACGGCAGCAGGTAGATCGCGCCGTTGATGCCGAACGCATCAAACTTGAACGGCGGCAGCAAAAACACCGCTGCCGCAAAGGCAAACAGCAGATACAAACGCGTCGCCGAACGCAGCAGGCCGCGCCACTCCAGCAGGCCGACGAACATGAAAATGATGAACACCGCCTGCAAGAACCAGAAGTGGTTGATCGGCACCCAGAACGACAACAACGCGTCGATCACGCCGACGTCCTTGTTCACCCCCGGCCCCACCGCTTGCAATACCGAGAACGGCACGCCCACGCAAAACAGCGGCACGATCAGCCGCCGCACCTTGCCGGAAAAGAACGCGGAAAAGTCATTGCCACGGATTTTGTAGATGGAATAGATGTACCCGGAAATGAAGGTGAACAGCGGCATGCGCACGTACACCATCGAGTCGGCAATCACCCGGAACGGCGAGCCGATATCGATCTTCAAACCACCACCCAACGGGCCGATGACGTGATAGAGCACCAGCAGCAGGCACGCCAGCCCGCGCAGGGTTTCGATCTCCAGAGACTTTTTCTTGCTCGACATAAAGCACCTGCCTCAATTCAGAATTCTTGATTCAACCTGCACCGGCTTGTTGGCCCGCAGCATCAATCCCAGGCCGACGAACAGCACCGGCACCACCATGGAAAAGTGCCGGGCGAAGGAACCGAAGTCCGGCTCGAACAAGCCTTGCACCAGCAAAAACGCCAGCGGGATCGCGATCAGTTCCTTGGGTTTGGTCTGGATCGGCGCGCCCTTGTAATCGGTCGAGGTGATGACTTTGAACAGCAGCAGCGCGGTCATGATCATTAACGCCACGAAGATCACCTGACCCGGTCCGGACAGCAGGATCAGCTCCACCGGGAACGACAACCGGAAGAAAATGATCATCGAGTCCAGCGCCTGCGAGACGAAGTCACTGCCACTGAGCCAGGACACGATCAGCGATTTGGAGCCCTCCTCCCCCGCCGTGCGCAACTCGTTGTTGCTGGCGCGAATCGACGACACCGGAAAGCCCAGCGCCACCTGAATCGACATGGCCACCGCCAGATAGAACAGGAACAGCATCAGAAAGAAGGTGAACCGCGAGACGTATTTCTTCATCACACAGACGCCGACCCAAGACAGCGAAAACAGAATCCAGTACGGCCGGATCAGCACGCCGTAGATCACCGCCGAGAGAAAAAAACCGCCGCGATATTTGCGCGTCAACGAGCTGAGCAAAATGCTCAACACCGCCACCGACACAATGATTTCCTTGGTCAGGTTCTCAAGGAAAAACGAGCGAACGATGCCCCACAGACACAGGGTGCCGAAGATCGCCAGCGGCATGCGCCGAAAGACCACCACCGGAATCGCCGTAAGGAAAAAGTTGCAGAACATGCCGTAGGCCCAGGCATTGGTCAGGTTGATCCCGGTGGGCCGCAGCAGGAACGCCGAACACTCGTAGGACGAGCGATCCGGCGAGAACGGGTTCCAGAAATTGCAGTTGTCGGCGCGGGCGTAGGACGACCATAACGTCATGGCATCCGGCCCGGGAGCACGCGGGACCAACAGCGGCATGGCCACCGACAGAAACAGCCCGGTGAAGAGGATCAGGAACGAGACGTACGAATCGAGTTTCTTGCCGCGAAACTCGATGCACGGCAGCTTCAGGCCCATGACATAGCGGCCTTTTTCGTTGCGGTCACGCGGGTCAACAGGGCAATCACGCCGAGCTGCACGATGATCGCGAAGACGTTGCCCCAGGCCGCGCCATAAATCGAATAGTGCTTGATCAGCACATAGCTGACCGGCACTGAAACCAGCAAGCAGAACGCCGCACTGGCGAGTGACACCCGACTGTTTTTCGAGGCAATCAAACCGCCCCAGACGATGTCGCCAATCGCCCGCAGGGCGAAGGAAAAGATCAGCACGCCAAGCAGCGCGTTGTCCGGACGCGGCACGCTGGTGGCGACGTAATCGAGCACGATGTTGAAGAACAGATAAATCGCCACGGCGACCGCAGCGGACACCACCAGCGAACGCGCAACCCATTTGTTCACAAACAGTTGCCTGACCGTGAACGGTTGCTGCTCAGCCTGGAAACGCTTGGCCAGCAGCGGAATCCCGACCACCGCCACCACTGCGTAAGACAACGCCTGCAAGGTGTTGGCCGCCGACCACGCGTACACGTATTTACCGAGGTTGGCGTAGGGTTCGAGGTCGGCGATCAGAAAGCGCTCGGCGTACTGACTCAGGGCGATCAACCCGGTGCCGAAATAGAACGGCAAGCCGGCCTTCCACACCGTAGCCGTAGCCAGTGTGCCGCTCTCTCGCCCGTGATGAACCTTCACCACAATCAGGTAACCGGCGATGATCACCAACACGTTGGCGGCGACCCACAACCACAACACACTGGCGACGCCTGACACCCAGCCGAGCATCATCCCGCCCACGGCGAGCAGTGCCCACAGACCGGTCTTGATAAAGAACAGCAGTGCGCCCGCCGTGGCTTTCTGCGCGGAAAACACGAACGAGTTGATCTCGAACGACAGGTGCTCGGTGAGCAACACCAGGGTGACACAAGCGATCAGCGCGATGGGCGCATCAACCTGCTGGAACAGTGAGTAAATCCCCACGGTCACCAGCGACAACACCAGCCCCACGGCCAGATACAGCAGCAAAACCTTGTCGACCACCCGGCGCGAACTGCCACCGACACTGATCAAGCGATTGATTTCGGAACTGAAACCGACGCTGTAGAACTTCGATGCGATCAACGACGCCGCGACCACCACGCCGTAAAAACCCAGGGCCTCATACCCAAGGAAATGGGTGATGGCCAGCACCAGCAAAAACTTCGCGCCCAAGGCACCGCCGCGAAGCAGTAGCCGAAATATCATCGAACGATCCCTTTGATGATGTCGTCCATGGCCACGGTTTTTGCCTCGATCTCGCGGCAGGTGTCGGTCAGGCGTTTACCGAAATCGGACAGTGCATTTGGCGCATAAACCGTGTCGATGATGGTGTCGACATTGATGTCGCCACCGTTGATCACCCAGTCCTCGACGCCCATGTCTTGATAGGCGCCAAAGCCTTTGCGCTCATAACTGATGTGGTACGCCGGCACGCCCGACAGCAGCGATTCGATGGCGCCGTGCAAGCGCACGGAAATCACCAGGTCCGGTTGATATTTGGCAATCGTGGCCTTCAACGACAGCAGGTCTTCGCTGATGCCCAGTTCGCGATAGAACGCGCCGTCGTCGTTGCCGCGCACGGCGCTTTGTACCGCGCAGACCACTTTGCTTTTGTTCTTCAGGCGTTGCAGCAGCAACTTCAGGTTGGCGACATAGGCGACTTTCTTTTCCTTGCTCCACTCCGGCGGCTTGCGCAGCACCACGCACACCGTGGCGGGTGACGAGGCGCAGCGGGTGAACTTGGGTTGCAGAAGGATTTTGCTGGCCAATGACTGCACCGCCAGATCCGGCGCGCGATAGACGTTGTCACAGGCATCGAAGATCGCCGACGAACGATTGTCGCGCACGAACACCGCATCGGCGCTGGCATAGTGCTCGACGATCTTGCTGCTCTCGCCGTGGAACGGCCCGATGCTTTGCGGCAGGTACACCGAAGGCACCTTGCTGAGGATCGCGGTTTCCAGTTGCTTGGCGTGGCCGAGTTTCAACTTGATGTGTTCGAAGGCACTTTTGGAGCGCATGTAACCGCCGCCGACGCCGACGATCAGATCGGTCTTCTTCAACAGGTCAGCGAGCCCGGCATAGGACTGATTGAGAAACACCGCTTGTTTGACCCGGCCCAGCCCCTTGGCTGCCATCACCGGTGCGTTAAAACGCGGGTGCGGCAAGTAGCTGAAGGATTCGGGATCGGAAGCCACGACACTGATCGCGGTGTCTTCGCCAAAGTTGCGCTGCACCAAGGCAATGGCCAGATCGACGAGCAGGCCGTCACCGGAGTTGGACGCACTGTAGCCATGCAAAATCGTTACGTTCATAAGCTGATTTCTACTTAGTAAGAGGGAGCGCGGTACAGGTCGTAGGTCTGGCGAATCATCAACGCGGCGCTGAAACGCTCGCGGACGATGCTGCGACCTTCGTTGCCGAGGTCGAGCAACCGCGGCTTCTGGATTTTCGACAGCACGTCGGCCAGCGCCTGGTGGTCACCTGAGGGGAAGACGTAGCCGGACACTTCGTCGGTGACCAGTTCGGGCAATGACGTGCAATTGCTGGCAATCACCGGCAGCCCCATGGCCATGCCTTCCAGCGGCACCATGGCGAAACCTTCCCAACGACTCGGGACGATCAGCGCATCGGCTTTTTGATACAGCGCGTGCACTTCACTCGGCGTGACCCACGGCAAGTATTCAACCGAGTCCATCGGCGGGCACTCGACCACATCCTCGTTGACCGCACTGCCGACCACCGTCAGTTTCAGGTCGTTGCGCTGCACCTTGGCGTAGGCCTTGAGCAACACGTCGAAGCCTTTCTGATAGTCGAGCCGGCCGACAAACAGCAGATGAATCGGCTCGGGATTAGCCGGCTTCAGCGCTTCATCGCGGTGGTGAATGCCGTTGTAGATCAACTTCATGCGCTTGCGTTCGATGCCGAACCGCGCGGCTTTATCCAGCTCGTACTGGCTGACGCAAATGATCACGTCGGTGACCTTCTGCAACACCCGCTCGATCCACGCATAGACTTTCTGCTTGGTTGGCGAGCTTTCCATCAGGAACGAAAAAGCGTGCGGGCAATAGACAATTTTCGGCTTGCGCCACGGCCGCAACAGCACACACACGCAACGGCCGATGACCCCGGAGAAGGTGCTGTGCAAATGCACCACGTCGGGTTTTTCCTTGAGCATCACCTGGGTCAGGCGCCAGGCGAAACGCAGCAGCGACGGCACATTACGCCCGGTCCGGGCGAAGGTGCGGATCTGCTGCGGCGCGATGCCGTGCAGTTCTTTTTCCTGATCCTGCGGGACCAGATAGACCAGTTGATAGTTGGCAGCGTCGTCTTCAGGCGACGCTGAAATCGTGCGGATCACCGTCGCGACGCCGCCTTTTATCGTTTCAGCCACGTGCAGTATTTTTTTCACAACTCACCCACTTCAAAAGTAAGGACAACCGCTGAAACTCAGGACTTGTCGGACGCGTATTCGTAGTTGTAATAGCCGTAGCCACCGTTGCCGTAATAGCTCGCGGCACGCTTCTCGACGCCGTTGAATACCGCGCCTTTGAGCTCAATGCCGTTCTGGGCAAAGCGGCGAATGGTCAGCTCGATCTCTTTGGCCGGGTTCACCCCGAAGCGCGTGACGATCAGGCTGATGCCCGCATCACGGCCGACAATCGCCGCGTCGGTCACGGCCAGCAGCGGCGGTGTATCGATGATCACCACGTCGTACCTGTCGCTGAGTTGCGCCAGCAGTTCGCGGAAGTTGGCGTGCATCAACAGCTCGGAAGGATTGGGTGGCACCTGGCCGCGACTGATGAAGTGCAGGTCGGCACCATCGATTTTATTGATCGCCTGCTCGAGGCTGCAGCGCTTGACCAACAGGTCCGACAAACCATTGTCGATCGGTACGTTCAGGGTCTTGTGCAGATGCCCTTTGCGCATGTCGGCATCGATCAGCACCACACGTTGACCGCTCTGCGCCATGACGGCGGCGAGGTTGGAGGACACGAAAGTCTTGCCGACCTGCGGGCTCGGCCCGGAAATCATGATGCGATTGTTGGTTGAATCCAGCGCGGCGAAGTGCAGACAGGTACGCAGGCTGCGGATCGATTCGATGGACAGGTCCGTTGGATTGCGTAGCGCCAACAGGTACGCCGGTTTATCGACGCCGTCACGGGCGCGTCCCGTCCTGCCGTCCTCTTCCTGTTGCAGTGTGCTGTAAGGAATTGACGCATAGACCGGCAAGCCAAGTTGCTCGATAGCCTCTGGCCCTTCCAGGCCACGGCTCAGGGATTTGCGCAGCAGCACGAGGGCCACGCCGATGAAGGCGCCGAGGAACGTGGCAATGAGCACGATCAAAGGCTTTTTCGGTTTGACCGGGCTGGTCAGGTCGACATCCGCCGTATCGATCAGGCGCACGTTGCCGACTGCGCCGGCACGGACGATGTCCAGCTCTTGGGATTTGTTCAGCAGTTGCGTGTAGATCTGCGAGGCCACTTCGACATCGCGAGTCAGATTGAGCAGCTCCTGTTGCGTAGCCGGCAGGTCGCCGACTTTGCTTTCCAGCGATTTCTGTTGCTGGGTCAGTTCGCCAATCTGCGACATCAACGCGCGGTAGGCCGGATGCTGTTTGGTGAATTTTCGATCCATCTCCGCCTGCTGCATTCGCAACTCGGAAATCCGCGTTTCGAGCGCCACGGACTGACCGAGCACCGATTGGGTTTCCAGCGAGATATTCACGGTTTTGCCGTGGGTCTGGTAGGCGTTGAGCGCATCGCTGGCCTTGGCCAGATCGCGTTTGACCTGCGGCAGCTGACTTTGCAGGAAGGCCAGGCTCTGCGCCGCTTCGGCCGAGGTGCGACGCACGTTTTGCTCGACGTACAGCGCGGCGATCTTGTTGAGGATCTTGACCGCTTCGGCGGCGTCGGTGCTGGCCAAGGCGAGGCGAATGATCCCCGACTCCTTGCCTTGCTCGGAAATATCCAGCGCATCCTGATAACTCTGGACAGTCACGATCCGTGGGTTGCGCACGACTTCGAAACGCGTGCCGGGGTTCGCTGCCAACTGCGTGATCAGCCCTTCCACACCGTCCTGCGTGAAGGCTTCGCCCGTCACGCCTTCCACCAGCAAGTTGTCGTTGTCATCAAACAACTGGAATTGATGTTGCTCACCCGCGACCAACGTGAGCTTCTTGCCCAGCAATTCTTTAGGCAGATTGAGGCGGGCAAACTCCAGACGCTCACCGCCCCAGGCATAACTGCTCAGGCCAAAACGTGGCGCCGCTACGCTGGATTCGGTTTCGCCGCGATAGCGGCGGGCGAGAAAGCCGCCAATAACCGGGAACCTGTTGGGCGTGACGTCGATATCCAGACGCAGGTCATCGACGGTTTTGCCGATCACCGCGCGCGACTTGATGATGCCTATTTCGGTCACCGACGGCGATTGCCCACCGAGCATGCTGTTGAGGTCGGAAAACCCGAGCATGTCGTTCTTTTTCGGTTCGACCTGCACCAGCGCATTCGCCAGGTACACGGGCGTGGCCAACACTGCATAGGCAACACCGGCGGCCATGAAGGCGCCGGTGAACGCGCCGATCAACCACTTCTGGTCAATCAAGCTGCCGAATATGCCGAGCAGATCAATACTGTCTTGATCGTTATCACGGCTGGCGATTACTGACGGTAACTGCATAAGTCTGTTCTTACCATTCACTGATCTGAAGAATATTCATCAACGTGCGAGACGTTGTGCCCAGGAGCTGACAGCATCTTCAATCAATGCATGGGCATGAATAAAAGCGGCCTTGCCTTGACGATAGGGATCTTGTATTTCACGTTCGCTCTGCCACTTGCCGAGCAAAAACACTTTGCCTCTGGCGTGAGAGGCCATTTTCAATACTTGATTTACGTGTTGTTTTTCCATGACCAGAATCAGGTCTGATTCATTGACAATGTCGGCAGTCAGCTGCCGTGCCTGAAACCCTTGAGCGCTATGCCCATGATCCTCCAGCACCTGCCGCGCCGATGCTTCAACACCTTCACCAACGCGTGCAGCAAGGCCTGCGGAGGTCACCGAGATCGTTGAGGGTGCCAGCGCGTTGCGCAACAGAAGTTCTGCTGTCGGACTTCGGCATATATTGCCCACGCAGACGACAAGGATCTTTTTGAACAAAGTT
The DNA here is from genome assembly GCF_900187585.1 of Pseudomonas sp. Irchel 3E19. Classification (NCBI taxonomy): domain Bacteria; kingdom Pseudomonadati; phylum Pseudomonadota; class Gammaproteobacteria; order Pseudomonadales; family Pseudomonadaceae; genus Pseudomonas; species Pseudomonas sp. Irchel 3E19. The sequence goes on from NZ_FYDT01000016.1 coordinate 52,023, forward strand.
TACTTTCCTGTGTAATATCAAACTGCCAACATCTAGAGCGAACTTTAATGAACGCACTAGATCTTCCCGCACTCAGAAATAGGTTGGCCCTGTTAATACAGTGTATTAAGTACCACAGGCCCAAAAACGCCCCAACCAGAATTAGCGGACTAAAAATAACTGTGATTTTCAGGTTATGGATTCCTGACAAAAAATAACATTGACGCACTTAGCGCCATTGTTAGTTTCGTAATTCATGTAACGAGATAACTATTCGCCGTTGTCATTCCCATCGGGAGAAAAGACATGAAATCAGCACATCTCAAACGGCTCGCCTCTGCGTTGCTGGCGCTCAGCGCCGTCACTCACGCTCACGCCAGTGAGCTCTTCCCCAACCTTCCCGCCAAGACCATTGGTGTTCAGGTGAAGATCCAGAACTTCACCGTCGAAGACGCGGCCCACATCAAAGCCGCCGGGTTCAGTTTTGTGCGCTTCGGCGTGTGGAGCGACAGCCTGAGTGCCAAGGCTTATCAACAGCAGGTCAGCGATGCCTTCGCGGCAGCCAGGTCCGCGGGTTTGCCGGTGCTGCTGACCGTGCGCGCCATCAAGCCCTTGCCGGCCAGCGATCTGACGACAGCGGGCGAATCGTTTGCCAACGCACTCACGGGCCTGGAGAAGTCCTACAGCGCGCAACTGGTGGCGATTGAAATCTGGAATGAGCCCGACCTGGACACCTATTGGCCAACGCGCAACTTCGACACAACATTCGTGCCGTTCATGAACGCTGTGTGCAAGTCGCTGCAGGGCACGGCGCTAACAACGCCACGGGTCGGCTACGGGTTCGCCCGGCCACCGACGGCAGGCTCTGCCTCAACCGTGGCGCTGAGCCGCATCGTCAGTGAATACCCGAAATGCCTCAACGCGATTTCCTATCATCCCTACGGCATGACCGCCACGCAGATCAGCAATGCGCAGGCCTTCATTCAGCAGAACTTCCACTTGCCGGGGGTCATCAGCGAATGGGGCATTTCGGCGCTCAGCTCAAACGGCGGCAATGACGGACAAGCCAGCAAAATCGCCTCCTTCATCGCCGATGTGAAAAGACTCAACATCCCGCTGACCTCGATCTACGAATGGAAAAACAGCGACTCGGGCAGTAACGATCGCGAGAAGAACTTCGGCCTGCTGACCTCTGGCGGTCAACCGAAACCGGCGAAACTGGCCGCCGCTACCCAATTGAATACACAGTAGGCCCTGCGCGACTGATCTGTTCGCAGGTCAGTTGCTTTGAACCTGTTGGCTGTTTTGGCATCGTATTCATCGATAGCGCGCCCTGCCTTTCAAACAATCGTTTCCCGGTTGTTGCCGCTGGGGCCATCGATACACGCACCCGCCCTTGAGTGGCTGTCAGCGCTCGGGTAATGTCGTCAAACCCACAGGACAGAGCACACACATGACTTCCAAGCTGGAACAACTCAAACAAATCACCACCGTGGTTGCCGACACTGGCGACTTCGAAGCGATTGCCCGGGTCAAGCCGGTCGACGCCACCACCAACCCTTCGCTGCTGCTCAAGGCTGCAGCCATTCCTGCTTACGCCGAACTGCTGAACGCTTGCGTCAGCGACTGCAAGGGCGATGTGGGTCTGGCCAGCGACCGTTTCGGCGTCGCGGTGGGTCAGGAAATCCTCAAAGTGATTCCGGGCCGTATCTCCACCGAAGTGGATGCACGCCTGTCGTTCGATAAAGATGCCGTACTGAAACGCGCGCACCGCCTGATCGAGCTGTACGACAAGGCCGGCATTGGCCGCGACCGCGTACTGATCAAGATCGCCTCCACCTGGGAAGGCATCCGCGCTGCCGAAGTGCTGGAGAAGGAAGGCATTCAGACCAACCTGACCCTGCTGTTCTCCTTCGCGCAAGCCGCTGCGTGCGCCGATGCGGGCGTGTTCCTGATCTCGCCATTCGTGGGCCGCATCTACGACTGGTACAAGAAGGCCAACGGTAACGACTACACCGGCGCCGATGATCCGGGCGTACAGTCGGTGACGCGTATCTACAACTACTACAAGGCCAATGACTACAAGACCGTGGTGATGGGTGCGAGCTTCCGCAACCTGAACCAGATCGAGCAACTGGCTGGCTGCGATCGTCTGACCATCAGCCCGGATCTGATCGACAAGCTGGCGGCAGATACCGGCAAGCTGGAACGCAAACTGGCGCCGGGTCATGCCGGTGAAGCGCGTTTGAGCTTGAATGAAGCGCAGTTCCGCTGGTTGTCCAACGAAGACGCGATGGCTACCGAGAAACTCGCTGAAGGCATCCGTCAGTTCGCCCGTGACCAGGAAAAGCTTGAGGCGTTGCTGCAAGCCAAGCTGTGATCTGAGTCGCTGGAATGCAAAAAGGGCGAACCCGTTTGGGTTCGCCCTTTTTTGTGGCTGCTGGGAAACTCTTGGTGATCTTGCGGCCGCTTTCGCGAGCAGGCTCGCTCCCACGGGGGGACTGGTGATCGACGCCGCATCAGTGTGGGAGCGAGCCTGCTCGCGAAGAGGCCGGCCCAGACAACATCACTTCAGAGGATCAGTGCCGTTCGAGGGCATTGACCAAGTCATGGAACGCTTCACGGTTGGAATCGTTCAACCCCATCAGGATCTTGTGCGCTTCCAGCACCTTGATCCGCACAATCTCTTCCGACTGATCCTGATCCGGCAGGTCGTCCAGACACTCCGGGCACGGCACGGGGTGGTTGACGATGTTGAACACCTGCTCAAAACCCATCGATTGCAGCAGACGGGTGATGTCTTCATGGGTGGTCACGACGGTCGGCAGCAGGCCGACCTTCTGCCGCGACAGGATCGACAGTTTGGCCAACAGGCCCAACGTGGTGCTGTCGATGCTGCGGGTTTCGGTCAAATCGATCACGATCGCGTTGAAATTCAGCGCGGTGAAGATTTTCTCAATAGTCGCATCCAACGCCGAACACAGGGTCAGGCGAACTTCACCGACGAACTTCAGGACGAAGGTGCCATCCTGCTCGGCGAACTGGATTCTACCGGTACTCATTAAAGATTCCTGCTCAACACCAACAGGGCGATATCATCCGGCATCTCCCCTAGCGTGGCCAATCCAAACACTTGCCGCAGACCATCCAGGCTGCCGCCCGCTGACTTCACCCGTTCGGGCAAGGCCGCTTCTTTTTCTTTGAGCGTAGGTTCTGGCAAAAGATCCAGAATACCATCGGACATCAGCGTCAGGCTGAACGTCGGCGGCAGCTCAAGCACGTGGTCTTCGTAGGTGGCTTCGTTGAAGAGGCCCACCGGCAGACCGCGTCCTTCGAGGTAACGAACACTGTCAGGCGTGTACAACACTGGCAACGGCAGATGGCCGCCGATGCTATAGGTCAACAAACCGGTCTCCTCGTCGATGACTCCACCGACCATTGTGACGTGTTTACCCAGCTTACAACTGATCAGCCCCCGGTTGATATGACCAAGGACTTCCGAAGGCTTGAATTCCGGCAATGTGCCGCTGCGCCTGGACTCGAACAGCAAGCGCGTGGTCATGAACTTCAACAGCACGGTGACGAACGCTGAAGAGGCACCATGCCCGGAGACATCCGCCAGATAGAACGCCACCCGGCGCTCGTCGACACGGAAGTAGTCGACAAAATCACCCGACAAGTACAAAGACGGAATGATCTGGTGGGCAAACTTGAACTCGTCGATGCTCCACGGGCTCTCCGGCAGCATGTTCATCTGCACCTGGCGACCGGCGTTCTGGTCTTCCTGGAGCAGGTTCAGGCTGGCTTCGAGTTCGCGGTTGGCCTTTTCCAGCTTCTCGCGGTAGCGCTGGTTTTCCAGCAGCAGGCGCGCACGATCCAGGGCCCGGCGCACGGAATGCTCGAGCACAGCCAGATCTTCGAGAGGCTTGATCAGGTAATCCGCCGCGCCCAGGCGCAGGGCCTCGACCGCGTCGTTCATCACGCCGGCACCCGACACCACGATCACCGGCGTTTGCGGTGATCGCTCGGTGACCTGACGGATCAGTTCGAGACCGCCCATCTGCGGCATGCGCAGATCGCAGATGACCAGGTCGGGCGTGTCTTGCTCGAATACCTGAAGACCCTGTTGGCCGTTGCTGGCCTGCAGGACGCTGAAACCACTGTCTTCCAAATAGGCCGCGAGGCTCGCGCGCACTACTTCGTCATCATCGATTATCAGCAGCGTGGCACTGGTTTTTGGCATGTGGGCAAACGGCGCCAGAATTAGGTTGGCGTAGTTGGCGGGGCATTGGCCCGGCACAGACTACTGGATTCGCTTTCTAGCCTCTCTGCTGCACCGCTTTCGAGCGTTAGCTCCGTACACGGTTGCACCAGAGGTGCCCTTCTAAGGCGCAGACGGTACTCCCATCCGCGGGGCGTTTCAAGCATGCGCCGATGGTCGCTTGACGACTTTACTTGTCAAATCACCGAGAGTTATAAGAACAGCTCAAACCGTAACCCAATGGAAGGACGAAGCCATGAGTCAAACCGGTCGGGACTACAGCGAAAAGCGCGATTTCATCCGCATGCGGGTCGATGCCGATGTCGTGTTGATCCATGAGGGTGATGAGGTATCAGCGGTGTGCATCGACCTGTCCAGCAGTGGCATGCAGGTCGAAGCGCCGCGCCAGTTTGCAATGGGTGACAGGCTGAGTGTGCGTATCGACTCCGAGCATGCGGCGCTCAGCGGGCTGGAAGCGGAAACCGAAGTGGTCTGGGTCAAAGCGCAGGATGGCGGCGGACAAAAGCTCGGCCTGACCATTCTGCAGATGAAATAAGCGCACACAAAAAAGGCGACCCGAGGGTCGCCTTCTTTATTTCATCGATCGAAATTAAAAATCGTCTTCGACCTGGCCATCCTTCACCTTGAACTCGCGGTTTTGCAGGTAGGCGTTGCGGATGAAGGTGTACTTGTCACCGCTGATCAGCTTCTCGCTCGACAGCAGACTGGCGCGGGTGTCGACGATGTTCAGACCGAAGATCGAGTTACGCACCGGCACGTCGTTGATATAGCGATACATGCCGGTGTAGCTGTCGACATACTTGGACGGTGCGTCACGCAGGGTGCTCGGGCCCATCAACGGCAGCATCACGTAGGGACCGCTGCCCACGCCCCAATAGCCGAGGGTCTGGCCAAAATCTTCATCACTGCGGTTCAGGCCCATTTTGGTGCCGACGTCGAAGAAGCCGAGCAAGCCGAACGTGGTGTTGAAGATCAGGCGCGCAGTGTCGACGCCGGCAGCCGCCGGTTTGGCCTGCAGGATGTTGTTCGCCAGGTTGGTGACATCACCGACGTTGCGGAACATGTTGTGGATGCCGTCTTCGACAAATTGCGGTGTCACGAACTCATAACCCTGTGCCAACGGCTTCAGCGCGTAGGTATCGACGAAGTCGTTGAACTGGAAGATCGGACGGTTAACGCTTTCCCAAGGGTCTTCTTCCGTCGCAGCCTGAGTGGCGAACGGAGCCAGCAACAGGCCGGCGTATACACAAAGCTGAGCGAGCGGAGGGCTCAAGCGCATAGAAAAACTCCTTGGTTTTGTACTGGCGCGGGCATCAGAGCCTCGGCGTTAAGAGCGCCAGTATAAGCGTAAAAGGCCTTTTGGGCAGTCTGGGAATGCAGCGAGTTGTAGGAAGATTCTCGCGGCGTCATTCACACAGCTGTCATCCAACTGTCACCGGCATTCCCTAACCTTGTCTTCATTTCAGGGACGTTTCCATGCCTCACGCTGAAACCTTGCCTATCGCCGCCCCCACCCTGACGGCCGTTCTGTTCGGACTCAGCGGCTGTCTGGTGGATTTCGGTGCCCGCGCCCGCCAACAGACCACCGCCCTGCCCGAGCATGCCGATGTCACACCGGGCGCAATCGACAGCCTGCATAGTTTGCAGCGCCAGCAGATTCCGTGCGCCTGGCTTGATGAGCTCCCCCTTGCCCTCGCCCAGCCACTGTCGGCGTCGTTGCCGTCCTGGATCAAACCGGCGCAACACTCGGCAACAACCAATTCGTGGCCTGCGCCCAACGCCTGCTGGCAAGCACTCATGGACTTGAACGTCGCCAGTCTCGACGGCTGCGTACTGGTCAGCGGCGAGCCACGGTTGCTGCAATCGGGATTGAATGCCGGGTTATGGACAATCGGTCTCGCCTCCTGCGGTTCACTGTGCGGCCTCGCGCCGGGCGAATGGCAGGCCTTAAGTCAGAAAGAACGTGAACAACTGCGCGGCAAGGCGACTGTGCAGCTGTTCGGACTCGGCGTGCACTCGGTGATCGATCATTTGGGCGAGCTCGACAACTGCCTGGCCGACATCAGCCTGCGCCGTCTCAAAGGCGAAAAGCCCTGATCGGGATCATGCAGGGTGGACGAGAGTGGATTAATCTAAAGGTCAGTCATAGACCTTTGGCGCGTGGCTGCGGTCAATGCCAGTGCCTCTCGATAAAAGGAAGAACACCATGCCCGCCCAAGAACTGCAGAAACAGCTCGATACCCTGCGCGAGCAGCTGGAACAGAATCCGCCGCTGACGGAAGCAGAACGTGAAGATCTGCATGCGCTGATGGTGCAGATTGAATCTGAAATCAAACTGGAGACGGCCACTCAGGACGCCAGCATCGCCGATGGCGTGAACCTGGCGGTTGATCGCTTCGAACTCGAACACCCGGCCATTGCCGGCACCCTGCGTAACATCGTCAATGCGCTGGGCAGCATGGGGATCTGATTCCCCAAACGCAAAAAGCCCTGCCAGCGATGGCAGGGCTTTTTCATTTGCGGACTTGAAACACAGCCCCCTGTGGGAGCGAGCCTGCTCGCGAAGGCGTCGTATCAGTCGACATCATCCTTGAATGACACACCGCATTCGCGAGCAGGCTCGCTCCCACATTGGATATCGCACATTCTGGATCTTTATTGGCGCACCAGACGATGGTTCGGCAGTACTACGCTTTCAGTGCTGCGATACGGGTTGATATCCAGCCCACCGCGACGTACGTAACGTGCAAATACAGTGAGTTTCTCGGGTTTCAACAAGCGCTGCAGATCAAGGAAAATCCGCTCCACACACTGCTCATGGAAGTCCGAGTGCTGACGGAAGCTGACGATATATTCCAGCAAGCTCGCGTGATCCAGCGCCGCGCCACGGTATTCCACCACCACGCTGCCCCAGTCCGGCTGACTGGTCACCGGGCAATTGGATTTGAGCAGATGACTGTGCACGCTCTCCTCCACCACCCGCGAATCATCGCAACGCAGCAGTTCCGGGCGCGGATGCTCGTAGTTGCTCACGCTGATGTCCAGATCGTCGATGCATACGCCAGGCAGCGCAACGACACCTTCGGCTTCCACGTCTTTGAGGCTGCGAACCCGCACGCCCACCGGTTTGCCGGCAGCGGCAGACAGATCCTTGACCAGCGTCGCTTCCAGGCTGGCAACGTCAGCGAACGGCGTCTGGTTCAGCGAGTTCAGGTACAGTTTGAACGACTTCGACTCGATGATGTTCGGCGAATCCGCCGGAATGCTGAACTCGCCGATGGCCACCACCGGTTTACCCGAAGGCAGCAGCCACGACAGCTCGAAGCAGTTCCAGAAATCCACGCCTTTATACGGCAGAGTGCCGGCGGTCAGGCCCAACTCGGCCCATTTCGCGGTGCGCGGAATCGGGAACAGCAGAGACGGCGTGTAAGTGGCAATGTATTCGCTGGATTTGCCCAGCGGCGAATGTTCGGCTGCGGGATGCATGGCGGAAACCTGACTGAAGAATCAGCGGATTCTACCAGCCTTTGCCCGCGCCTTTGAGTGCTTACTGACTGACAGTCAACTTGCCGACCATGCCCGCCTGATAATGGCCGGGAATATTGCAGGCAAATTCCAGGCTGGTCGCTTTGCTGAAGGTCCAGGTCAACTCAGCGGTTTTACCCGGCTCGACCAGCACACTGTTGGGGTCATCATGCTTCATGCCATGGCCCATCGCCGCGTGATCCATACCCGCCATGTCGTGGGACATTTCTTTCATGCCGGTAGGCGTGAGCATGCCACTTTGCTGCATCTGCAGCATTTCCTGCTGATGTGCGGCGTGCATCGCCGCGTCGCCGAGGTTGAATTCGTGCAGCAACTGACCTTTATTCACCAGTACAAAGCGAACGGTCTCTCCGGCCTTGACCGCGATGGCTTTCGGATCGAACGACATGTCGCCCATCACCACTTCGACACTGCGCGTGGCTTTAGCGGCAGGCGCCGGTTGGCCGAAATCGTAGGTGTGAGCCGGCGCAGCCCAGACCGGGGAACTCAGCGCCAGCAAACATCCGGCGAGGATCAAAGGATTGCGCAAAAACATAGTCGTACTCCCACAAGATAAGGTTCAGCCTGTGGGAAACTCTAGCGCGCCAGCGCTGGCATCTACCTGACAGGCAGATTACAACTTTGTCAGGTTGGCACTTGTCGCCTGCTCTCACGTTATAAAGCCTAAGTTCCTGAAAATCCGAGTTCCTACACACCGAGTCGCCCATGAAACTGCTGATCGTCGAAGACCAAGCGAAAACCGGCCAATACCTGCGCCAGGGCCTGACCGAGGCCGGGTTCAACACCGAACTGGTGGCCGACGGCAACAGCGGCCAGCACTTGGCCCTGAGCGGTGATTACGCGCTGTTGATCCTCGACGTGATGCTGCCGGGACGCAATGGCTGGCAGATCCTGCAAGCGGTGCGCAGCGCTGGCCTCGACACGCCAGTACTGTTTCTGACAGCCAAAGATGCGGTGGAGGACCGGGTTCACGGCCTCGAACTGGGTGCCGACGACTATCTGGTCAAACCCTTCGCCTTCTCCGAACTTCTGGCCCGGGTGCGCAGCCTGTTACGTCGCGGCAGCGCCACACCGCAGGAAACCAGCCTGCAACTGGCCGATTTGCGCCTGGACCTGATTCGTCGCCGGGTCGAACGTAACGGCCAGCGCATCGACCTGACCGCCAAGGAATTCGCCCTGCTGGAAATGCTCCTGCGCCGCCAGGGCGAAGTGCTGCCAAAATCGCTGATCGCCTCGCAAGTCTGGGACATGAATTTCGACAGCGACACGAATGTCATCGAAGTGGCGATCCGTCGCTTGCGCCTGAAAATCGACGACGAATTTCCCAACAAACTGATCCACACCGTGCGCGGCATGGGTTACGTGCTCGAAGAGCGCTCAGCCTGATGCGCCGGTTGTCCCTGAGTTCGCGCCTGGCCTTGTTGTTTGCCGCCTGCACTGCGGTGGTTTCGCTGTTTGCCGGCGTGCTGTTCAATCGCGCCAGCGAGGCGCACTTTGTCGAGCTCGACCAGCAATTGCTCGACGGTAAACTGATTGGCCTGCGCCGTGCCTTGCAGGATCTTCAGGCCAGTGAAAGTGAGGCGCGGCTGGCGGATGAGTTGAGCCGACAGGCTGATCTGTCGCTGCGCATCACTGGGGCTGACGGCCAGCGCTGGTACGACAGCTCGATCAAGGTGCCCGCACGCTTGCCGCACCAATCCGGCCTGTCCACCGTGAACGATAACGGCACCGATTACCGCGTACTCAACGCCCCGCTCTACCCGGACAAGTCCGACTCGCCGCAATTGACGCTGTTGCTCGACATCACCCATCACCAGCATTTCCTGCAACGCATGCAGCATTTGATCTGGCTGACCGTCGGGCTCTCGGCGCTGGCAACCGCGTTGCTGGGTGCGTGGGCGGCGCGTAGCGGTTTGCGCCCATTACGGCGCATGAGTGCAATCGCCCGTGGGATTTCCGCACATTCGCTCAATGCCCGCCTGCCGGAAGCGCAAATTCCGCCAGAACTTGCGGAAATGGCCCACAGCTTCAACGCCATGCTCGCACGCCTGGACGACTCGTTTCAGCGCCTCTCGGCGTTCTCGGCCGACATCGCCCATGAACTGCGCACGCCACTGTCGAACCTGCTGACCCACACCCAAGTCACCCTCACCCGCCCACGGCCCATCGAGGACTACCGCGAGGCACTGCACAGCAACCTCGAAGAACTGCAATGGATGGCGCAACTGGTCAACGACATGTTGTATCTGGCCAAGGCTGATCACGGTTTGCTGGTGCCCAGACGTGAACCGCTGGAACTGGCAGACGAAGCAGATGCGTTGCTGGAGTTTTTCGCGCTGTTGGCGGAGGACGCCGGGGTGACGCTGAGTCGTGAAGGTCAGGCACGAATCGAAGGTGATCGCAGCATGTTGCGCCGGGCACTTTCCAATTTGCTGGATAACGCGCTGCGGTTTACACCGGCTGAGGGCTATGTGAGCTTGCGGATCGTTGATCAACCGAGCGCTGTGCGCGTTGCAATCGAAAACAGTGGCGAGGGGATTTCTGCGGAGCTGCTGCCACGCTTGTTCGACCGCTTTTATCGGGCGGATCCGGCGCGGCAGGAAGGCAGCAGTGAGCATGCCGGGTTGGGGTTGGCGATGACTCAATCCATCGTCCGGGCCCATGGCGGGCAGATTCATTGCGAATCAGAGGCGGGATGGACGCGGTTTGTAATTGAGTTGCCCAAGGGAGATTAAGGCTAGCAGTTCCGGCCCCTTCGCGAGCAGGCTCGCTCCCACATTGGATCTGCGTCGTTCACAAATCCCCTGTGGGAGCGAGCCTGCTCGCGAAAGCGGCCTGTCTGCTTACGAATATCTCAAGGCATGAGCCGGCTCGATCTTCGCCGCCCGCCACGCCGGATACACCGTCGCCAGGAAGCTCAGAATGAACCCGGCGGAGCAGATCAACAGCACATCCCCGCCCTGCAATTCCGACGGCAGATTGCTGACGAAATACACATCCGAACTGAAGATGTGCTGCCCGGTGACCCGCTCCATCCAGCCCACCAGCTCACTGACATTCAGCGCCGCAATCACACCCAGCACGCCACCAATCAACGTGCCGACAATCCCGATCACCGTGCCCTGCACCATGAAAATCGCCATGATCTGCCGGGGCGTGGCGCCGATAGTGCGCAGGATCGCAATGTCCGCGCCCTTGTCGTTCACCACCATGATCAGCGTTGCGATGATGTTGAACGCCGCTACTGCAACGATCATCAGCAACAGCAGGCCGATCATGGTTTTTTCCATTTTCATGGCGCTGAACAGACTGCCCTGGGTGTGGGTCCAGTCGTCAGCCCTGAAATCGGCACCGAGGCCAGCGGCGATGTCCGAGGAGACTTTCGGCGCGGCGTACAGGTCTTTCACCGCCAGACGCACGCTCTGCACCTGATTGGGCTGCCAATGTTGCATGGTCGCCGCATCGGCCACGTGGATCAGGCCCATCGAACCGTCCAGCTCGGCGCCCACCTTGAACACGCCCACCACGTTAAGCCGCTGCATGCGCGGGGTGATGCCACCCGGAGCGGTGCTGACTTCCGGCACGATCAGGGTGATCTTGTCGCCGACATTCAAGCGGAAACGGCGCGCGGTGATTTCACCGATCACCACGCCGAATTCGCCCGGCTTCAGAGCATCGAGACGCCCCTGAACGATGTGCTGCGCAACAATCGACACCTTGCCTTCCTGGGCCGGATCGACGCCACTGATCTGGATCGGCTGCATCAGGCCCTTGTAGGAGAGCATGCCTTCCATTTCTGTAAACGGCACGGCGGCGGTGACTTCGGGGTTTTTCATGGCCGCGGCAGCCACGGGCTGCCAGTCATCAATCGGCTTGACGCCGACGATGGTCGCGTGCGGCACCATGCCGAGGATGCGCGAGCTCATTTCGCGCTGGAAGCCGTTCATCACCGACAACACCACGATCATCGCCAGCACGCCGAGGGCGAGGCCGATCATCGAGGTCATCGAAATGAACGAAACAAAGCGATTGCGGCGCTTGGCGCGGGTATAGCGCGTGCCGATAAAGATCGATAACGGTCTGAACATTCGCTGGGGCACCGTATAAAAATAAAAGACCCGACGCCTTTTTCAGACGCCGGGTTTCGGCCAATCAGATGGGTGTCAGGCGACCTTCCTGCAGGTGCAGGACGCGATCCATCTGGCGAGCCAGGTTCATATCGTGGGTCACCACCAGGAACGCCGTGCGCATCGAGGTGCTGAGTTCCAGCATCAAATCCTGAATGCCCTGGGCGGTGTGGGAGTCGAGGTTGCCGGTCGGCTCGTCGAGCATCACCAGACCCGGCTTGTTCACCAGGGCGCGGGCGATGGCCACACGCTGACGCTCGCCACCGGACAGTTCCGCCGGTTTGTGCTCCAGACGATGGCCCAGCCCTACCCGCTCCAGCAATGCAGTAGCACGCTGACGCGCTTCCGGGATCGGCGTCTTGCCAATTAGCAGCGGCATGCAGACGTTTTCCAGCGCGGTGAATTCCGGCAGCAGGTGGTGAAACTGGTAAACGAAACCCAGCGCACGGTTACGCAGCAGACCGCGTTTCTTCTCGCTCAGCGCCGACAACTCTTCGCCATCGAGCCAGACACTGCCCTGGGTTGGCGTATCGAGGCCGCCCAACAGGTTGAGCAAGGTACTTTTGCCCGAGCCCGAGGTGCCGACAATCGCCACACGCTCGCCCGGGTGCAACTCCAGTTGCAGATCGGCCAGCACTTGCACCGACTCCGGGCCTTCCTCGTAGGATTTGCCCAGGTTGCGGCAGCTCAAGATTGCTTTTTCACTCATGCCCGACTCACTCATAACGTAGCGCCTCCGCCGGCTGGGTGCGCGCGGCACGCCAGGCGGGATACAGGGTGGCGAGGAAACTCAAAACCAACGCAGCCGCGCAGACCATGACGACATCCTTGCTCTGCACCTGCGACGGAAGATAATCAATGAAATACACGTCAGCATTAAGGAACTTGTGACCGAGCAGACCTTCCAGCGCCGAGATCGCTGCGCTGACGTTGAGCGCTGCGAGGATCCCGAGCACAGCGCCAATGGCCGTACCGACCACGCCGATGACCGTGCCTTGCACCATGAACGTGCGCATGATCGTGCCCGGCGTGGCGCCGAGGGTACGCAGAATGGCGATATCACCCTTCTTGTCGTTCACCACCATCACCAGTGTGGAAATGATGTTGAACGCCGCCACGGCAACGATCAGCAACAACAGCAGGCCGATCATGGCTTTTTCCATGCGGATCGCCTGATACAGGTTGCCGTGGGTGCGGGTCCAGTCACGGGCGTAGTAATGGTCTTCGCCAAGTTGTTGGGCGATATTCCACGCCACGCGTGGCGCCTGGAACAGATCATCGAACTTCAGGCGGATGCCCTGCACCTGATCAGGCTTCCAGCGATGCATTTTCGCCAGATCCTGCAGGTTGGTAACGCCCAGATAGCCATCGAGCTCGCCGGCGCCGACATGGAAAATGCCGACCACGGTGAAGCGCTTCATGCGCGGGAACATCCCGGCCGGGGTCACGCTGACTTCCGGGGCGACAAAGGTGACTTTGTCACCGATGCCCACGCCCAGCTTGGTCGCAGCCTTGTCGCCAATCACGATGCCGAAGCTGCCCGGCGTGAGATCGTCGAGTTTGCCCTGCTTCATGAAGTTGTCGATGATCGACACGTTGCGCTCAAGCGCAGGGTCGATGGCGTTGAGCAACACCTTGGACACCTGACCATTGTTGGTCAGCAGACCCTGCATTTGCGTGAACGGCGCTACCGCCGTCACCTGCGGGTTCTGCTTGACCTTGGTGGCCAGGCTTTGCCAATCGTTGATCGGCTCGGTGGACTCGATGGTCGCGTGGGGCACCATGCCCAGCACGCGGGTGCGCATCTCATGATCGAAGCCATTCATCACCGAGAGCACGACGATCATCACGACCACGCCAAGGGCGAGCCCGATCATCGAAGTCAGGGAAATGAATGACACAAAATGATTGCGACGCTTTGCACGGGTATAACGCGTGCCGATAAATACGAAGAGAGGTCTGAACATGTCGGGGCTTGTTCGGAGGGAAAAGGAACGTCCTTGTGGCGGGGGTCGATAACCAGCTTTACACTCAGACCACCGCCGCTACCATGGGTTCGCCATGTCGACATTAGATGAAGAAGATCGCCGCGAATACTACCGTATCGAGGATTCGATCGCACTGGAAATTCGGCCCCTGTCTGCTCCCGAAGCCGCAGGCCAGGAAGTGTTGCAGGATGCTTCCCCGCTCTTCAACCTGCTCAGCGAACTGCACCTGAGCGAATTCGAGTCGCAGCACCTGCTGCGCCAGATCAGCGAGCGCGACCGGGCCATCGCCGCGTTCCTGAAATCCCAGAACAAACGCATCGACCTGCTCAGCCAGGTGGTCGCCCTGACCGTGCTCGGCCATATCGGCGAGCCACAACCGGTGATCATCTCCGAGGGCGGGATCGACTTTCAGTACCCGACGCCAATCGCGATCGGCGCGCACCTGTCGGTGAAACTGGTGCTGATGCCGCAGGCGCTGGGCCTGTTGCTGCGCGCCCGCGTCACCCATTGCGACCGCAAGGGCGAAGGCTATGACGTCGGCACCGAATTCAAACACCTGAGCGACGCTCAACGCCAGTTGCTCGCCCGCTATATCTTGCAGAAGCAGGCCCAGGAACGACGTCTGGCCCGCGAACAGAACGAATCAGGCATCTAAATTAAGGAAGAACCGTGACCCTCATCTACGGCCACCGCGGCGCCAAGGGCGAAGCACCGGAAAACACCCTGAGCAGTTTTCAGGAATGTCTCAAGCACGGCGTGCGCCGCTGCGAACTGGATCTGCACCTGTCCAAGGACGGCGAGTTGATGGTCATTCACGACCCGACCCTCAAGCGCACCACCGACCGCCGCGGCAAAGTCGTCGAACACACCGCTGCCGAACTGGTGACCTACGACGCACGCAAGGGTGGCCCGGGCTGGATCAAGCCGTGCCCGATTCCGACGCTGGAAGAACTGTTCGAGAAGTGCAATTTCGAGCACTGGCAGCTTGAAGTCAAAAGCGCTTCACGCACCCGCGCCGCAACCACGGTGCTGGCGATTCGTGAAATGGCGCAGCGCCACGGCCTGCTGGACAAGGTGACGATCACTTCAAGTTCGCGGGGAGTATTGAAAGCGGCGCTGGATCTGGTGCCGGACGTGTCGCGCGGGCTGGTGGCCGAATACGCCTGGCTCGACCCGTTGAAGGTCGCCCAGAGCTATGGCTGTGAGTTTCTCGCGCTGAACTGGACGCTGTGTACGCCGGAACGCCTGCAGAAGGCGCAGCGTCAGGGGCTGCATGTGTCGGTATGGACCGTCAACGAGCCTGCGCTGATGCGCAGACTCGCCGACTTCGGCGTTGACAGCCTGATTACAGACTTTCCCGGTTTGGCCACTGCCACCCTCGAGAATTGCTGAAATCGGTCTCCCCGGCCGGCTCAGGCCACCGGCCGGAGCCCGTCAAAAAAGCCGGTTGAGGCCGTCGTAAGCAGCTACCCGATAGGCTTCGGCCATGGTCGGGTAGTTGAACGTGGTGTTGACGAAGTACTTCAGGGTGTTCAGTTCGCCCGGCTGGTTCATGATCGCCTGACCGATGTGGACGATCTCCGACGCCTGATAACCGAAGCAGTGAACGCCGAGCACTTCCAGGGTTTCACGGTGGAACAGGATCTTCAGCATGCCTTGCGGCTCGCCGGCGATCTGCGCTCGCGCCATGCTCTTGAAGAACGCCTTGCCGACTTCGTACGGCACTTTGGCCTGGGTCAGCTCCTGCTCGTTCTTGCCGATCGAGCTGATCTCCGGGATGGTGTAGATGCCGGTCGGCACGTCATTGACGAAACGCCAGCTACCGTTGTCGACGATGCTGCCAGCGGCGGAACGACCCTGGTCATGCGCGGCACTGGCCAGGCTCGGCCAACCGATCACGTCGCCAGCACCGTAGATGTTCGGCACGCAGGTGCGGTAGTTCTCGTCGACTTCGATCTGGCCGCGGCTGTTGACCTTGACGCCGATGTTTTCCAGACCCAACTGGTCGGTGTTACCAGTACGACCGTTGCACCAGAGCAAGGCATCGGCCTTGATCTTCTTGCCGGACTTGAGGTGCAGGATCACGCCGTTGTCCACGCCTTCTACGCGGTCGTAGTCTTCGTTGTGGCGCACGGTGATGTTGTTATTGCTGAAGTGGTAGCTCAACGCCTGGGAGATTTCCGAGTCGAGGAAGCTCAGCAACTGACCGCGGTTATCCACCAACTCGACCAGTACACCCAGACCGCTGAAGATCGACGCATATTCGCAACCAATAACGCCAGCGCCGTAAACGATCAGTTTGCGCGGGGTGTGGCCGAGGCTGAGGATGGTGTCGCTATCGTAGATACGCGGGTGATGGAAATCGATGTCCGCCGGACGATACGGGCGCGAGCCGGTGGCGATAATGATGTGCTTGGCCACCAGTTTCTCGACCACGCCGTTGGCGCAGACCACTTCGATGGTTTGCTCGTCGGCGAAGCTGCCGGTACCGAAGAACACGTCGACGCGATTACGGGCGTAGTAGCCGGTACGCGAGGCGACTTGTTTGGAAATGACTTTCTCGGCGCTTTTCAGCACGTCCGGGAAGGAGAACCAGCGTGGTTCGCCGATCGCCCGGAACATCGGGTTGGTGTTGAACTGCATGATCTGCCGCACCGAGTGACGCAGTGCCTTGGACGGGATGGTGCCCAGGTGGGTGCAGTTGCCGCCGACCTGACGACGGCTGTCGACCATCGCGACCTTGCGCCCTGCTTTGGCGGCGTTCATTGCCGCGCCTTCTCCCGCGGGGCCGGAACCCAGCACCACCACGTCGTAGTTGTAGACAGCCATGCGTACTCCTCAGAACAGGCCGCGGTGCCAGCAGCACCGGCGGCTAAATCACGCCGAACGGCGGCGCGAAGGAACAATTGGGGGTCAATCAAGAACCCGGACACAGTCTATAGAAGCGTCAACGCCGCGCACATTAACCCTTGGTCGCGTCGTAGGCTACTTTTGCCTGCACTACAACGCCAGCTTTCGTGTTGTCCTCAATCAGGTTTTTTGCCATTTAACCGCTCGAAAGCCTGGCTGGTGCGGATGACAAAACCTGTATCGGCACGAATCACAAAGAATGCACCAATGTCGTGTTTTTCGGCGTAGTCCCAAGCCCTTTGCGGCCCGAGAATCAGCAACAGGGTCGATAGTCCATCGGCCATCAACGCTGAAGGATGGATCACTGTGACTGACGCCAGGTTGTGTAGGACAGGTGCACCGTTGCGCGCATCGAAGGTGTGGGAATAGCGCCGGCCATCCTGGAGGAAATAGTTGCGATAGTCGCCGGAGGTGGACACGCCATAGCCGTCGACGTTGATAACCCGCTCGGCAACCTGCTGATCATCGCGCGGCTCTTCCAGTGCAATGCGCCATGGCGAGCCGTCGAGCTTTTTACCCTTGGCCTTGAGTTCACCCGTGGCCTCGGCGAGGTAATCGTGGATGCCCATTGCATCCAGTTTGGCCGCGATCGTGTCCACGGCGTAACCGGCGGCGATGCTGTTGAAGTCAACTTCGACGGCAGCGTCCTTGCACAACTGATCGCCATCGATTCGCAGATGTTGATGACCGACCCGTTGCAGCACCTCGGCCAATGCAGCTGCACTGGGGAGTTTTTCTTCGCGACCCTGCGGGCCGAAGCCCCAGAGATTCATCAGCGGTTCGACAGTGAGGTCGTAGGAACCTTCGCTTTGCTCCGACAGCTGTTCACCGACCCGAATCAATTCGAGTATGGAAGCGGGCATCGTCTGACAACTATTGGCCGGCAATGCGTTGAATTGCTCGATGTCCGAATCGCTGCGGTAAGTGGACATCTGCTGATCGACTTTGGCGAGGATGCCCTCTACTTCGCGGCGGACTTGCATCGATTCCGGCAAATCAGCGCGGCGCACGTACTTGATCGAATACGTGCTGCCCATGGTCGGGCCGCCGAAACTCTCCACGGAATCGCCATTGCCGCAGCCGCACAAAAGGCCCGCCAGCATCACAAGCCCATGCCACCGTCCAGTTAACAATTCTTCATCTCCCTGCAAAACCGTGCCGGCCATTATGGGACACGAGCGAAACGCTTTCTTACAAGATTTAAAGCGAGTACCCAGAAATGTCTTCCACGACCGGCAAAGGCAAAGCGATTTTTCGCGTTGTCAGCGGCAACTTCCTCGAAATGTTCGACTTCATGGTCTACGGCTTCTACGCCACGGCCATCGCCAAGACCTTCTTCCCGGCCGACAGCGCCTTCGCCTCCCTGATGCTTTCACTGGCGACCTTCGGTGCTGGCTTCCTGATGCGTCCGCTGGGGGCGATCTTTCTCGGCGCCTATATTGACCGTCACGGCCGCCGTAAAGGGCTGATCATTACTTTGGCGATGATGGCCGCCGGCACGGTGTTGATTGCCTGCGTTCCGGGTTACGCCACCCTTGGCGTCGCGGCGCCGCTGATCGTACTGTTTGGGCGCTTGCTGCAAGGCTTCTCGGCTGGCGTGGAATTGGGCGGGGTTTCGGTTTATCTGGCGGAAATTTCCACGCCGGGCCGCAAAGGCTTTTTCGTCAGTTGGCAGTCTGCCAGCCAGCAGGCGGCGGTGGTATTCGCCGGTCTGCTCGGCGTCGGCCTCAACCATTGGCTGAGCCCGGAACAAATGGGGGAATGGGGCTGGCGCGTGCCGTTTCTGATTGGCTGCATGATCGTCCCGGTGATCTTCGTCATTCGCCGTTCGCTGGAGGAAACCCCGGAATTCCAGGCGCGCAAACATCGCCCGACCCTGCGCGAGATCGTCCGCTCGATCAGTCAGAACTTTGGCATCGTCATCGCCGGCATGGCGCTGGTGGTGATGACCACCGTGTCGTTCTACCTGATCACCGCGTATACCCCGACGTTCGGCAAGGCTGAACTGCATCTGTCGGATCTGGATGCTTTGCTGGTGACGGTGTGCATCGGCCTGTCGAACTTCTTCTGGCTGCCGGTGATGGGCTCGGTGTCTGACAGGATCGGCCGCAAACCCCTACTGCTGGCGGCGACGATTCTGGCGATTCTGACGGCTTACCCTGCCCTTTCGTGGCTGGTGGCGAATCCGAGCTTCAGCCATCTGCTGATCGTCGAGCTCTGGTTATCGTTCCTGTACGGTTCGTACAACGGCGCGATGGTGGTGGCGCTGACCGAAATCATGCCGGTGGAAGTGCGCACGACAGGGTTCTCGCTGGCTTACAGCCTGGCAACTGCAACGTTCGGCGGGTTTACCCCAGCGGCGTGTACTTATCTGATTCATGTGCTGGATAACAAGGCTGCGCCGGGCATCTGGCTCAGTGGCGCGGCGGTGCTGGGATTGATTGCGACGTTGGTACTGTTTCGTGGCAACAAGCATGAACTGCGCACTGCTCAAGCGGCTGTGCCTGGCGGTGCCTGATAGGACGTTTTCGCGAGCAGGCTCGCTCCCACAGGAGAATGCATTCCAATTGTGGGAGGGGGCTTGCTCC
The DNA here is from genome assembly GCF_900187585.1 of Pseudomonas sp. Irchel 3E19. Taxonomy (NCBI): domain Bacteria; kingdom Pseudomonadati; phylum Pseudomonadota; class Gammaproteobacteria; order Pseudomonadales; family Pseudomonadaceae; genus Pseudomonas; species Pseudomonas sp. Irchel 3E19. The sequence goes on from NZ_FYDT01000016.1 coordinate 71,443, forward strand.
CGAAGAGGCCAATACAGGCAATAGAGATTGACCAGGCACACAAACAAAAACGCCCCGACCAAAGTCGGGGCGTTTTCATTGGCAGCTAAGGCTTAGCGCGGGAACGCTGGCGGGTTCACACCGGCCATGTCTTCCATCACGCGAACAACCTGGCAGCTGTAACCGAACTCGTTGTCGTACCAGACGTACAGAACAACGCGGTTGTCCTGAACGATGGTCGCTTCAGCGTCGACCACACCGGCGTGACGCGAACCCACGAAGTCAGTGGACACCACTTCCTGCGAATTGACGAAGTCGATTTGCTTGTGCAGATCGGAGTGCAGCGCCATGTAGCGCAGGTACTCGTTCATCTCTTCACGGGTAGCGGCTTTCTCAAGGTTCAGGTTGAGAATGGCCATCGACACGTTTGGCGTCGGAACACGGATCGCGTTACCGGTCAGCTTGCCGGCCAGTTCAGGCAGGGCCTTGGCAGCAGCGGTGGCAGCACCGGTCTCGGTGATGACCATGTTCAGCGCAGCGGAACGACCACGGCGATCGCCCTTGTGGAAGTTGTCGATCAGGTTCTGGTCGTTGGTGTACGAGTGAACGGTTTCGACGTGACCGTTGATGATGCCGAACTTGTCATTCACAGCCTTCAGCACCGGCACGATGGCGTTGGTGGTGCAGGAAGCGGCGGACACGATCTTGTCGTCAGCGGTGATTTCACCGTGGTTGATGCCGTGAACAATGTTCTTCAGCTTGCCTTTGCCAGGCGCGGTCAGAACAACGCGGTCGATGCCCGGGCACGCCAGGTGTTGACCCAGGCCATCAGCGTCACGCCACACACCGGTGTTGTCCACCAGCAGCGCGTCTTTGATGCCGTACTGGGTGTAATCCACCTCGGTCGGGTTCTTCGCGTAGATCACCTGGATCAGGTTACCGTTGGCGGTGATGGTGTTGTTTTCTTCGTCGATGGTGATGGTGCCGTTGAACGAACCATGTACCGAATCGCGACGCAGCAGGCTGGCGCGCTTGGTCAGGTCGTTGTCGGCGCCTTTACGCACCACGATGGCACGCAGACGCAGACCGTCGCCACCACCGGTTTTCTCGATCAGGATGCGCGCCAGCAGACGGCCGATACGACCGAAGCCGTACAGCACAACGTCGGTGCCTTTACGTGCGGAAGCGTTTTGCTGGCCAACCACGTCAGCCATTTCTTCACGAACGAACTGCTCGGCGCTGCGGCCGTTGCCCTCGTTGCGGAATTTGAACGCCAACTTGCCCAGATCTACCGAAGCCGCGCCGAGCTTGAGCTCGCTCATGGCTTTGAGCAGTGGGAATGTTTCGTGGACGGAGAGTTCGCTGTCGTCGGAAGAACGGTGGCGAGCAAAGCGGTGAGCTTTGAGAATCGCGATGACAGACTGGTTGATCAGGCTGCGGCCATAGATCGAGCTCACCACGTTGTTATTGCGGTAGAGCTGACCGATAAGCGGAATCATCGCTTCTGCGAGTGCTTCACGGTCGATCCATTCACCAAGACACTGGTCGGGCTTCTGAGTCACGGTAACCTTCCACATGTAGGGGCAGAAAAAAGGGGCTACATTATGCCGCCGACAACCTCATTCAGCAATGCGCGCCTGTCGCGAAATCGGTAACAAAATTCCGTTCAAAAAAATTACGCCCCGCGCCAGCCCAGTAAAACCGGGGCTTTCAGCGCAGTCAATTTTTCGACGACTGTTAGACGATGTCTGTAACCCTCCGTAACACCACCCCGTTTCGGCACTACATAACCACTGAAAAAGTGCTCTTTTTTATGGTTACCACTACATTTCGACGAAACAGCGAAGATAGACGCAGTCTGCAACTGACAGGCAGCATCGGACGCCGCTACAATTACCGACTTTGTCGCAACGCCTGGAGCTCAACCTTCCGTGCCTGTCCTGCGTCTACCGCTTCTCCCTGCCGAGGCAGGTAAACAGCACTGGGGCAATCTGCCCGGTGCCGCACTGAGCCTGGCGATTGCCGAGGCTGCCAGCGCTGCCAAGCGCTTCACCCTGCTACTGACCGCCGACAGCCAGAGTGCCGAACGGCTGGAACAGGAGCTGAGTTTCTTCGCCCCGGATTTGCCCGTTCTGCATTTCCCCGACTGGGAAACCCTGCCGTACGACCTGTTCTCGCCGCACCAGGACATCATTTCCCAGCGCATCGCCAGCTTATACAGGCTGCCGGAACTGGCGCATGGCGTGCTGGTGGTGCCGATCACCACGGCCCTGCATCGGCTGGCGCCGACCAAGTTCCTGCTCGGCAGCAGCCTGGTGCTGGATGTCGGGCAGAAGCTCGATGTCGAGCAGATGCGCTCGCGGCTCGAAGCCAGCGGCTATCGCTACGTCGACACGGTCTACGAGCACGGCGAATTCACCGTGCGTGGCGCGCTGATCGATCTGTTCCCGATGGGCAGCAAGCTGCCGTACCGCATCGATCTGTTCGATGACGAAATCGAAACCCTGCGCACCTTCGACCCGGAAAACCAGCGTTCCATCGACAAGGTCGATTCGGTCAAGCTGCTGCCGGCGCGTGAATTCCCGCTACAGAAAGATGCGGTGACCCGCTTCAAGGCGCGTTTCCGCGAGCGGTTCGATGTCGACTTCCGTCGCTGCCCGATCTTTCAGGATCTGAGCAGCGGGATTACCCCGGCCGGTATCGAGTACTACCTGCCGCTGTTCTTCGACGAAACCTCGACCCTGTTCGATTACCTGCCCCAAGACACGCAAGTGTTCTCGCTGCCGGGCATCGAGCAAGCGGCAGAGAATTTCTGGAACGACGTGCGCAATCGCTATGAAGAGCGCCGCGTCGATCCATCGCGTCCTTTATTGCCACCGGCTGAACTGTTCCTGCCAGTGGAAGACTGCTTCGCTCGCCTCAAGAGCTGGCCACGCGTGGTCGCCAGTCAGCAAGACGTGGAAACCGGCGTCGGCCGCGAACGCTTCCCGGCTCAGGCGCTGCCGAATCTGGCCATCGAAGCCAAAGCCACACAACCGTTGGCGGCACTGTCGACCTTCCTCGACGAATTCCCCGGACGCGTGCTGTTCACCGCCGAATCCGCCGGCCGTCGCGAAGTGCTGCTGGAGTTGCTCGAACGTCTGAAGCTGCGGCCGAAAACCGTCGACAGCTGGCCGGACTTCGTCGCGAGCAAGGATCGCCTGGCGATCACCATTGCTCCGCTCGACGAAGGCCTGATGCTGGATGACCCGGCGCTGGCACTGGTCGCGGAAAGCCCGCTGTTCGGTCAGCGCGTCATGCAACGTCGCCGCCGCGAGAAGCGCGCCGACGGCAACAATGACGCCGTCATCAAGAACCTCACCGAGCTGCGCGAAGGTGCGCCGGTGGTACACATCGACCACGGTGTCGGCCGCTATCTGGGACTGACGATTCTGGAAATCGACAATCAGGCTGCCGAGTTCCTAACCCTCGAATACGCCGAGAACGCCAAGCTTTACGTGCCGGTGGCTAACCTGCACCTCATCGCCCGTTACACCGGCAGCGACGATTCCCTGGCCCCGCTGCACCGTCTCGGCTCCGAGACGTGGCAGAAAGCCAAGCGCAAGGCCGCCGAACAGGTGCGCGACGTCGCCGCCGAACTGCTCGACATCTATGCCCGTCGCGCCGCGCGCGAAGGTTATGCGTTTGCTGATCCAAAAGCCGATTACGCGACGTTCAGCGCTGGCTTCCCGTTCGAAGAAACCCCGGACCAGCAATCGACCATCGAAGCCGTACGCGAAGACATGCTCGCGCCGAAACCGATGGATCGACTGGTCTGCGGCGACGTCGGTTTCGGCAAGACCGAAGTGGCCATGCGCGCCGCGTTCATCGCTGTGCATGGTGGTCGCCAAGTGGCGATTCTGGTGCCGACCACCCTGCTCGCCCAGCAGCACTACAACAGCTTCCGCGACCGCTTCGCCGACTGGCCGGTGACCGTGGAAGTGATGAGCCGCTTCAAATCGACCAAAGAAGTGAATGCTGCAATCGCCGATCTGGCGGAAGGCAAGATCGACATTGTCATCGGCACGCACAAGCTGCTGTCCGACGATGTGAAGATCAAAAACCTCGGGCTGGTGATCATCGACGAAGAACACCGCTTTGGTGTCCGTCAGAAAGAACAGCTCAAGGCCCTGCGCAGCGAAGTCGACATCCTCACCCTGACCGCGACGCCGATTCCGCGCACGCTGAACATGGCGGTGTCGGGCATGCGCGACCTGTCGATCATCGCCACGCCGCCGGCCCGACGTCTGTCGGTGCGCACCTTCGTCATGGAGCAAAACAAAAGCACGGTCAAAGAGGCCCTGCTGCGTGAACTGCTGCGCGGCGGTCAGGTGTATTACCTGCACAACGATGTGAAGACCATCGAGAAATGCGCCGCTGACCTGGCCGAACTGGTGCCGGAAGCACGGATCGGTATCGGTCACGGGCAGATGCGTGAGCGCGAACTCGAACAGGTGATGAGCGACTTCTATCACAAGCGCTTCAACGTGCTGATCGCTTCGACCATCATCGAGACCGGCATCGACGTGCCAAGCGCCAACACCATCATCATCGAGCGCGCCGACAAGTTCGGCCTGGCACAACTGCACCAGTTGCGCGGTCGCGTGGGACGTAGTCACCACCAGGCTTACGCGTACTTGCTGACGCCGCCGCGCCAGCAAATCACTTCGGACGCGGAAAAGCGTCTGGAGGCGATTGCCAATACCCAGGATCTCGGCGCCGGTTTCGTCCTGGCCACCAACGATCTGGAAATCCGTGGCGCGGGTGAACTGCTTGGCGATGGCCAGAGCGGCCAGATTCAAGCCGTCGGCTTCACGCTGTACATGGAAATGCTCGAACGCGCGGTGAAGTCGATCCGCAAGGGCGAACAGCCTAACCTCGATCAACCGCTCGGTGGCGGCCCAGAGGTCAACCTGCGCGTACCGGCGCTGATTCCGGAAGATTATCTGCCGGACGTTCACGCCCGCCTGATCCTTTACAAGCGCATCGCTTCGGCCACCGACGAGGAAGGCCTGAAGGATCTGCAAGTGGAGATGATCGACCGCTTCGGCCTGCTGCCGGAACCGACCAAGAATCTGGTGCGCATCACAGCCTTGAAATTGCAGGCCGAGCAATTGGGGATCAAGAAGGTCGACGGTGGCCCGCAGGGTGGCCGTATCGAGTTCGCCGCGCAGACGCCGGTCGATCCGATGACCTTGATCAAACTGATCCAGAGTCAGCCAAAACGCTACAAATTTGAAGGTGCCACGATGTTCAAGTTCCAGGTGCCAATGGAGCGCCCGGAAGAGCGCTTTAATACTGTAGAGGCGCTGTTCGAGCGCCTCATCCCGAAAACTGCTTGAAGGACGCCGCATGCGCCTGTTTCGCTCACTGACTTTGCTACTGACCTTGGTAGCACCGACGGCATTTGCCGATGACACCTATATGGTCGAAATGATTCTGGTGCGCCAGAACGCGGTTCCGGCCATTGTCAGCCGCGCCGCGCCGGAAGACTGGGCCGCCGGCGCCCAGCGCCTGGGCGATGACAGCAAACGCACCCCTGCACTCGGCGACGTTGCCGGCAAACTCACCGCCAGCGGCGACTACACGGTATTGATGCACAAAGCCTGGCAGCAGACCCTTGGCGAGGCGCCGACCAAAGTGGCCGTCAGCGACGGTCAGGAGCAATTCGGCCAATTCCCGATCGAGGGCACGCTTGAGATGAAACTCGGGCGCTTCACCGACGTAACCGCCGATTTCTGGGTCAACCAGATTGACGCCAACGGCCTGGTCACTGCCAGTGAGCGCCTGCGGCAGGACAGCCACACCAAAAACGGCCAACTCAACTATCTCGACAACGGCCACCTGGCCCTGCTGATCAAGATCACTTCCCTGACGGCGCCGGCGCCACGGGAAGCGCCTGAAGCCATCCCGGACTGATTGAAGTCCTTATGTCCGCGCCCCTGAGTAAACCGTTGGCACCCTCCTGGGTCAGCCGATTCAAGGAACAGAGCCTGGAGCGTGGCCGCCGCTACGCCCTGGAGAATCGGGTACGCATCGCCCAGGTCGGCGATGCGACCATCACCGCCAGTTGCGAAGGCTCCGGCGGTAACGTCTACCGGCAGACCATTCACCTGCGCGAGTCGGCCAAAGGCACCTTGCTGCTGGTCGATGCCGCGTGCACCTGCCCGGTTCGCACCAACTGCAAACACTGCGCCGCGGTACTGCTGCAAATCCAGGAAACCCTCGAGTATCCCGCGGCTGCCAAAGACGCCGAACTGCTGGAAAAACTTCAGGCCGTGCTGGAAAACCGCGGCCCGAAAGCGCCGCCGCAAGTGTTGGTCGACAACGTGCAGCCGGTGCCGCGCCTGTGGCTGGCCAGCGTTGAGTTCAGCGCCTTCGAGCCGCGCAACGGCAAGATGCAGCGCTACATTCAGCATCGCGCGGCATTGTCGTTCAGCTATCTGGATGAATACGTCAGCGGGCAGAAAAACAGCGACATCCTGATTCGTCAGGAAACCCAGACGCTGCGGATAAAACGTCACCCGGAAGTCGAACAGTCCTACCGCGAACAGCTAAGAATCCTCGGTTTTCGCATCGCCACTCGCCAAAGCAAAGCGCTGCCGGAAAGTGCCGGTGAACTGTATGAGATGGTCAATGACAGCGCGTGGCTGACCTTTACGCTCAACGATCTGCCGAAGCTGCGCACCCAGGGCTGGGAATTGCAGATCGACGAGGAGTTCGGCTTCGATCTGACCGCCGTCGATGACTGGTACGCCACGGTTGAGCAGGCGCCGGAGCGCGACTGGTTTGATCTGGAGCTGGGGATCATCGTCAACGGTGAACGCCTGAGCCTGCTGCCGATCCTGCTCAATCTGATGCGCTCGCACACTGAAATCCTCAACCCGGAACGCCTCGCGCGCCGGCGCGATGACGAGCTGATTCTGGTCAATATTCCGCAGCGCAACACCGAGCACGGGCCCTTGCAGGTCGCGCTGCCGCTGGGCCGATTGAAACCGGTACTGACGACCCTTGGCGCGTTCTATTTGCAGGAGCCCGGGGAAACCACCCTGCGCCTGAGCAAGGCCGACGCCACACGCCTGAATTCGCTGGAAGACATTCCGCTGCTTTGGGAGGGCGGCGAGCAGATTCGCAGCTTCGCTCAACGCCTGCGTGACATTCGCGAATTCAGCGTAGACGCGCCCGAAGGCCTGAATGCGACGCTGCGCCCCTATCAGCTCGAAGGCATGAGCTGGATGCAATCGCTGCGGCAACTGGAAGTCGGTGGGATTCTCGCGGACGACATGGGCCTGGGTAAAACCCTACAGACACTGGCGCATATTCTTAGCGAGAAGAACGCTGGACGTCTGGACCGGCCGTGCATGGTGGTGATGCCTACCAGTCTGATTCCGAACTGGCTCGATGAAGCGGCGCATTTTACGCCGCAACTGAAAGTCGTGGCGCTGTATGGCGCCAGCCGCAAGAAACACTTCGAGCATCTGGCCGACTTCGACCTGATTCTCACCACCTACGCGCTGCTGCCCAAGGATGTCGAGATCCTGGCCAAACAGCCGCTGCATGTGCTGGTGCTGGATGAAGCGCAGTACATCAAGAACCCGAACAGCAAAGCCGCTCAAGCGGCCCGCGACTTGAATGCGCGCCAACGCCTGTGCCTGAGTGGTACGCCACTGGAAAACCACCTCGGCGAACTCTGGTCGCTGTTCCACTTTCTGCTGCCGGGCTGGCTCGGCGACGTGAAAAGCTTCAACGCCGATTACCGCGTGCCGATCGAAAAGCGCGGCAGTGAAGTCAGACTCCAGCACCTCAACGGTCGGATAAAACCGTTTCTGCTGCGCCGCACCAAGGAACAGGTCGCCACTGAACTGCCGCCCAAGACTGAAATTATCCATTGGGTCGATCTCAACGAAGCACAGCGCGACGTGTACGAAACCATGCGCCTGGCCATGGACAAGAAAGTCCGCGACGAGATCACCCGCAAAGGGGTGGCGCGCAGCCAGATCATCATTCTTGAAGCGTTGCTCAAGTTACGGCAGGTCTGCTGCGATCTGCGCCTGGTCAACGACGCCCCCCTGCCCGCTCGCGGCAGCACGTCGGGCAAACTCGATAGCCTGATGGAAATGCTTGAAGAGTTGTTCGAGGAAGGTCGACGGATTCTGCTGTTCTCACAGTTCACCTCGATGCTGTCACTGATCGAAGAAGAGCTGAAAAAACGCGATATCTCTTACGCTTTGCTGACCGGGCAGACCCGCGATCGACGCACGCCGGTGAAGGAATTCCAGAGCGGCAAGCGTCAGATCTTTCTGATCAGTCTGAAGGCTGGCGGCGTAGGTCTGAACCTGACCGAAGCGGACACGGTGATTCACTACGACCCGTGGTGGAACCCGGCGACCGAGAATCAAGCGACTGACCGCGCGTATCGGATCGGCCAGGAGAAACCGGTGTTCGTTTACAAGATGATTGCCAGGGGCACGGTGGAAGAGAAGATTCAGCACCTGCAAAAGGAAAAATCCGACTTGGCGGCGGGCGTCCTCGACGGACGCAAGGCTGGCGACTGGAAATTGCAGAACGACGATATTGAAGCGTTGTTTGCGCCGTTGCCGGATAAGCTCGAGAAGCGTTGAAATATTTGTCGTGTGTTAACCAGCTTTCGCGAGCAGGCTCGCTCCCACACTGGATCTGTGGCATTCACCAATCCAGTGTTCACAGGGATCTTGTGAATCACACAAATCTAATGTGGGAGCGAGCCTGCTCGCGAATGGCTCACCTCGGTCTAACGGTTAAAACCCAGGCTCAACCCTTGGAAACGGGCAACGGCGCAAATAGCGCCTCAATGTCACTCTGCTCCAGCTTCCAGCCACCCGTCGTCCCGCCCTCAAGCACCGCACCGGCCAACGCCGCTTTCTCTTGTTGCAGCGCCTGTATTTTTTCCTCCACCGTGCCGCGAGCGATCAGCTTGTAAACGAACACCGGGTTGTTTTGCCCGATTCGATACGCACGATCAGTGGCCTGATTTTCCACCGCCGGGTTCCACCAAGGGTCGAAGTGAATCACCGTATCCGCAGCGGTCAGGTTCAAACCGGTACCCCCGGCCTTCAGACTGATCAGAAACAGCGGCACCTTGCCGCCCTGAAAATCCTTCACCGGCGTGCGTCGATCCGTGGTTTCACCGGTCAGCAGCGAATAGGCAATGTCACGCCGCTGCAATTCTTCCTCGATCAAGGCAAGCATCGAAGTGAACTGCGAAAAAAGCAGAATCCTGCGACCTTCGCCGAGCAGCTCTTCGAGCATCTCCATCAAGCTGACCAGCTTGCCACTGCCGGAGCGCAGCGCCTTCGCTGTCAGCGGCATCTTGATCAAGCGCAAGTCGCAACAGACCTGACGCAGCTTGAGCAAGGCATCGAGAATGATGATCTGACTGCGCGCCACGCCACTGCGGGCAATTTCGTCGCGGACTTTTTTGTCCATCGCCACGCGCACCGTTTCATAGACATCACGCTGGCCGTCGCTGAGATCAACCCAATGGACAATTTCGGTTTTCGGCGGCAGTTCGGTGGCCACCTGATCCTTTTTGCGGCGCAGCAAAAACGGCTTGATGCGCGCTGTCAGGTGCTGCATACGCTGAACATTGCCGTGCTTTTCGATTGGCGTGCGGTAATCGCGATTGAAGGACTTGCTGTCGCCAAGCCAACCGGGCATGAGGAAATGAAACTGCGACCAAAGCTCGCCCAAGTGGTTTTCCAATGGCGTGCCGCTCAGGCACAAGCGCTGGCGGGCCTGCAGGTCACGGGCCGCTTGCGCCGCTTTGCTGATCGGGTTTTTGATGTTCTGCGCTTCGTCGAGAATCAGTACGCTCCACAGCTGCGGCTGCAGGACCTCCAGATCTCTCGGCAGCAAGGCGTAAGTTGTCAGCACCAGATCGTATTCAGCCAGATCAGCGAAATCCTTTTGCCGCCCCGTGCCGTGCAACGCCAATACTTTCAACTGGGGGGTGAAACGCTCGGCCTCGTCGAGCCAGTTGGGAATAAGGCTGGTCGGCATCACCGCCAGAGCCGGGCAATCGAGGCGACCGGCGTGTTTTTCCGTGAGCAGATGCGCCAAGGTTTGCAGCGTTTTGCCCAGCCCCATGTCATCGCCCAGAATGCCGCCGACCTCAAGCTCGCGCAGGGTCTGCATCCAGTTCAGGCCTTCGAGCTGATAGGGGCGCAGTTGCGCGTTAAGGCCGGCCGGCGCAACGACCTGGGTGTGAATGGAATTCTGCAAGCGCTTGGCGAAGGTGCGTAGCCGCTCGCCCCCCTGCCAATCCAGCGGCACGCCATCGAGCATACTCAAGCGCGCGGCATCCGGGACACTCAAGCGCAGTGCATCGCCCTGATGACCGCCCAGGTACAACTCGCCCAGCGTGGCCATCAGCGGCTTGACCCGACTCAGCGGCAGCGCGACCCTGGCACCCGAAGGGTCGCCAAAACCGCTGGATTTCAGTTCGATCAGGAGTTTTTCGTCATCGCTGCGTTGTGCCAGATTGACCGGGTCAAGCAAGCGCGGCTGGGTGCGCAACAAGTGCAGAAGTATTGGTAGCAAACTATAGCGCTGGCCATTGACGACGATACCCAACTGCAAATCAAACCACTGATGCCCGGCCTCTTCTTCGACCTCGGCGTACCAATGCTCAACCGGTTGCACATTGAAATGAAAGCCGGGACTCATCTCCACTTCCCAGTTCGAGGCGCGCAACGTGGCAAGCCCTTCGTGCATAAACCCGAGCCAGGCGGAATCATCTGGCAACGTGAACATCTCGCCGGGACGATCCAGCGAGCTCTTGCGCGTGGCTTTCTTGAAGCCGAGCTTTTGCAGGATCTGGCGCAGTTTCTTTTCCACCGCAGGCTGGCGTTGAATGCGCTGGGTTTCGGTACCGTTGAGGATCATCACTTCCGGGTTGCGATCCACCGTCGGCTGGCCGTTGTAGGTAAACACCAGTGCGGCGCGGTGCTCAAGAATGTATTCCCAGCGCGAGCGCTCCCAACCACTGACGAGGGTCAGTTGTGGCTGCGGAAGTACGTCGTCGATGACTCGTTCGGTCAGTTGGTGGGGCGGCGGGATTCTCGTTGCCGCGCTCATGCGATGGCTGAACTGCATCGCCTGACGCGCCGGAATGTCCGGCGCCAGAGTCAAATGGCTTGCCAGTTTTTCTTCCAGATCATTGAACAGAGGGCCAATCTGCCGCTGTTCACGATCCAGGTAATAAAGCGGCTCCAGCGCCAGCACGGTTTCCTGCGCAGCCTCGGCACTGCCCCACTGCGCACGGAAACCGCCGTCGGCCTGTTCGGCCCAGGCGAACTGGCCGATGCGCTTCGCGCCCGGCACCAACGGTCGCAGATCCTCGAAATCGAGGAACAGCCGCGAGGTGCGCAGGAGCATTTCCAGCAATTCGGCACCGCTGCTGCCTTCCAGCGGATAGCCGCTGTAATAGGCGTGGTGAGAGTGCATGGCAACCAGCAGCCTGGCAACGCGCAGATCCAGCTCGGACAGGTAGCCGGGCTGACGCATGAGCATTTCCGCTAGCGAATACATCGGTTTGACTTCGCGTAACTCGCCGCTCTTGAGCTGGGAGACCCTGAAAATATCGAGCAGCCACTTGCCGCTCACTGACGTTGGCTTGAGCTTGTAAAACAGGCGCGGGCCTGCGGTTTGCGCGCCTTCTTCGGCGGGCTTGTTCGGCACGGGAATGGTCGAAAGCCAATGCTCCAGCGCCCGCCCCAAAGGGATCTGTGCGTCACTTTCAGACGCATCATCAGCACTGCCCTGCAGATGATAGAGCACCGCAGCGCAGTGCTTGCAGTCGATTACGACAGGACAGCTGCACAGGCAACGCAAGTTGACGGAACCCAGCCGATCTTCGGACAAGTAAATGCTTTGTTCATACGCCTGACTTTCAGAACCGACGCAGAACGCCTCGATCTTTTTGTCATTGATCTCGATGATCTCTACACGATCATCGGCGGCATAAGCGCGAGCCTTGGCCAGGGCCTTGCTACTGAATGCCTGAGTCCAGGCCAACGACTTGAGCCGTTCGATGAGAATGCTCATGGGCAGTCCTTCAGCCGGCCAACACCCGCGCCAATGCCGATTTCACCTTCCCCATCCCGTCATGCAACGCCTGCTCGATCTCGGCCATGGTGATCACTTCAGTGGTCTTGCCCGCCGCTGGATTCACCACCAGCGCCAGACAGGCATAATCCAGATCCAGCTCGCGGGCCAGCGCCGCTTCCGGCATGCCGGTCATGCCGACGATGTCGCAACCATCACGCTCCAGACGCACGATCTCGGCGACCGTTTCCAGACGCGGGCCTTGGGTGCAGGCGTAGACGCCCTGATCGCTGTACTCGCAACCTTGCGCAGCCACGGCAGCAATCAGTTGCTGACGCAACGGCTCGCTGTAGGGAAAGCTGAAGTCGATGTGGGTGACATGCTCCAGATCATCGGCGAAATAGGTGTGCTCACGCCCACTGGTGTAATCGACGATCTGATGCGGCACGCAGAAATGCCCGGTGCCCATCGCCGGATGAATACCACCCACAGCGTTGACCGCGATGATCGCTTCGGCACCGGCCTGCTTCAACGCCCATAGATTGGCGCGGTAATTGACCTTGTGCGGCGGGAAACGATGTGGATGGCCGTGACGGGCGAGGAACAGTACTTCCTTGCCTGCGTATTCGCCGATTTGCACCTCGGCCGATGGCGCGCCGTAAGGAGTGTCCACCGCCAGCGATTGGCGAATGCTCAGGCCTTCGAGCTGGGTCAGACCGGTGCCACCGATGATTGCGTAAACCGTCATAACGAAAAATCCTTAATCGATCAGTTGAGCGTCTTTGAGCGCGCCGATGGCGGTGAGCCAGCGCGGATCCTGACGGTAGTCGGTGCTGGCGAACGCCTGACCGCGCATACGCGCGATGCGGGCGGACGGTTTGACCTTCATGCGCTGTGCGGCACTCAGGGCCAGCTCAGCCGCAGCACGATCGTTGCACACGAGCCCCATGTCACAACCGGCAGAGAGAGCGGCCTCGATGCGGCTGGCGGCATCGCCGACCACATGGGCGCCAGCCATCGACAGGTCGTCACTAAAGATCACACCGTCGAACTGCAACTCGCCGCGCAGGATGTCCTGCAACCAGCGGCGGGAGAAACCGGCAGGCTGTGAATCGACTTGCGGATAGATGACATGAGCCGGCATGACCGCAGCCAGTTGCTTGCTGAGTCTGGCGAATGGAACCAGGTCGTTGGCGCGAATCTCATCGAGGCTGCGTTCGTCGTTGGGTATCGCGACGTGGGAATCCGCTTCTGCCCAGCCGTGGCCGGGGAAATGCTTGCCAGTGGCAGCCATGCCCGCACTGTTCATGCCGCGAATGAATGCGCCGGCGAGTAATGCCGCGCGCTCGGGATCACCTTCAAACGAGCGAGTGCCGACCACGGCGCTGCGCTGGTAATCCAGATCGAGCACCGGGGCGAAACTCAGGTCTAGACCGACCGCCAGCACTTCGGTGGCCATGATCCAGCCGCATTGCTCGGCCAGGTATTCAGCGTTCGGATTGTCAGCAATCGCGCGCATGGCCGGCAGCCGTACGAAGCCCTGACGCAGACGCTGTACGCGACCACCCTCTTGATCCACCGCCAGCAGCAGATCCGGACGAATTGCGCGGATCGCCGCGCTCAATTCACGCACCTGGCGCGGATGCTCGATATTGCGCGCGAAAATGATCAGGCCACCCACTTCGGGCTGACGCAACAATTGGCGATCTTCGGCCGTCAGCCAGGTACCGGCGACGTCCACCATCAACGAGCCTTGCAGGTCAGCAGTCATAAAGATTCCTTGAAAACGAAAACCCGTTGCACACGAAATCGCTACCGAGGGCAGTGCCCGGCAGGTCGGCGATATCGATTGAGAACGGGTTCAAAACGAGAGTCGGCATGGGCGGCTAGCTTAGCGGATACAAGCTGCCGCGCCCACCCGTGCGCGGTTAAACCTTGGCGGCGACCGGCGTTGATTTGCTGCGCGGGCGCAGTTGCGCGGTGGCCATGGCAGCATCGGTGACACCGGTCTCGGCGCGCATGCCAGCAGCGAGGAACGGCACCATCAGGCGCATGACCTGCTCAATGGAAGTATTGACGCCGAAATCAGTCTCGGCGATAGCGCGCAAAGCCTTGATTCCGGACATGCTGAATGCAGCAGCACCAAGCATGAAGTGCACGCGCCAGAACAACTCGATGGGTGGAATACGCGGCGCGGCTTCGTTGACCAGCAACATGTAGCGACGGAATACCTTGCCGTACATGTCTTCCAGATAACGGCGCAAGTGGCCTTGGCTCTGGCTGAACGCGAGGCCGAGCAAACGCATGAAAATCGACAGATCGTTGCCGCTGCGGGGCTGCACCACGAGGGCTTGCTCGACGAGGATTTCCAACAGCTCTTCGAGGGTCGGCTTGTTCTCAGGCTTGGCCTGACGGCGCTCCAGCTCTTTATCGAGGCTGAGGCAGAATGGCCCGAGGAAGCGCGAGAAAACCGCCTGTATCAGAGCCTTCTTAGAACCGAAGTGATAGTTCACTGCTGCCAGGTTGACGCCAGCCTTGCTGGTGATCAAACGCAATGAGGTTTCCGCAAAACCTTTCTCCGCGAACAGCTGCTCGGCAGCATCAAGAATGCGTTCAACGGTTTCCGACTGGGCCATGGCTACTCCGCCTGACAAACACTTGTTTGAAACATACGTTTCAGCCTGTGCCTTGTCAAGCCTGCCAGTTCGTTTTGGGAATGGTCGGTCAGCTATTTAACCACACAAGGCGGCCGCATTAATAAACACCCCTGCCGACCGTCCGGCGGGCTGCAAAAAAACGGGCATTGCCAAGACCGCTTCACTGTATATAATCCCAGTCACTGTATAAAAAGACAGAGCGATCAATATGCTAAAGCTGACGCCACGCCAAGCCGAGATTCTGGCCTTTATCAAACGTTGCCTCGAAGACAACGGCTACCCGCCAACCCGTGCGGAAATCGCTCAGGAACTGGGTTTCAAATCGCCCAATGCGGCGGAAGAACATCTCAAGGCACTGGCCCGCAAAGGCGCCATCGAGATGACCCCTGGCGCTTCCCGAGGCATTCGCATCCCCGGATTCGAGGCCAAGGCCGACGACTCCACCTTACCGATTATTGGCCGGGTTGCTGCCGGTGCACCGATCCTGGCCCAGCAGCACATCGAAGAATCCTGCAACATCAATCCGACTTTCTTCCACCCGCGCGCCGACTATCTGCTGCGCGTGCACGGCATGAGCATGAAGGACATCGGCATTTTCGACGGCGACCTTCTGGCAGTCCACACCACTCGCGAAGCGCGTAATGGCCAGGTTGTCGTCGCCCGCATCGGCGAGGAAGTGACCGTCAAACGCTTCAAGCGTGAAGGCAGCAAGGTCTGGCTGATTGCCGAAAATCCTGAGTTCGCCCCTATCGAAGTCGACCTGAAAGATCAGGAACTGGTTATCGAAGGCTTGAGTGTCGGCGTCATCCGCCGCTAAAGGAGGCTTTATGCAGTTCCCACACACACCTCAGCAAACACAACTGCCTTTATTCGAAGCGTTTCTGGCGCAACCGATGGCGCCGACCCTGAAAGACGTGGTCGAACGCCCGTGGAATGCCGAGCCCGAAGTATTCAGTGAGCTGTCACTGCGTGGTGCGGCAGGGAACTGCCTGAACCTGCTGGCCCCGATTCTGCGCGAATTGAGCGATGATCAGGACGCACGCTGGCTGACGCTGATCGCCCCACCGGCCAGCCTGACCCAAACATGGCTGCGAGATGCAGGCCTGAATCGCGAGCGCATTCTGTTGCTGCAACCGAGGGGCACTCAAAGCGCTCAACAACTGGCATGCGAAGCGTTGCGTCTGGGTCGCAGCCACACCGTCGTCACCTGGCTTAATCCGCTGAACACAAGTTCACGGCAGCAGTTGATCAGCGCTGCACGCACGGGTGACGCTCAGAGCCTGAACATTCGATTGGGTTGATGTTCTTGTAACACGCGCGGCGTGAAGCGCCAGGCTTCTCCAAGGACAGAGAAGCCGATCTGAAGCGGTATTGGCTGACGCCGACAAGCGGGGATCAATGAAGAACCTGCGGCCCCTCGTCCTTGTCAAACTCGCCTTCAACCATACGACCGGCCATCTGAACACCGACGCTCAACATCGCTTTGGCGATTTCTACATGCTGGCCTTGCAGGAACGCCTTGGCATCCTCGGAGAAATCCAGCGTCACCAGAGAACCCTCGTCCTCAGCCCTGCGCAGCTCGATACGGCCGTCTGGTAACTCGACAATTTCTAGAAAGGACGTTGGCATATAGGTCTGTTCTCCACGAAAGGCAGGCATTATATAGACATCATTCAGGCTTCGCTTGGGATCTTGACCAGCAGCATGTTTCAGATTGCCACCGTGTCAATCACCATCAGCACTCATTCAAGCCTTCGCGAAAACGCAGCGCCAGACCTTTGAGGTTCTGCCGCCAACTCTCCAACTCCTCTCGACTCAACTCCTCTGACGCCTCTTCCTCGTCAAGATTCACCGCCAGAATCAACGGCTGGGTTACATCTCCTTTGGGCTTGTGCGGGACGCGCGGTGGTTGAAACAGCGCCGAATGCGCCGCTAGCAGTTTCGCCAGCCACGTTTCAGAGTTACCCGCCAGCTCGATCATTTCGGCCAACTCGGGAATGGCGATCGACTCCAGCACTTCGCGCGTCAGCAACATCTCTGCCCTAGGCGCATTGGCCTGCGGCAAACGGTAGAACCCGGCTATCTCATGACACAGCCCCAACAGAGCACCATAGAGATGAAACAAAGCCGATTCACGCCCAGCCTGAATCAGCGCCAGAGAATTCATCGCCCGCCCTTCTTCAGCTCGAGCCAGGGCTTCCAGCGACAGGCCGGCGAAATAGATCTTCTGATTGGTACGGGTATAGAGTTCGTGGGCCATGACGGCAGTCTCCACAACGAAATAAATGCTTCAAACAGACCAGACAGTGTCGTGGATCAGCCGATCCCACCGCAAGCACAAAACAAAAAGGCCGCATGAAAACTCAAGAGTTCTCATGCGGCCTTTTCAGTACCGGACTAACGCTTACTCGGCTTTGGCCTTCGCAGAGCGCTTGTCCTCAACCGTCCACTTACCACCGTCGTAGTAAGCCTTCCAGCCGGTTGGTTTGCCGTCGACTTCGGTCTGCACATATTGCTCCTTGGTCTTGCGGCTGTAGCGGATCACCGCTGGCAGACCGTCAGGATCCTTCTGTGGCGCTTCGCACAGGAAGTGGTACTTCGGATCGATTTCGTCCTTGTGCGGCAGAATCTCGATCACCAGCGGAGCACGGGTCTCGCGGTTTTTCGGGAACTGACTGGCCGCCAGGAACAGACCGGACGCACCGTCGCGCAGGATATAGGTGTCGTTGACCTTTTCGCATTTCAGCTCAGGCATCTTCACCGGATCCATCTTCGGCGGCGCCGCATCACCGCTCTTGAGCAATTTGCGGGTGTTTTTGCACGTCGGGTTGGTGCAGCCGAAAAATTTGCCGAAACGGCCGGTCTTGAGCTGCATCTCGCTGCCGCACTTGTCGCATTCCAGGCTCGGACCTTCGTAGCCCTTGATGCGATAGCTGCCCTCTTCGATTTCGTAGCCGGCGCAATCCGGGTTGTTACCGCAGATGTGCAGCTTGCGCTTCTCGTCGAGCAGGTAGGCGTCCATCGCCGTGCTGCAGATCGGGCAGCGATGCTTGCCACGCAGTACCAGCGATTCAGACTCGCCTTCATCGTCCGCAGCAATCTCGTCGCCCGGCACCAGGTTGACGGTGGCCTTGCAGCGCTCTTTCGGCGGCAGGCTGTAACCCGAGCAGCCGAGGAATACACCGGTCGATGCGGTACGGATCTGCATCGGACGACCGCAGGTGGTGCACGGAATATCGGTCATGACCGGCTGGTTGGCACGCATGCCGCTTTCCGGGTTTTCGGCTACTTCGAGTTTCTTTTTGAAGTCGCCGTAGAACTCGTCCAGCACATTTTTCCAGTCGCGCTCGCCTTGAGCCACGTCATCGAGGTTCTCTTCCATGCCGGCGGTGAAGCCGTAGTCCATGAGGTTCGAGAAGCTCTCCGACAGACGCTCGGTGACAATGTCGCCCATCTTTTCCGAATAGAAACGACGGTTGTGCAGGGTCACGTAGCCGCGATCCTGAATGGTCGAAATAATCGCCGCGTAAGTGGAAGGACGACCGATGCCGCGCTTTTCCATTTCCTTCACCAGACTGGCTTCGGAGTAACGCGCCGGCGGTTTGGTGAAGTGCTGGGTCGGATCAAGCTTGATCAGCTTCATGACATCGCCCTGCGCCATATCAGGCAGAACGTCGTCATCGCCAGGTTTGGCAATCTGCGGCATCACGCGGGTGTAACCGTCAAACTTCAGGATACGACCCTTGGCGCGCAGCTCGAAATCACCCGCGCCGACACTGACAGTCGTCGACAGGTATTGCGCCGGCAGCATCTGGCAAGCAAGGAATTGGCGCCAGATCAGTTCGTAGAGACGCTCTGCATCGCGCTCCATGCCGGCAAGCTTGCTCGGAATGGTATTGGCGTCAGACGGACGAATCGCTTCGTGAGCCTCTTGTGCGCCTTCCTTGCTGCTGTAGACGTTTGGCGTTTCCGGCAGGTATTTCTTGCCGAACTCGTCTTCGATATAAGCGCGTGCCATCGTCACGGCATCTGCCGAGAGGTTGGTGGAGTCGGTACGCATATAAGTGATGTAGCCAGCCTCGTACAGACGCTGGGCCATCATCATGGTTTTCTTCACGCCGAAGCCCAGGCGGTTGCTCGCAGCCTGTTGCAGGGTAGACGTGATGAACGGCGCCGACGGCTTGCTGCTGGTCGGCTTGTCTTCGCGCTTGACGATGCTGTAGCTGGAAGACTTGAGCTTCTCCAGTGCGGCCATGGCCTGCGCTTCGTTCAGCGGCTTGAAGGCTTCGCCTTTCTCGCGAGCGACTTCGAAGCGCACGGTCGAGCCCTTGGTGGTGCCGAGATCGGCATGCACTTCCCAGTACTCTTCCGGATTGAACGCACGGATTTCACGCTCACGCTCGACCACCAGTTTCACGGCAACCGATTGCACACGACCGGCGGACAGGCCACGGGCGATCTTGGCCCACAGCAACGGCGAGACCATGTAGCCCACAACGCGGTCGAGGAAGCGACGCGCCTGCTGAGCATTGACACGATCGATGTCCAGCTCGCCCGGCTTGGAGAAGGCCTCCTGAATGGCCTTCTTGGTGATTTCGTTGAACACCACGCGCTTGTAGCGGCTGTCATCACCACCGATGGCTTCGCGCAGGTGCCATGCAATGGCTTCCCCCTCGCGATCCAAGTCGGTTGCGAGATAGATGGTGTCAGCATCCTTGGCGAGCCGGCGCAGCTCCTCGATCACCTTCTCTTTACCCGGAAGGATCTCGTACTTGGCCTTCCAGCCATGATCGGGATCGACACCCATACGCGAGACCAGCTGCTTGCGCGCTTTCTCTTTCGGCGTAAGCACCGGACCTTCGCCTGCGGCAGCCTTGCCGCGCTTGGCGGCTGGCTCTTTGCTGGCGCTAGCCGAACCGCTGGTGGGCAGGTCTCGGATATGGCCGATACTCGACTTCACCACGTATTGGTTACCCAGATACTTGTTGATGGTCTTGGCCTTAGCCGGGGATTCCACAATGACCAGCGATTTGCCCATGGATCAGAAAATTCCTGAATTCTAGAAGTGAAAGGCGGTTGGCGCCTGACGCGGCACCGCTATATATAGTTGATACAAGGTGAGGTCAAGCACAGGGTTCTGTGCGCACTCGCCTTATGCCTTGGAAAAAAGGCTCGGTTCGGCTTGCACCAAAGCAAAGCGTGGCACTTGCTCGCCGTCAACCTCGACCGACTCGAGAAACATGCTCAAGGGACGCACCCAAAAGCCGTAATCGCCATACAGGGCTTGGTAAAAGACCACTTCTTCTTCGGTCTCGGAATGCCGCGCAACACTGAATACACGGTACTGCGGACCTTTGTAATGTTGGTAGAGCCCAGGTTGTATCGGCACGCTTCGGCCCTCACTCAAATTTTTTCAAAATAAAAACAAAATAAATCCGCAAAAACAAAAACCGGGGCACTTGGCCCCGGCTTCCATCGACGAGACGCTTAAACGCGTTCGAAGACGGTGGAGATGCCTTGGCCGAGACCAATGCACATAGTGGCCACACCGAAGGTGCCGCTATTCTGCTTCATCACGTTCAGCAAGGTGCCGGAGATACGGGCACCGGAGCAACCGAACGGGTGACCCAGGGCGATCGCGCCGCCGTGCAGGTTAACCTTCTCGTTCATCTTGTCGAGCACTTTCAGATCTTTCAGCACTGGCAGAGCCTGTGCGGCGAAAGCTTCGTTGAGTTCGAAGAAGTCGATATCGTTGATGCCAAGGCCCGCACGCTTCAGGGCTTTTTGTGTTGCCGGAACTGGACCATAGCCCATGATTGCCGGATCCACACCCGCCACTGCCATCGAACGGATCACCGCCATTGGCTGGATACCCAGGTCCTGCGCACGCTGCGCCGACATCACGATCATGCACGAAGCACCATCGGTAATCTGCGACGAAGTACCGGCAGTCACGGTGCCGCCCTTTGGATTGAAGGCAGGCTTGAGGGCCGCCAGGCTTTCCAGGGTGGTTTCCGGACGAATGGTTTCGTCGTAGTCGAACAGTTTCAGGAAACCGTTCTCGTCGTAGCCTTGCATCGGGATGATTTCGTCTTTGAACTTGCCTTCCACAGTCGCCTTGTGAGCCAACTGGTGGGAACGCACGCCAAAGGCGTCCTGCTGTTCGCGGGTGATGCCGTGCATTTTGCCCAGCATTTCAGCGGTCAGGCCCATCATGCCCGAGGCTTTCGCCGCGTACAGAGACATGTGCGGGTTCGGATCGACACCGTGCATCATGCTCACGTGCCCCATATGCTCGACGCCGCCAACCACGAAGACGTCACCGTTACCGGTCATGATCGCTTGCGCAGCAGTGTGCAGAGCGCTCATCGAGGAGCCGCACAGACGGCTCACGGTCTGGCCGGCCGAGGTGTGCGGGATCTGGGTCATCAGCGACGCCATGCGCGCAATGTTCCAGCCTTGCTCCAGGGTCTGGTTCACACAGCCCCAGATCACGTCCTCGACTTCAGCAGGATCGACCTTGGCATTGCGTTCCAGCAGTTTGCTGATCAGGTGCGCCGACATGTCTTCGGCGCGGGTGTTGCGGTGCATGCCGCCCTTGGAGCGGCCCATCGGAGTACGACCGAAGTCGACAATCACGACGTCTCTAGGATTCAAGCTCATAAGTTCACTCTCACTCTAGTTGGGGGCGCTTAACCGAAGAAGCTCTGGCCGTTTTTGGCCATTTCGCGCAGCTTCGCGGTCGGGTGGTACAGCGCGCCCAAATCAGCGTACTGGTCAGCCAGGGCAACGAACTCGGCAACACCGATCGAATCGATGTAGCGCAGCGCACCGCCACGGAATGGAGGGAAACCGATACCGTAGACCAGACCCATGTCGGCTTCGGCGGCGGTTTCAACGATGCCGTCTTCCAGGCAGCGCACGGTTTCCAGGCACAGCGGGATCATCATCCAGTTGATGATGTCTTCGTCAGTGACTTCACGTTGCTCGTAGACGATCGGCTTGAGCACTTCCAGAACCGATGGATCGGCAACTTTCTTTTGCTTGCCTTTCTTGTCGGCCTCGTAGGCGTAGAAACCCTTGCCATTTTTCTGACCCAGGCGTTTGGCTTCGTACAGCACGTCGATGGCCGAACGGCGGTCATCCTTCATGCGATCCGGGAAGCCTTCAGCCATCACGTCACGACCGTGGTGACCGGTGTCGATGCCGACCACGTCCATCAGGTAGGCAGGGCCCATCGGCCAGCCGAATTTTTCCATGACCTTGTCGATACGGACGAAGTCCACACCGGCGCTGACCAGTTTGGCGAAACCACCGAAGTACGGGAACAGTACGCGGTTGACCAGGAAGCCCGGGCAGTCGTTGACGACGATCGGGTTCTTGCCCATTTTCTTGGCGTAGGCAACGGTGGTGGCAACAGCCAGCTCGCTGGACTTTTCGCCACGAATTACTTCCACCAGCGGCATCATGTGCACCGGGTTGAAGAAGTGCATGCCGACGAAGTTTTCCGGACGCTTGAGGGCCTTGGCCAGCAGGCTGATGGAAATGGTCGAGGTGTTGGATGCGAGGATGGTGTCCTCTTTGACCTGAGCTTCGACTTCAGCCAGCACAGCTTGCTTGACCTTCGGGTTCTCGACGACAGCTTCGACCACCAGATCGACGTGACCGAAGTCGCCGTAGGACAGGGTCGGACGAATGGCGTTGAGCACTTCAGCCATTTTCGCAGCGGTCATGCGACCTTTATCAACGCGGCCAACCAGCAGTTTGGCGGCTTCGGCCAGACCCTGTTCGATACCGTGCTCGTTGATATCCTTCATCAGGATCGGCGTGCCTTTGGAAGCCGACTGATAAGCGATACCGCCACCCATGATGCCGGCGCCCAACACGGCGGCCTGCTTCACGTCCTTGGCGATTTCGTCGTAGGCCTTGGCCTTTTTCTTCAGTTCCTGATCATTCAGGAACAGACCGATCAAGCTCTGCGCAGCAGAAGTCTTGGCCAGTTTCACGAAGCCTGCGGCCTCGATTTCCAGTGCTTTGTCACGACCGAAGTTCGCGGCTTTCTGGATGGTCTTGATCGCTTCAACCGGCGCCGGGTAGTTCGGGCCAGCCTGGCCGGCCACGAAACCTTTGGCGGTTTCGAAAGCCATCATTTGCTCAATGGCGTTCAGCTTGAGTTTTTCCAGCTTCGGCTGACGCTTGGCCTTGTAGTCGAACTCGCCGGAGATAGCGCGCTTGATCAGTTCAAGGGCAGCTTCCTGCAACTTCTCGGGAGCAACCACGGCGTCGACTGCACTGACTTTCAGGGCGTCTTCAGGACGGTTTTCCTTGCCAGCGGCAATCCACTCGATCGCGTTGTCGACACCGATCAGGCGCGGCAGACGCACGGTGCCGCCGAAGCCTGGATAGATGCCAAGTTTGACTTCCGGCAGACCGATCTTGGCCTTGGTGGACATGACGCGATAGTCAGCTGCCAGGCACATTTCGAGACCGCCGCCGAGGGCGATGCCATTGATGGCCGCTACGGTCGGAACGTTGAGGTCTTCGAAATCGCTGAAGATCTTGTTGGCTTCGAGATTGCCAGCAACCAGCTCGGCATCCGGCAGCTTGAAGTTGTCGACAAATTCGGTGATGTCGGCGCCGACGATGAACACGTCCTTGCCACTGCTGACGATCACGCCTTTGATCGAAGCATCTGCCTTGATGGTGTCTACGGCCTGACGCAGCTCGTTCAGGGTAAGACGGTTGAACTTGTTGACGGACTCACCCTTGAGGTCGAATTTCAATTCGACGATGCCACTTTCAAGAGCTTTAACCGTGATGGCTTTACCTTCGTAAATCATCAACTGATCTCCACGATATGGAAGCTGAACAGTACACGTCGGACGCAGGCGAATGACTCGGCAGGACGCTTTTTCGTCGATGCTGTCGCCAATCCACCCGGCACACCCGCCAACGCGATAGTCGGGATTCTGTAGGAGCAGTCTGTAAGACAAACGCTCAATTCATACGCCCGTTTGATTTGGGTACGTCACCTTCACGGAATTTCCGACAATTGTCAATCGCCCAAAATATGGGTTGAAATGCGACTTTGCGGTCATTTCCGTACCACGAAGACCCGCAACATGCGTCTGCATGTGAGGCCATTCATAGAATCAATAGTTAGAAAAGTCGCCCCAATTCGCAACGAGCCCTGTTTAACAGGCTACGCTGGCTGGGACTACAGAGAAAGTGTGATTGCCGCTTCACGGCGACCACCATCAAATGAGTTTCCGGCCTGCCTGGCCAACCCCAGCCCGATGAATCATGTCGGGCTTTTTATTGCTCGTCTGCCGGACGTTTCGCACCGTTGCAGTGCGAAAAATCCGCGAGTCACGCCAGCGCTTTCAGTGTGGCGTCAATATCCTGCAAAACCGAGGCTTCGCCCTTCTCGCCCCAATACAAGGCGATCATCTGCTTGTCTGCTTCGACCTTGAAGACATTGTCCGGCAATCTTTCGAAATAATTGAGCAGCGCCCGATCCTCGCAGACCTCCTGCCATTGATTGACCCACACTTCTGGCGATTTCTGCCAGTACGCCCAGCACGCCGGTTGCTTGCCAAGGCGCGGCCGATGGTACTGCGCGCACGGGTTCGGTGGTTCCTGCGACAGCCAGTGCGGCCATTCCTGGGGCGCCAGCTGCATGGCCAGCCCGATGCGTCGCGCCTCCATGCGCAGGGCGATGCGGCCGCTCTGCGCGCGCGATGGGCGCAGCCACGCCAGCGGACTCAAAACCACCAGCAGGATTGACACCACTATCCAGACCGTCATATCTGTACTCCCGAATCTTCATGAGCCCATTGCGTCACTTTGGAACCAATGCGCTTGAAACCAGCCATACTTAACAATATTGAACCCTTACAAGGAGCGCCTCATGCCCTACCACCACATCCTGGTCGCCGTAGACCTGACTGAAGAGTGCGACCCTGTCATCCACCGTGCCCGAGAGCTGTCGGTGAGCAATGGCGCCAAGCTGTCGCTGGTGCACATTGTCGAACCGATGGCCATGGCGTTCGGCGGCGACGTGCCGATGGACCTGTCACAACTGCAACAGCAGCAGTTCGATCAGGCCAAGGAACGCCTTGAGCGCCTGAAACTCAAGTATTCCGAACTCGAAGGCGCCAACTGCCACTTGACCTACGGCCAGCCGCGCCAGGAAATCCACCATTTCGCCAAGGAACAGCAATGCGATCTGATCGTGGTTGGCAGCCACGGCCGGCATGGCCTGGCGCTATTGCTTGGCTCGACCGCCAACGATGTGCTGCACGGTGCGCCTTGTGATGTGCTGGCGGTGCACCTGGTCAAACGCTGATCCCTTCGCCGACTCCTGCAAAAAGCCCGGCCTCACGCGAATGAGGCCGGGCTTTTTTATTGCCGGATCAATCAGGCATCCAGCTCCGCCCAACGCTCCACCAGAACATCCAGCTCAGCCTGCAACTGCTCAAGCGAGGCAATCACCTTGGCGGTCTCGGCCGCAGGACGCTGATAGAAACCGGCGTCGGCCATTTCAGCCTCAACAGCAGCAATCTGCTGCTCCTTGGCATCGATGTCACCCGGCAGCGCTTCCAGCTCGCGTTGCAGCTTGTAGCTCAGCTTTTTCTTGGCCGCCGGTGCAGCGGCACCCGGTGCTGCCACGGTCGCCGGTTCAGCAGTCACCACCGCCGAATTCAGGTCAGCCTTGCCCGACTTGCTTTCGGTCACGCCCAACAGACGCGGCGAACCGCCCTGACGAATCCAGTCCTGATAACCGCCGACGTATTCACGCACCTTGCCTTCACCTTCGAAGACCAGTGTGCTGGTAACGACGTTGTCGAGGAATGCCCGGTCGTGGCTGACCATCAGCACGGTGCCGTTGAAGGTCAGCAGCACTTCCTCGAGCAGCTCGAGGGTTTCCACGTCGAGATCGTTGGTCGGTTCGTCGAGCACCAGCAGGTTTGCCGGTTTGCTGAACAGTTTCGCCAGCAGCAAGCGCGCACGCTCACCACCCGACAACGCCTTGACCGGCGTGCGGGCACGCTGCGGGCTGAACAGGAAATCGCCGAGGTAGCTCAGCACGTGGCGGCTCTGGCCGTCGATATCGATGAAGTCGCGACCTTCGGCGACGTTGTCGATAACGGTTTTCTCCAGATCCAGTTGATGGCGCAACTGGTCGAAGTAGGCCACGTCGATGCGCGTGCCCTCTTCGACTTTGCCGCTGGTCGGTTGCAGGCCGTTGAGCATCAGTTTGAGCAAGGTGGTCTTGCCGGTACCGTTGGCGCCAAGCAAACCGATACGGTCGCCGCGCTGCAGGACCATCGAGAAGTCCTTGATCAGGAACGGGCCGTCCGGGTGATGGAAGCTGACATTTTCCAGCACCATCACTTGCTTGCCGGACTTGTCGGCAGTTTCCAGCTGGATATTGGCCTTGCCGGTGCGCTCGCGACGTTCGCTGCGCTCTACGCGCAAAGCTTTCAATGCACGTACGCGACCTTCGTTACGGGTGCGGCGCGCCTTGATGCCCTGACGGATCCACACTTCTTCCTGAGCCAGACGCTTGTCGAACAACGCGTTAGCGGTTTCTTCAGCGGCCAGCGCGGCTTCTTTGTGCACCAGGAAGCTGGCGTAGTCGCCGTTCCAGTCGATCAGGCCGCCGCGATCCAGTTCCAGAATGCGGGTAGCGAGGTTCTGCAGGAAGGAACGGTCGTGCGTGATGAACAGCACGGCGCCCTGGAAATCCTTCAGCGCTTCTTCGAGCCAGGCAATCGCACCGATGTCCAGGTGGTTGGTCGGTTCGTCGAGCAGCAGCAGATCCGGCTCGGACACCAGCGCCTGTGCCAGAAGCACGCGACGACGCCAGCCGCCGGACAACTCGGCGAGGGTCTTGTCGGCCGGCAGTTGCAGGCGACTCAGGGTGCTGTCGACCAGGGTCTGCAAGCGCCAGCCGTCACGGGCTTCGAGGTCCTGTTGAACGTGCATCAGCTTGTTCAGATCGGCGTCGGTGACGATGTTCTGGCTCAGGTGATGGTATTCGGCGAGCAAGGCGCCAACGCCGTCGAGGCCTTCAGCTACCACGTCGAACACGGTCCGCTCGTCGGCCACTGGCAATTCCTGCGGCAATTCGCCGATTTTCAGACCGGGGGCACGCCACACCGAGCCGTCATCGGGCTTCTGGTCGCCCTTGACCAGTTTCATCATGCTGGACTTGCCAGTGCCGTTGCGGCCGATGATGCACACCCGCTCACCACGGGCGATCTGCCAGGACACCTTGTCCAACAACGGCATCGCGCCGAATGCAAGGGACACATCGCTGAATTTGAGCAGGGTCATGAGCTTCTCCAAAAACCGGGCGCGCATTCTACCTGACTTAGGGCTTCAGCAGGCCGGCAATTTGTCTGTCGAAGCACTCTGCACAACATTTGTTGCGAACTTGTGCTGCGAGGCCGGCAAAGCTTTCGCCGCTTGCTGGCAAAAGGCTAAGCTACAGACAATTCAGTGCTGATTCAGGTCGGCACTTGTCATGATTTCTCTGCCCGGATGTCTCATGCGCAGTCGCCTTCTCAGTGTTTTGTCCTGTTTGCTACTTACCGCCACTGCCGTTCAATCCGCCCAGGCGGTGGATCTGTCGACCCAACGCCAGTATTACGATGAAGCCAAGCGCGCGCTGGCCAAGGGCGACACCGGCCCGTATTTCCGTTACAGCCAGGCGTTGGCCGATTATCCGCTCGAACCGTATCTGGCCTACGACGAACTGACCGCGCGCCTGAAAACCGCGAGCAACGCGGAAATCGAGAAATTCCTCGCCGAACACGGGGACCTGCCCCAAGCCAACTGGATGAAGCTGCGCTGGTTGCGCTGGCTCGCCGATCGCGGGGACTGGGCAACCTTCGTCAAATATTACGACCCGAAACTCAACTTCACTGAGCTGGACTGCCTTAATGCGCAGTACCAGATCAGCAGCGGTCACAAGGCTGAAGGCTATGCCAATGCCGACAAACTCTGGCTGACCGGCAAGTCGCAACCCGCGGCGTGTGACGCCCTGTTCGGCATCTGGGCGGCCGACGGCCAGCTCACCGAAAAGAAACGCTGGGAGCGCACCAAACTCGCCGCTCAGGCACGTAACTATCCGCTCGCCAACAGCCTGACCAACGGCCTCACCACCCTCGCGCCACGTGGTCGGTTGTTGGTGGATGTGGCGCAGAAACCGGAATTGCTCAATCAGCCGTCGCGCTTCACCCCGGCCGATGAGCCAATGTCCGATGTGGTCAGCCTCGGCCTGCGCCGCCTCGCCCGTCAGGACCCGGACAAGGCCATGGCGCTGCTCGACGGCTATGCCAGCAGCATGCACTTCTCCCGTGACGAGAAAGTCGCGATCGCCCGGGAAATCGGCCTGACCCTGGCCCGGCGTTTCGACAGCCGCGCGCTGGACGTAATGACCAAATACGACCCGGAGCTGCGGGACAACACTGTTTCCGAGTGGCGCCTGCGCCTGCTGCTGCGTCTGGCGCGCTGGGACGACGCTTATCAACTGACCAAACGTCTTCCACAAGATCTGGCCACCACCAATCGCTGGCGTTACTGGCAGGCCCGTAGCCTGGAGTTGGCAGAGCCGCAGAATCCGCAAGCGCAGACGCTGTACAAGAACCTCGCCCGCGAGCGTGATTTCTACGGATTCCTCGCTGCCGACCGTTCCCAATCGCCGTATTCACTGAACAATAAGCCTTTGGTGCTCAGTCAGGCACTGGTCAATAAGGTGCGCAACACGCCGGGCGTGCGCCGTGCGCTGGAGTTCCACGCTCGCGGGCAGATCGTCGACGGGCGTCGCGAGTGGTATCACGTCAGCCGCCACTTCAACCGCGACGAAATGGTCGCCCAGGCGAAACTTGCCTATGACCTGAAGTGGTATTTCCCGGCGATCCGCACCATCAGTCAGGCGCAGTACTGGGACGATCTGGACATCCGCTTCCCGATGGCTCACCGCGAAACCCTCGTGCGCGAAGCCAAGGTTCGCGGCCTGCATTCGAGTTGGGTGTTCGCCATCACCCGTCAGGAAAGCGCCTTCATGGACGATGCCCGCTCCGGCGTCGGCGCCAGCGGCCTGATGCAATTGATGCCTGGCACTGCCAAAGAAACCGCACGCAAGTTCAGCATCCCGCTGGCCTCGCCGCAGCAAGTGCTGGATCCGGACAAGAACATCCAGCTCGGTGCCGCTTACCTGAGCCAGGTGCACAGCCAGTTCAACGGCAACCGCGTCCTCGCCTCCGCCGCCTACAACGCCGGCCCCGGCCGCGTGCGTCAATGGCTGCGCGGCGCTGATCACTTGAGTTTCGACGTGTGGGTGGAAAGCATTCCCTTCGACGAAACCCGTCAGTACGTGCAGAACGTGCTGTCTTATTCGGTGATCTACGGCCAGAAGCTCAACTCGCCGCAGCCGCTGGTGGATTGGCACGAGCGCTACTTCGACGATCAATAATCACACGGCTGATGCCGAGTAACGAAAAATGCCCGTATCGTGAGACACGGGCATTTTTTATGTGCACGACCTGATCGGTTGCTTAGTGAATGACAGGGTCGGTGACAGCATTCGTTGAAGCGCTTTTTCCATCGTTGAACTGCAAAGACGCCAGCCGCGCATACAGCGGATTGCTGACGATGAGTTCCTGATGGGTGCCAATGGCCACAAGTTTGCCCTGGTCCATCACCGCAATCCGGTCAGCGTTTTTCACCGTGGCCAGTCGATGCGCGATCACCAGCGTGGTGCGGTTCTCCATCAGACTTGGCAGAGCTTCCTGGATCAGATGCTCGCTTTGCGCATCAAGGGCGCTGGTGGCTTCATCCAGCAGCAGGATTGGCGCGTCGACCAGCAACGCACGGGCGATCGCCAGACGCTGACGCTGGCCGCCGGAAAGGCCGAGACCACCATCGCCGAGATGGGTCTGGTAACCGTTGGGCATTTTCTCGATGAAGTCGTGGGCATGGGCAATTCTTGCCGCTTGCTTGACCTGGTCCAGCGTCGCCCCCGGGTTGCCGTAGCGAATGTTCTCTTCAACGCTGCCAAAAAACAGTGCTGGCGACTGTGACACCAGGGCGAAGTGGCGGCGCAGATCCAACGGATCGAGACGGGTCAGCGGCACGCCATCGATGAGGATCCGTCCTTCCAGCGGGTCATAAAAGCGCAGCAGCAAGTCATACACCGTGGACTTGCCAGCTCCGGACGGCCCCACCAGCGCCAGCGTCTCTCCGGCGCGGACAGTCAGATTCAAGCCGTTAACGGCGTAGCTTTCAGGACGCGAGGGGTAGGAAAAACGCACATCCTGCAATTGCAGCTCACCGCGCACCCGCGCCGGCAAGGTCACAAGGCCCGTGGTCGGCGACTGGATGATGTTCTCCGAACGCAGCAATTCAGCGATGCGCTCGGCAGCGCCCGCAGCGCGTTGCAATTCGCCGATCACTTCGCTCAAAGTACCGATCGCACTGCCAACGATCAGGCTGTAAAA
The DNA here is from genome assembly GCF_900187585.1 of Pseudomonas sp. Irchel 3E19. NCBI lineage: Bacteria > Pseudomonadati > Pseudomonadota > Gammaproteobacteria > Pseudomonadales > Pseudomonadaceae > Pseudomonas > Pseudomonas sp. Irchel 3E19. The sequence goes on from NZ_FYDT01000016.1 coordinate 101,711, forward strand.
GACAAACGCCGCCAGTTCGCCGCCGGTGATCCGCCCGGCGATCACGTCCATGCCACCGACCCATAGCATCACTGCCACCGCGCCTAGCACCAGCACGATCACCATGGTAATCATCCATGAGCGCTGGAAAATGCGTTTGCGCGCGGTGTCGAAAGCGTCCTCCACCGTCGCCGAAAAGCGCTGTTCGTCCTGCACCTGATGGTTGTAGGCCTGCACGGTTTTGATCTGGCCGAGAGTTTCGGAAACGTAGCTGCCGATATCGGCAACCCGGTCCTGACTCAACCGCGAAAGATTGCGTACACGCCGACCGAAAATCAGAATCGGCGCCACCACGAACGGCAAGGCAATCACCACGATGCTGGTGAGTTTTGCGTTGGTCACGAACAGCAGGATGACGCCACCGATGACCATGAGCAGATTACGCAGGAACATCGACAGCGACGAACCGATCACCGATTGCAGCAGCGTGGTGTCGGCGGTCAACCGCGACTGGATCTCTGAACTGCGGTTGTTCTCGTAGAAGCCTGGGTGCAGATAAACCAGATGGTTGAACACCACGCGGCGAATATCGGCCACGACGCGTTCGCCAATCCAGGACACCCAGTAAAACCGCGCGAACGTACCGACAGCCAGCCCAAGCACCATCAACATGAAAATGCCGATGCTCTGATTAAGCTGGTGGGGCGACTGGGTCATGAAGCCCCGATCGACCAGCAGTTTGATCCCCTGCCCCATCGACAAGGTGACGGCGGCGGTGACGATCAGCGCCAGCAGCGCACCGATGACTTGCCAGCGGTAAGGGGCCAGAAATCGACTGGTCAGACGCAACGCGCGACGGTGCCTTGAAGAAAGCTTCGGGGTCATTCAGGTACGCATCCATGGTGATGAAAGGGCTAGCGTAAACCTTCTTTGGGGTGGAACTCTGTAAATCACAATGAGTCAGGTTAAATATGCCCCCAAAGACTAGGCCATAGTTGCTATTGGTCTAAAGTCCCGGTTGAGACGGGCGGTCATTTCTGTTTGAGTGGAGATGCCGCCGCCGACAGACCGCAGGGAGTTGTCACAGCCCGGTCACGTGGGGGTTTTAACCTAGGCGCACAACCTGATGAGGAGACAGGCCATGTCCTTGCAACACAGCAGCGAAGACAAGATTGAAGTGATCCGCACCAAGCCCGGCCAGACTCTGGGTTGCTCGATTATCGATAAGGACGGGCGTGAAGTACCGATCACTGAAGACATGATCCAGGACGCTTGCCGTGAACTGGAGAAGCGATTGGTCAAGCCTGCCGAACAAGAGTGATATAGCCACCGTCTTCCTGGCCCGGCCCCTTTGGCCGGGTTTTTTCTGGCTGCGGTTTGCCACTGCTGCGGGACTGTTGTAGCAGCTGTCGAGTGAAACGAGGCTGCGATCTTTTGACTTTGTTTTTTAAGAGCAAGATCAAAAGATCGCAGCCTTCGGCAGCTCCTAAAAGGGATCAGGTCAGATAGTGACTGCGCCCAGCGCCGCCACAATCTGCCGCAACCCCGGTGAATCCCCGTCGATCCGCACCTTCAGCCCTTCAATCTCGCGCCGGATCGGGTACTGCTTGCGCAACACATCAAATGCCGCACGCTGCTCACCGACATTACCTACAAGGCTGCGGCGAAAATCGGCATCATCCCGGCGCGGGTCGTACACGCCACGGCACAACATTGCCAACGCCCAGGCCGGATCGCTGTCGGCATGCAGGGTCACTTGCGACAACCATGGCGCCGGCAACAGATCACTGAGCTGGAGGCTGGCGGGCTGCCCGATGAATTCGCAGTACGCCTGATAAATCTGCGCGGTTCCACGCTGCTTGCCATCGAGGCTGTAGCCGGCAATGTGTGGCGTTGCCAGTACACAGAGATCGGCCAGCGCTACATCGACCTCGGGTTCGGCTTCCCAGACATCAAGCACCGCTTGCAGGTCTTCACGCGCTAGCAGCACTTTGCGCAGTGCGGCGTTATCCACCACCGGGCCACGCGCCGCGTTGATCAGCCATGCACCGGGTTTGAGTTGCTGTAACCGTTGTTGATCGAACAAGTGCCAGGTCGCACCGTCACCGCTGCGGGTCAACGGCGTGTGCAGGCTGATCACATCGCACTGCTCGATGATCTGCTCCAGGCTGACGTACTCGCCACCTTCGGCCGCCTGACGCGGCGGATCGCAGACCTTCACGTTCCAGCCCAGGCCCTTCAGGACGTTGACCAGTCGACCGCCCACCTCACCGGCGCCCACCACCCCGAACGTGCGTTGAGTCAGATCAACCCCTTCGATTTCGGCGAGGGTCAGCAGACTGCCGAGCACGTAATCGACCACGCCCCGGGCGTTGCAGCCTGGTGCACTGGACCAGGTAATCCCGGCCTCGGCGAAATACTCAAGATCCAGATGATCAGTGCCGATGGTGCAGGTGCCGACAAAGCGCACCTTGCTGCCTTCCAGCAACGCACGGCTGACAGTGGTCACTGAACGCACCAGCAACACGTCAGCCTGTTCGACCGTCGCACGGTCGATGGAGCGGCCCGGTATCCGGCGGATCTCACCGAAACCGGCAAAGAAGTCTTCGAGCAGCGGGATATTTTCGTCGGCAACAATCAGCATGGCGGGCTCCTGGGGCGGATCGGCAGTTTAGGTGCAGATGCACGGTTGGGCCAGCAAGCTTTGTGATTACAAATCCGCAACAGAGGATTTTTCCTGACCAAAGCGTCAGCGGCGTAGAATGCGGCGCCCTGCGCATCAACATCTGTGGACGCTTTTTCTGTGAATTCTGTAACTGACCAACCTGTCGCCGTCTCCCTGACCCGCCCCGCGCGGATCCGACTGGAGTTCAAAAACCTGCTCGCCCTGGCGTTGCCGATCATCATCGCGCAACTGGCAACCACGGCCATGGGCTTCGTTGATGCGGTGATGGCCGGTCGCGTCGGGCCGAAGGATCTGGCGGCAGTCGCACTGGGCAACTCGATCTGGGTGCCGGTGTTCCTGCTGATGACCGGCACCTTGCTGGCCACCACGCCGAAAGTCGCCCAGCGTTTCGGCGCTGGCACGCACAGCGAGATCGGCCCGCTGGTGCGTCAGGCGTTGTGGCTGGCGCTGGTGGTTGGCTTGATTGCCACCGCGATGCTGGTCGCCGCCGAACCGGTGCTGCACCTGATGAAGGTCGATCCGGAACTGATCGGCCCGTGCATGCAATACCTGCACGGCATCGCCAGCGGTCTGCCGGCGGTGGCGTTCTATCACGTGCTGCGCTGCACCAGTGACGGCATCGGTCGCACCCGCCCGGCCATGGTGCTGGGCCTGTGCGGGCTGGCGCTGAACATTCCGCTGAACTACATCTTCATCTATGGCCACTTTGGTGTGCCGGCCATGGGCGGCGTCGGCTGCGGTTGGGCCACGGCGATCGTGATGTGGGTGATGGCGCTGGGTCTGGCCGGTTATGAGCGCTGGGCCCCAGCCTATCGTTCGAGCGAACTGTTCAGCCGTTTCGACTGGCCGCAATGGGCGGTGATCAAACGTCTGCTGGCCATCGGTCTACCGATCGGCATCGCCGTTTTTGCCGAGTCGAGCATCTTCGCCGTAATCGCTCTACTGATCGGTAGCCTCGGTGCCACCGTGGTTGCCGGGCACCAGATCGCGCTGAACGTCAGCTCACTCGTGTTCATGATCCCCTACTCGTTAGGCATGGCCGTCACCGTGCGTGTCGGTCAGGCACTGGGCCGTGAAGAACCGCGCGAAGCACGTTTTGCCGCTGGCGTCGGCATGGGCGCGGCGCTGGCTTATGCCTGCTTGTCTGCAAGCATGATGTTGCTGCTGCGTGAGCCGATTGCGGCGATCTACACGGCTGATCCGACGGTGATTCACATCGCGGCGATGCTGATCGTGTATTCGGCGCTGTTCCAGTTTTCCGACGCGATTCAGGTCACCGCTGCCGGCGCCCTGCGCGGTTATCAGGACACTCGCGTGACGATGATCCTGACTTTGTTCGCGTATTGGGGCATCGGTCTGCCGGTGGGTTACGCCCTTGGTCTGACCGACTGGCTCGGTGAGCCTCGTGGCCCGAGCGGCTTGTGGCAGGGTTTGATCGTCGGCTTGAGTTGTGCGGCGCTGATGCTGTCGATCCGCCTGACCCGCAGCGCACGCAAACGCATTCGGATCAGTCGTACGCTGGGTTAAGCCCCATACGCAAGACAAACATGTGGGAGCGAGCCTGCTCGCGAAAGCGCTGTCTCAGTCAACATCAGCAGTGACTGGTACATCGTCTTCGCGAGCAGGCTCGCTCCCACAATTGGTTTTGCGTTTGGCCTGGAATTCAGGCTTGTTTCTTGCGAATCCAGTACAGATAAGTACCGGCCTCTTCGTGCTGCCCCACCAGTTCGTGGTCGAGAAACACACAGAACTTGGGAATATCGCGACGGGTCGAGGGATCGGTAGCGATCACCTTGAGCAGGCCACCGGGTGCCAGATCACGGATGTGCTGGTGCAGCATCATCACCGGTTCCGGGCAATTGAGGCCGGTGGCGTCGAGGGTGCCGTCGACCGGCGTGTCGATCATTTCACTCATGATTCACTCCTGAAACTTGCCGGCATTGTCGCGTATTGCCGGGTGTTCGGTCATCTTTTGGGCTTTTTCACATCGTGCCGGCGCAGATGGCAGGTCACTTCTTCGCGATCGTGATAGAGCTGCTTGCAGCCGATATCGACCTTGATCCCGCGCGCCTTGAACCCGTCAGCAATGCGTTCGAGCAAACGCTTCACTTCGGCATAGCGCTGCTTCATCGGCAGCTTGAGGTTGACCACCGCTTCGCGGCAATGGCCTTCGCCAATCCACTCTTCGAGCATCGCCGCGTTACGCGCCGGTTTCTCAACGATGTCGCAAACCATCCAGTCCACCGGTTGCTTGGGCTTGAAGGTGAAACCGTCGGCCATCAAGTGCTGCACCAACCCGGTGTCCATCAGGCTTTCGGCCATTGGGCCGTTATCAATGGCCGTTACCAGCATTCCGCGGTTGACCAGTTGCCAGGTCCAGCCCCCTGGCGCGGCGCCGAGGTCAACGCCGGTCATGTCGCTGTGCAAACGATCTTCCCACTGATCACGCGGGATAAAGTGGTGCCAGGCCTCTTCCAGTTTCAGCGTCGAACGGCTCGGCGCCTCACGCGGAAACTTCAAACGCGGAATGCCCATCGGCCACATCGCCGAGTTACCGGCGTCGGCCATGCCGAGAAACACTTCGCGGCCACTTTTGAAGGTCAGCAACAGACGCGGCTTGCTGGCGTCATCCACCAGTTTGCCGGCGCCAGTCAGAGCCTTGCGCAGTGGGCCTTCGAATTTCTTGCAGAAGTTCGACAGTTCCTTGCCGTCGTTGGTGTCGACGACTTCCAGCCACAGGCTGCCGCACACCGGGAAATCGGCCATGTGCGCGAGGATCACGCTGATGCGGTCGGTTTCCGGCAGATCGATGAAGACGCCACGCGCCCATTGGCGCGGGAAGATCAACTCGGCGAAACGCTGACCGCGCATCAGGCGCTCGGCGCCGTCTTCTTCGGTACAGACGAATTCGGCGCAGGCGGTGGCCGCTTTGGCTTTGGCGTAACCGGCCACGTCAAGTTGGGCGGCGAGGTCGGAAATTTCCGAACAGACTTCGCCTTCGAAGCCTGGCCGGCAATGCATGAATAGGGTGTTCATTCTGACTCCTGGGCAGAGGGCGGACATTCGGCCCCTGCGCGATGCTCAGGTTTTGCTTTGCAGCAAAGCCTGTCACGAAAACCGGCGCATGATAGCCGATGTCGGAACCTTGGTTCTCTTCATAGAGTCCAGTTATTAGCCAGCTAATGAAAACAGGGCTACGTTGATAGCTCTGCCCGTCCCCTCAATCCGTAGCCGTGCGGATTCAAAGGAGTGATCGTAATGCCGTCCCTCGATAGTCTGAAGACCCTTAAAACCTTACAAATCGACGACAAGACCTACCACTATTTCAGCCTGCCCGATGCTGCCAAGAGCCTTGGCAATATCGACCAGTTGCCGATGTCGCTGAAAGTCCTGCTGGAAAACCTGCTGCGCTGGGAGGACGAAAAAACCGTTACCGGCGCCGATCTCCGGGCAATCGCCGCATGGCTCAAGGAGCGTCGCTCCGACCGCGAGATCCAGTACCGCCCGGCCCGTGTGCTGATGCAGGACTTTACCGGCGTACCGGCGGTGGTCGACCTCGCCGCGATGCGCGCCGCCATGGCCAAGGCCGGCGGCGATCCGCAGCGAATCAATCCGTTGTCGCCGGTGGACTTGGTGATCGACCACTCAGTGATGGTCGACAAATTCGCCACCGCCAGCGCGTTCGAACAGAACGTCGACATCGAGATGCAGCGCAACGGCGAACGTTACGCGTTCCTGCGCTGGGGCCAGAGTGCTTTCGACAACTTCAGCGTGGTGCCGCCGGGCACAGGGATTTGCCATCAGGTCAACCTCGAATACCTCGGCCGCACCGTGTGGACCAAGGATGAAGATGGCCGCACCTATGCCTTCCCCGATACCCTGGTCGGCACCGACTCCCACACCACCATGATCAACGGCCTCGGCGTACTCGGCTGGGGCGTCGGCGGCATCGAAGCGGAGGCGGCGATGCTCGGGCAACCGGTGTCGATGCTGATCCCTGAAGTGATCGGCTTCAAACTCACCGGCAAGCTCAAGGAAGGCATCACCGCCACCGACCTGGTGCTGACCGTGACACAGATGCTGCGCAAGAAAGGTGTGGTCGGCAAATTTGTCGAGTTCTATGGCGATGGCCTCGCCGAACTGCCACTCGCCGACCGCGCGACCATCGCCAACATGGCCCCGGAATACGGCGCGACGTGCGGTTTCTTCCCGGTCGATGACGTCACGCTGGATTACCTGCGCCTGTCCGGGCGACCACCGGAAGTGGTGAAACTGGTCGAGGCCTACACCAAGGCTCAGGGCTTGTGGCGCCTGCCCGGCCAGGAGCCAGTGTTCACTGACAGCCTTTCGCTCGACATGGGCAGCGTCGAAGCCAGTCTGGCCGGGCCGAAACGCCCGCAGGATCGCGTTTCACTGCCCAATGTCGCCCAAGCCTTCAGCGACTTCCTCGACCTGCAATTCAAACCCACCAGCAAAGAAGAAGGCCGTCTGGAAAGTGAAGGTGGCGGCGGCGTCGCCGTGGGCAATGCCGATCTGGTCGGCGAGACCGAGTACGAATACGAAGGCCACACCTATCGCCTGAAAAACGGCGCCGTGGTCATCGCCGCGATCACCTCTTGCACCAACACATCCAACCCGAGCGTGATGATGGCCGCCGGGCTGTTGGCGAAAAAAGCCGTGGAGAAAGGCCTGACCCGTAAACCGTGGGTGAAGAGCTCGCTGGCGCCAGGCTCGAAAGTGGTCACCGACTACTACAAGGCTGCCGGGCTCACGCAGTATCTCGATCAGCTCGGCTTTTCGCTGGTCGGCTATGGCTGCACCACGTGTATCGGCAACTCCGGGCCGTTGCCGGAGCCGATCGAGAAAGCCATTCAAAACGCTGATCTTGCCGTCGCCTCAGTACTCTCCGGCAACCGCAACTTTGAAGGCCGCGTGCATCCTTTGGTGAAAACCAACTGGCTGGCCTCGCCACCGTTGGTGGTGGCTTATGCCTTGGCCGGGACTGTGCGTACCGATATCAGCAGCGAACCGCTGGGTAATGATCAACAGGGCAATCCGGTGTACTTGCGCGATATCTGGCCAAGCAGCAAGGAAATCGCCGACGCGGTGAACCAGGTCAGCACGGCGATGTTCCACAAGGAATACGCCGAAGTGTTTGCCGGTGACGAACAGTGGCAAGCCATCGAGGTGCCGCAAGCGGCGACGTATGTGTGGCAGGACGACTCGACTTACATCCAGCATCCGCCGTTTTTCGACGACATTTCCGGCCCGCTGCCAGAGATCAAGGATGTGAAGGGTGCACGGGGGCTGGCTCTGCTCGGCGACTCGGTGACCACCGATCACATCTCCCCTGCCGGTAACATCAAGGCTGACAGCCCGGCCGGACGCTATCTGCGGGAAAAAGGCGTGGAGCCGCGCGACTTCAACTCTTATGGCTCACGTCGCGGCAACCACGAAGTGATGATGCGCGGCACCTTCGCCAACATTCGCATCCGCAACGAAATGCTCGGCGGTGAAGAAGGTGGTAACACGATCTACATCCCCACCGGCGAGAAACTGCCGATCTATGACGCGGCCATGCGCTATCAGGCATCGGGGACACCACTGGTGGTGATCGCGGGGCAAGAATATGGCACCGGCTCCAGTCGCGACTGGGCTGCCAAAGGCACCAACCTGCTGGGCGTCAAAGCGGTGATCGCCGAGAGCTTCGAGCGCATCCACCGTTCCAACCTGGTGGGCATGGGTGTGCTGCCCCTGCAGTTCAAGCTGGACCAGAACCGCAAAAGCCTGCACCTGACCGGCAAGGAAACATTCGATATTCAAGGCTTGACCGGCGTCGAACTGGCACCGCGGATGAACCTGACCTTGGTGATTACCCGTGAGGACGGGCATCAGGAGAAAATCGAGGTGCTGTGCCGGATCGATACCTTGAATGAGGTGGAGTACTTCAAGTCGGGGGGGATTCTGCACTATGTCCTGCGACAGTTGATTGCCTCATAAAGACGCAAAAACAACTGTAGGAGCTGCCGCAGGCTGCGATCTTTTGATCTTGATCTTAAAAACCAACATCAAAAAATCGCAGCCTGCGGCAGCTCCTAGATTGATTGAGAGCGGCACCAAAGTTTTCTACAGGCGAAAAAAAACCCGCCGAAGCGGGTTTTCCCAAGACCATTATCGACTCCCTGTCGGCAGCGATCCTTGCTAATGGTCGATCATCCGTGATCCTGAAACACTCCCTGTGCTTCAGTTGATGGGTGTAGATTACGTGGTGGATCCAATCGGCAATAGTCGACATAGCTACCATCGCGTGTAAGACATTCGCCATAGCAGCCCTTCCGAAAACCCTTAGACGTGTCAGGCGTCAAGCATGGAAGTGGCGATCTGCGCGACTTTCAGCTGTCCTGAGGCCTGATCCTGCAGGTCATCCTCCAGAAACCAGGCAGCGGACAATCCGGCAAACGCCAGCACCCACTGCAGGAGCCTGTGGCGATCAAGCTGCGCGGCTTCGACGATCACCTCGACCTGTCGACGGAAACGTTCAGGATTACTGGCCGTCGGTAATGCCGGGTTACAGAGCAGGTTGGCGTAGTCAAAGCCCCGCTCGCCCCTCACCCGCTTCGGGTCGATCGCCAACCAATCGCGCGCACCGAAATCAAGAACATTGTCGTGATGCATGTCACCGTGCAGCAACACCACCTCCTGCGGGGCGGCGAGCAAGGCTTCGGCAGTCTGCAGGCTCAGGGCATAAGACCCACCGTGTACTGCGGCAGCGCAGCGCAGTGAAGCAAACCATGGCCCCAGCTCCACCAGCGGTGGAGGCGGCTTGTCGCGCACTGCATGCAACCGCGCCAGTACCGTGCACAAGATACGGCTGGCTTCGTCGTCCTGACCGTTGAGCGCCATCTGCATCAATGAACGCCGGCCCATGGCCCGCTCCATCAGCAAGCCGTCTTCGTGAAGGGCCAACACCTGTGCCGCGCCGTTGCCTTCCCACCAAGCCATCAGTTGATTGCCATGTTTTTCATCGATATCCAGGGCAATCTTGAGCATGGCCGGCGTATCGCCCAGGCGTACCGGCAACAGACGGCTGCCAGGGGTGATAAGCGGCGCACCGTCCGCCACCAAGGCCCAGCGCTGCAACCACGGTTCGAAAACGTCAGCCACCATCGCGCTCGCGTGCCTTGGCGCTTTCGACGAGAAACTGTTCGAGCCGGCTCAACTGCTCTTCCCAGCCACGGCTGTCCATGTAGTAAGCCTCTTTCTGGCGAATATCGGGAATGTGCGCAAAGCCGGACTCGGACACTTTGAGCAGGGTGCCGCTCTCAAAGTCCTCCAGTTCGAACCTGACCAGCGTGGTCGGCTCTTGGGAATAGTCGATTTTCGGATTGACCGCATACGGATGCCAACGGAATGAAAACAACTGTTGCGGCTCGACCCGTTCGATCAGCACATTCCACAACACATGTTCAAAACCCGGATACGTGACCTGCCCTTGCGTCCATTCACCGGCAATAAACCGCCTGCCCTCCAGCGCCACCCCAAACCACTGGCCAAACGCCTCGGCATCGACCAATGCACGCCAGACATGTGAACGGGGCGCCTTGAGCGTGATTTTGCGTTCGAAACTATTGGGTACTGGTTTCATACGTCACCTCCTGTTCTGAACACTAGGCTTGTATGACCACATGTCCAATCCGAAGTTGTATCAAAGCCGTGCTGGTGGTCATGGAACAGGAAACATCTGGCTGCATGTTGAAGTCGCTGTTCGAGCGATTTCGGGCGCAACCCGGCGGATGAAACTGTTACCTTTTCCAGTGCGTTGACTAAACCAAGGACGAATCATGCAGCCATCTCTCTCCGAACGTTATCGCGGCGCCCTGCTCGGCCTGGCCTGCGGCGACGCGGTCGGCACCACAGTCGAATTCCAGCTGCGCGGCTCGTTTGAGCCGATGACCGACATGATGGGTGGCGGCCCCTTCCAGTTGAAACCAGGGCAATGGACGGATGACACCTCCATGGCGTTGTGTCTGGCAGAAAGTCTGCTGAGCAAAAACGGCTTTGATGCGGCTGACCAGATGGGCCGCTACCTTAACTGGTGGAAATGGGGCTACTTGAGTTCGACCGGTGAGTGTTTCGATATCGGCATGACCGTCAGTCAGGCACTTTCACGCTACCAGCAAACCGGTGAGCCCTTTGCCGGTTCAACCGATCCGTATACCGCCGGCAACGGTTCGCTGATGCGCCTGGCACCGGTGGTGCTGTTTTTCTTTCCCGACGCCCGACAGACTCAACGGTTTTGCGCCGAAAGCTCACGAACCACCCACGCCGCCCCTGAAGCCATCGAATGCTGCCAGCTGCTTGCTGAATTGATCAGCACAGCTCTGCTTGGCGCCTCTAAAACAGAAATGCGCAAGCTGCCACACTTGACCTTCACCCAATCGAACGTCGCGGCGATTGCCAGGGGTGACTACCTTGCAAAGCCGGCCAGCGAAATCCGTGGCAGCGGCTACTGCGTGCAATCGCTGGAAGCAGCGCTGTGGTGCTTTCATCACACCGACAATTTTGCTGCGGCCATCCTGCAAGCCGCCAACCTGGGCGATGACGCTGACACCACCGCCGCGATTGTTGGCCAATTGGCCGGTGCTTACTATGGTGTGCGAGCCATTCCTGGGCACTGGCTGGAATTGTTGCATGAAGGTGAAGAGATTGCGGCGACCGCAGATCGTTTGCTGCAAGCTTCCCGGCAACGAGTGCCTGAATAGAAGTTGCGCAGCCGCTACACTGCTGCGTACTTTCATCCGATACAGTGAGAACCTCCAATGTCCCCACGCCTGCTCCTGGCCTTGACGCCACTGCTGCTTAGCCCTCTCGCCAATGCCACTGTCGACTGCGCCAACGCCAGCGATCAGGCGACGATGAACCAATGCGCCGGGCAGGATTTCAAGGCGGCGGACAAGGAGCTGAATACGGTGTATCAGCAGATCACCGGGCGCTTGAAGGACAACCCCGATGGCAAAAAGCTGTTGATCAGTGCGCAGCGGGCGTGGATCGGCTTTCGTGATGCCGAGTGCAAGTTTTCCGCGTCCGGGGTAACAGGTGGCAGTGTTTATCCGTTGATTTACAGCAACTGCATGACGGCCGTGACCAAGGTGCGGGTCGAGGCGCTCAAGCAGTATTTGAAGTGTGAAGAAGGTGACATGAGCTGCCCGGTGCCTGGGGCCTGATTTTTCGGTCATTACAGGGGGCCGTCGCTAGCAGGCTGGCGAGGGCCCCTCAGACCAGACATCGCAAAGTAGCGCACGAAGATCTGCGCTGTAGTAATCGCTATCTCCCCACCAGACATTTTGATACTCCCGCCTGCCACATCGTTTCGGCATCAAAAATCGCCACATTGTTGAATGTAGCGTGACAACGATTAAACCATCACAAATTAATTGAAATATATTATTGCTATTCGATAATTAAACATCGAAAATCAGTCACACCAACTGACATAGCAAGGAATTTTCATGAGTAATCGCATCAACGTAATGGCGCTACAACGCATGCATTGGGTGGGGCTGCTGGCAGCGATTCTGGTCTGGGTATTGGGTATGACCGAGGTCGGCGGCAGCGCGATGCTCTGGCTGTTCAACAAGGATGACATGCTGGCAGCTCTGCTCTATGCCTTCGCTGAAGGCTCCCCGCAACTGCTGGATCCGTTTGTTGAAGGAGCGCTGCTTGACCCCAATAACTGGCTTTCGCCTTTGGCCACAGTGCTACTCGTTGTCCTGGACTTCCTGCCCGTGGTGCTATCAGCCTACGCCTTATGGCTGACCGGCTTGTTTTTCCTGCGCTTGTCCCGCGGTGAAACCTGGACTAACCGCAATATCAAGGTCCTGTGGCAAGTGGGGGTACTGTGTATCGTTACTCCCGCCGCCTATCCTTTGGTGGAAACCTTACAAGGTTTGGCACTGTCGATAGACCTACCTGCGGGAGAGCGCATTTTTCAGTTCTCGATCGGCCTGTCTTCCTCTTCCGCCTATGAGATTGTCAAAGGCATATTGCTCTGTTCGTTTTCAATTATCATGCGCGATGCAAAAGTACTCAGCGATGAGCAAAGTCAATATATATAGAACAATACAATGACCATTATCGTCCGCCTTGACGTCGTCATGGCCACGCAAAAAATTCGCTCGAAAGAGTTAGCCAACTTGCTCGGTATCACCGAGGCAAACCTGTCATTACTGAAAAATGGCAAGGTCAAGGGGGTGAAAATGGCAACCCTGGACAAGCTCTGCGCATTGCTTGAGTGCCAGCCTGGCGATTTACTGGAATACCAAAAAGACTGAGCCCCTGCGGTTTGTTTATCGCCGGCCCCAACCGTTTAATTTTTATTCAATCCTTAGTTGCAAGGCTGTTATTCCATGTCCCGTTACCTATCCTGCGCGCTGCTGTTACTGACGGCGTTTCTCAGTGGCTGCGCCACAAAGCTAGACGTAGCACTCAACGCAACACCCGATCCGGATTATCACTTCGACCGCAAGGCAACTGTGCTCGTGACATCTGCAAGCAACAGTGATGAGAACGCACTGAATGCCCGTTACTATCTTCGCGATATGGTCAACGCGTTAAAAGACAACGGCTTTCAGGAGGTTTATACCGACGCGAGCCTGCCGAAAAACCATGCTCCGATCAAACTGACCATCAGCCTCGATATTGGCAGCCGGCAAGTGAGTTACCGCTACACAGCCACCGACTATGGGCAAGTGGTAACCAGTACCTCGACTGTGTGCAAGAACAAGAAGAAAAAAGACAATCAGCTGAATTGCACAAGTACGCCAAATACCACTTATGGCCCGGTGGGCACTTCGGAGCGAACCGGCTATACCACGCTCAGCACGTTCATCGCCACGGCTCGGGATGAAGTGAGCAAGCGTGCGGTCTACCTGCTTCGGGCTACCTCCTATAACGAAGATTGCCAGCCGGCCAAGGTCGAGGCCTTTCTCGTTGAACAAGGCCTGCAAAACCTGAGTTTCCAGGACCGTGTTCAACGCAACTACAGCGTGACGATGCCCGAAGGCTACAGTTGCAAGTAGTCCGTAGGCATCTCGGCAGCTTCCGGCACGGGCTCAGCCTGCGCTGGAAGCGGTTCAGGTCAAACGTGCGGATTACCCGGCACTTTGGTTGGCGCCGCGTATTGCGGCTTGAGATGGCCGTCCTGATCAAGTAGCCAGGCGTCCATGATCTGCCGCACCACAGGGCCTGCGACGCGACCACCGGCCTCGCCGTTCTCGATCATCACCGAAATTGCGATCTTCGGATGCTCCGCCGGGGCAAAGCCGACGAACAAGGCGTTATCACGGTGGCGTTCGAGGGTCTTCTCGCGGTTGTAGCGCTCGCCTTGTTTGATCGCCACCACTTGCGCCGTTCCGCTTTTGCCGGCAATGCGATATTGCGCACCCGCCGCCGCCGCGCGAGCAATGCCGCGGGCATCGTGCATCACCATCTGCATACCATGGTTGACCTGCTCCCAGTCACGGGGATCCTTGAGCAGGATGTTCGGCATCGGGTGCTCGTCGACCGGCGCCACACCATCGACGGTCCTGGCCAGGTGCGGACGGTTCCACACGCCCTTGTTGGCGATCAGCGCCGTGGCCTGAGCCAGTTGCAGCGGCGTCACCTGCATATAGCCCTGTCCGATACCCAGAATGACGGTTTCGCCCGGAAACCAGGCCTGGCGCCGCGTCGCGCGTTTCCAGGCTTGGGACGGCATAAGGCCGGGAGATTCTTCGAACATGTCCAGCGAAACCTTTTCGCCCAGACCGAACATCGCCATGTAATCGTGCAGGCGATCAATCCCGAGCTTGTGCGCCAGGTCATAAAAGTAAGTGTCGTTGGAGCGCATGATTGCTGCGTCCATATCCACCCAGCCATCGCCGCTGTGGTTCCAGTTGCGATACTTGTGATCGAAATCCGGAAGTTGGTAGTAGCCTGGATCGAATACTCGGGTCTGCGGCGTCACGACTCCGGCATCGAGGCCGGCGATTGCCACTTCCGGCTTGATCGTCGAACCCGGCGCGTACAAACCGCGCAGCACGCGATTGAACAGTGGCCGGTCGATGGAATCACGCAGTGCTGAATATTCCTTGGAACTGATACCTGTGACGAACAGGTTCGGATCAAAACTCGGATTGCTGACCATGGCCAGCACTTCTCCAGTGGAAGGGTCGAGCGCCACGACAGAGCCTCGACGATCGCCCAAAGCAGCTTCGGCAGCTTCCTGCAGTTTGACATCGAGACTCAGTACGATGTTTTTACCAGGTACCGGGTCGGTGTGTTTGAGCACACGTAGCACTCGACCCTGGGCGTTGGTTTCCACTTCCTCGTAACCGACGTGGCCGTGTAACTGTGCTTCATAGAAACGCTCGATTCCGGTTTTTCCGATAGATTGGGTGCCGCGGTATTCAACCGAGTCGAGGGTCTTGGATTCTTTTTCATTGATACGGCCGACGTAGCCTATCGAATGCGCAAAGTGCGCACCCAGCGGATAGTGCCGAACAAACTGCGGCTCTACATCGAGGCCGGGCAAACGGAACTCGTTGACCGCTAATACGGCGATCTGCTCCTCGGTCAGCTCGTAAAACAGCGTGACCGGCGTGAAGGGATGACGGGACTGCTTCATGGCCTTGTCGAACACTGTGCGGTCTTCAGCAGGCAAGTGCAGGAGATCAATGACCTCGTCCAGTTCTTGATTGACGTTGGTAGCTCGCTCGCGGGTAATGGTCAGGTTATAGCTGGGACGATTGTCGGCTAGCAGTACGCCATTGCGGTCGTAGATCAGTCCGCGCGTCGGTGGGATCGGTAAAACGTGAACACGGTTGTTTTCGGAAATGGTCGAGTGGTAATCGAACTCCACCACTTGCAGGATGTAGAGGCGCACCACTAGGGCACAACTGATGGCGAAAACGAACAAGGCGCAGGCGATCAACCGCTTGTTGACCAGACGCGTCTCTTTTTCGTGATCCTTGATCGGGATGGCTTCATGCATTTCTACAGCAACTCTTTGACATAAATGAGTGCCGATCCATAGGCGTGACATCAGTCCGTGAAAAAACGAGCTGCACCATACCAAAAACTGCCCGATCACTTCAGAAGGTTTTTCCCTAATGGAAGCTCTTGCGACAATTGGGCGGGCACGGAGGCATCCAAAATTTTTTCGCGGGCAAAACAAAACCCCAATTGCTTTCGCAATTGGGGTTTCGGAATTTAATCTTGACGATGACCTACTCTCACATGGGGAAACCCCACACTACCATCGGCGATGCATCGTTTCACTGCTGAGTTCGGGATGGGATCAGGTGGTTCCA